>NZ_JBWPVU010000007.1:0-119851 GCF_056590255.1 Fenollaria sp. C0166D3
GTTTTTTTGTTGTCAAACCTATTATATCAGAATACCTCTCTTTTTTTATTTGTTTTTGTAACATATGTTATACCACACAACAAAAACTATCACGATAAGACATATATCTCTTAATTGTCAAGACATATGTTACACTTCGAAAAATATCTTTTATAACTTGGTTAGAAGTCTTAAAATTTAATGATGTTTTAGCTATATTGTTGTATCTTTTTTGGTGGATTTAAATATATTTCATAAAAAATCCTATATAAAACACAATTTTGTGCTTTATATAGGACATTTTTTAATATTCAATTAATCGTCTATAAGCGCATCAAGCTCTTCAAGTCTATCTATCCAAGCAAGATCATCTTTCTTAGCTTGCTTTTTATTTTTATTTTTATTTCTATCCTTTTTATCACTAAATAAAGATAAAAGTAATATTATAGGGAAAAACGCTATCATAAAGATTATCTTTACTAAACCAATTAGCATCTTAATAATCATAAGCCTACTTCTCCACTACTTCTGAAACGTTGTCACGCTTGATAACTTCAAAGGTCTTATCACCTATGTTTGATAGATATTTTGAGTGCGTAACCATAATTATCTGCCTCTTAAAGCTTTCGCTCACCTTGGATAAAAACTCTGCAACATTATAAATATAATCTTCTGAAACGAATTTTGCTGGCTCGTCAAGCAGTATTGGTCCTTCAATCTTGGGATTAAATACTTCTATCATTGCAAATCGAAGCGCAAGTGAGATGATGTCAACATAGCCACCGCCTCTTTGTTCTTGTGGATCAGTCATTATCTTCTCGCCATCGACCTCGTCTTCTAGAAAAAAGTCAACAGCAACCTTGCCGTTTATGCTCTTCTCTTCAATCACAAACTTGCTTTGCGAAGCAAATATCTCATGAAGTGCGCCCGTAACCATATTCTCAATGCTCTTTATAGCCTCTTTTCTAGCGTAGTCACTCGTCTTTTCTAAAAGCAGCTTAGTCTTTTCGAAAATCATGTTCTTCTCGTCAAGGCGCTCTGCCTCTTTCGCAAGCGATGCCTTCTTTTCAAGTAGCATCTCTTTCTTGGTCTTGTCTTGCAAAATCTTGTTCTCTAGAGACTTATTAAATTTTTTAATTCTGTCTATCTCTAAAGCATAATTATTCATTGTCTTTCAAAAGCTCCTCAGCCTTAGTTATGTCTGTAGCTATTTTATTTTCTAAGTTCTTTATCTCTGCTTCAAGATTTTCTGGCTCAATACCAAGAGCTTTTATCTCTTTAATGATATTCTCCCTATCATTAAGAAGTATATTAAGCCTTTCTTCGTACTTAACCTTATTCAGTTTTGCCTTGTCTAAACTGTCCTTCAAGGCCTCAAGTCTGTTTGTATAATCCATAATATCACCTTTATAAATATTCTTTAACTATCATGTCAATGTGCGCCTTATCAACATCCGAGTTGCAATATGGGCACTTCTTTAGCTTTATTAATAGCTCTGTATACTCTTTTAAGTCTCTGTTTAAATTTTCATCGTTGTCCTTAATAAAGTATCTACCCTTGTCAATGGATGCCGATACGTCACTCAAACGTTTTTTGAGTTCATTTAGCTTAGTAAAAGCGTTTAAGTTCCTCGCTATGGTATTGTCAATGTCGAGCTTTTCTGTTATATTTTTACTTTTCTTGTAAATAGCCTCAGTATTATTAATTTCATTTTTAATCTTATCGAGCCTTGTCTTGTAAGTTTTGTAGCTTTCTAAAACTTCATAAGCCTTCGCCGTGCTCGATATAAGTGCTTCGTTTGATAACACTTTGTCGAAGTCCTTTATTCTATCAAGTAAATAGTCTTTATTTTTCTTATTTTCGTCAAGTCTAGCTTTAAGTGAGTTTATCAGCTTTAATTTTTCTACTGAGTCTTCTATATTTTTAGTAAGCGTCTCTCTATCCTTAAGTAATTTTTCTTCCTTTTCAATATCCTTATATGCTAATATCTTTTCATCAAGCTCTTTAATCTCTTCATTTATCCTCTTGATGTCAGACTTTTGCGATTTTATATCCTTATTCGTATCGTCAATAGCTTTGTCAACGACATCTAGATTATACATCTTGCCGATAAGAGCCGACTTTTGTGTCGCCGTGAAGCTAAACATAAAGGGTCCATCGTGCTGGAACTGTATATTGAAGTTTATGTCATTAGACTTATCAAGCGTGATCTTTTTTATCTTCATCACGTTTGATACTTCAGGCGGAAGTCCTGTCCTTAAGCTGTTAAACTCTTGAACTTCGCCAGTCTTTTCATTGTAAATAATGTATAGATTTTCTTTTTTCGAGCGCTTTCTCTCAACTGAGTAGTCATTGTTGAAATAAAGTCTTACTGATACAAAGTCTTCGTTATTTCTAAGCATACCCATGCCTTGCGGTTCATTAAAAAGTACCCAGCGTATCGCTCTTAGTATAGCTGTCTTACCATTGTCAGATGGTCCTACAATGACGTTTAATCCATCATCAAAGTTAAGCGAAGTGAATTTATGCGACTGAAAATTTATTAGATCTATCTTATTAATCTTGACCATGAATATCTTCCTCCGCTTTCTCTAAACGCTTTTTCGCCTCATCTATGACTTCTTTTTCAACGCCTTCAGCCTTGATTATCTCTTCGAAAACGCTATAGTAATCATACTTATCAAAGTCAGCCGCTTTTTTTATGGTGTTCTCAAAATTAAGAACTTCTAATTTATCATTCTTGTGCTTTTCAATGTATTCCCTGTCTAAAACTTCATATCCAGGTTTTGCGCACTTCACATCGATGAGCTCAATCTTTGGCTTTAAGTCATCATTGATCTCGATTAAGGCATACTGAGGCATCCTCTTGTACTCTTCAGTAGTGTTTGAGCACCTTGTAAGTGAGCCTGGATTTAAAAACGTCCTGCCATTGAGACTAATCACTCCAAAGCCTGTGTGATAGTGACCTGAAAGAGTAAGATCGGCCTTAGTGTTAATTATATCAGTAACTACCGTGTGTTCTATCTCTTTTATAAATGGCTTTTCTAATAGCATACCATGAACAACATTGATTAGGAATTCTCCATCTTTCTTGTCGTATTCACTTAGTAAATAGGCTTCTTTATCTTCAGCGTCCATCTTGTATATATATGGTGTGCCTATGATTTTAACGCTATTACCATTAGCAAAGTTCTCTTCAATGGTACTTTCTCTATCAAGCATCTTAACCGCTCCAAAAGACTCGAGTAGGCCTAAATGTGTTCTAGGAAGCGTATCAGGATTGCGGCCATAGATGTCGTGGTTGCCACTAACGATGTAAAACTTTATATTATGCTCTTTTAAATAAAAAAGAATCCTATTAAATTTGACAAGACAAATAGTTGAAACGGTTGGAGTATCAAAAAGATCTCCACCGTGAACTATAAAATTAACATTGTTTTCAACTGCAAAGTGAGCAGCCTCGTCAATCTTATTAATTACCGTTTCAAAATAATTATCAAGTCTATTTATAGGATTTTTTTCTTTTATATGTGTATCTGTTATAAATACAAATTTCATTATATCAACTTTATTCTTCTGTGTTTTGTTCTGCTTCTTCTGCAGCTTCTTCGTCTTCTTTCTTGTAAGCTTGTCTTACCTTTAATTCTATCTCTTCCATAAGCTCAGGTTTTTCTTTGAATAATTGTTTAACATTTTCTCTTCCTTGGCCAAGCTTTTCACCGTTGTATGAGAACCACGCACCAGCTTTATCAACTATGCCTCTATCAACTGCAACGTCCAAGATGTCTCCTTCCCTGGAGATACCTGTTCCATACATGATATCAAATTCAACTACCTTAAATGGAGGAGCTACTTTGTTCTTAACAACTTTTACACGAACTCTGTTACCAACGATAACGTCTTCTTTCTTACCAACAGCTGTCTCTTCTTTTTGCTTGATTACATCAAACTTTCTTATATCAAGTCTAACTGATGAATAGAACTTCAATGCCTTACCACCAGTAGTTGTTTCAGGGCTACCGAACATGATACCAATCTTTTCTCTTAATTGGTTAATAAATATTACTGTTGAATTTGTTTTTGATATAACACCAGAAAGCTTTCTCATCGCTTGTGACATAAGTCTTGCTTGTAGACCTATAGTCGCATCACCCATAGCTCCTTCGATTTCAGTCTTAGGTACAAGAGCTGCAACTGAGTCAACAACAACTAAATCAACAGCGCCGCTCCTAACAAGTGCTTCAGCAATGTCAAGGCCTTGTTCACCATTGTCTGGTTGAGACACTATGAGCTTATCGATGTCAACCCCTAGGTTTCTTGCATATTGAGGATCCAAAGCATGTTCTGCGTCTATGAAAGCAGCTGTACCGCCTTTCTTTTGACATTCTGCTATTACATGTAGTGTTAAAGTAGTCTTACCACTTGATTCTGGTCCGTAGATCTCGATGATTCTACCCTTTGGTATACCGCCAATGCCTAAAGCCATGTCAAGTGACAAACAGCCAGTTGGAATGCTTTCAATATTTAGCTTAGCGTGGTCGCCAAGTCTCATTATTGAGCCCTTACCAAAATCTTTCTCAATCTTTTTCAAAGCTTCATTAAGAGCTTTTTCTTTTTCGTTCATGTCCATTTTTTCACCTCTATTATTTACTTATTATTTCTAATATTAAATCGATTAAATCATTCTTCGCTTCTTCTATTATATCACATCTTGAGCCGCTATAAATCTTTTTATGTAAATATTGATGATTTTTATAGCTTAGTCCATAGTAAACGAGTCCAACTGGTATCCCGTCATATGATGTGGGTCCAGCGCTTCCTGTTATAGCGTAGACTATATCCGTATCAAAGAGTCTCTTAGCTCCATCTAGCATGGCAGATAGTACTGCGATAGATACTGGAGTGTATTTATCAATCAATTCGCTATCTACCTTCAGTGTATTTATCTTAACCGATGACTGATATGAAACTAATGTTCCGCGAAAGACATCAGATGCGCCAGCTACCTTAACTAGCTTGCTCGATACAAGGCCTCCTGTTATTGATTCAGCGCCTGATATGCTTAAATTATTTTCTTTTAATATTTCAATAATCTTATTGCATTGTTCCATTGAATACTTCCCTGTTTTTATATAGATAGTTTATCATCGATAAAACTGTTAGTGCTACGGAAATGTATAATAACACCTTTCCTATTATATACATATTTCTATTTATTAAAATAATTGTTAAGAAGAAAAATATTACTGAGAAGAACTGTGTTGTCGTCTTAAGCTTGCCGAAGATGTCAGCTGCTATGGATATATTTTTCTTCGCAGCAAGCATCCTAAAGCCCGAGATAAGTAATTCTCTAAACAAAACTACTATGACTACCCATGGCTCAACGAAGCCCCTTTCTATAAACAAAATGAAGGCGCTTAGTACAAGGATCTTATCAGCTATTGGGTCTATAAACTTACCAAAATCAGTAATCATATCGTACTTTCTAGCAACGTAGCCATCTAAAAAGTCACTAAAAGATCCCAAAAGGAATATTGCTAGACTTGATATACCGCTTTGATCATAGTAACAGCTTATTACAAAAAATGGTAATAAGAATATCCTAAACATTGTAATTTTATTTGCTAGGTTCATAAATTTCACCTCTTAAGTCATAATCAAGTGCTTCTGTAATCTTGACATCTACAAAGCTACCGGGTCTTAGCTCCTCATCGCTACTTAAGTAAATTACTCCGTCGACATCAGGAGCGTCCATAAAGCTTCTTAGAGTGTATTCACCAGCATCGCCGTCTTCAACTAAGCACTTCATAACTGTTCCGACTCTCTTCTCAAGACTTTCTCTCGATATATCCATTTGCGCGTCCATAATCTCATCTCTTCTACTTCTCTTAGTCTTTTCATCAAGCTTCTCGCTAAAAGAGTAGCTTCTTGTGCCTTCTTCATCACTATATTCAAAGACGCCAAGCTTATCGAATTTTTCTTTCTTAATAAAATCAAGAAGCTCTTCGAAATCTTCTTCTCTTTCGCCAGGGAAACCGACTATGAATGTAGTTCTTAAAACTAAATCGTCTATATTAGTCCTCAATTTTGTGATTAACTCATGTATTTCGTCTTTATTGATGTGTCTATTCATCATCTTAAGAACGTGGTCTGATGCGTGTTGTAGAGGTATGTCCATGTACTTAAGTATTCTATCTGATGAGTTAAATGTGTCGATTAATTCATCTGTGATATTATCAGGATATAAATACATAATTCTGATCCAAGGCATCTTGGTCCTTTCAAGTATTGCTTTTAAAAGCATAGCCAGTGATGGCCTTGAGTATATATCCATGCCATAATCTGTTGTATTTTGTGCGATAAGAATGACTTCTCTCGTGCCAAGCTTATATAGATGATTAATCTCATTAACTATGTCATCAATGGACCTCGATCTAAGTCTGCCTCTAAGCTTTGGTATGATGCAGTAAGAGCAGTTATTGTTACAGCCCTCAGCAATTTTAACATATTCAGTGATGTCCGCAGCATCTTTCTCTATATATTCAATATCAGCATTGATGTTGTCTATATAAACATCGTCTTTATTATTCTCTTCGTATTCTTTAATTATTTCAGAAATATTTTGAAAATTACCTGTACCAACTATGATGTCTATCTCAGGAATTTCATCTTTTAGCTCTTTTGAGTACCTTTGAGCAAGGCAGCCGCTAACTATAATCTTAGCGCCTTCCTTTTTTTGATTAATCATATCAAAGATAGCCTCTATCGACTCTTCCTTAGCTGCATTTATAAAAGAACAAGTGTTTATGATTATATAATCAGCTTCATTTGGATTATTTATTATACTATAGTCACTGTTCTTTAATTTATATGCCATAGTCTCTGAGTCTACATCGTTTTTTGAGCAGCCCATAGTAAGTATAAATACTTTATTCAAGTCCGTCACCGCTTTCACCGTATAAATTTTCTAAGTCTTCTTCTTCAATCAGTACTTTTCTTGGCTTTGATCCATCGTAGCCGCTCACAACGCCCATCTCTTCCATTTGATCGACAATTCTTGCGGCACGTGAGTAGCCTATCTTAAGCTTTCTTTGTAAGTATGATATCGACGCTTGTCCATCAGCTACAACTAACTTAACCGCATCATTATATAACTCGTCCTTATCGTCTTGCATTGTTTGACTAGTGTTATTTGTTGTGATGGATTCAACCGCCTCTTGATTGTAGTTTGCTTCACCTTGATTTCTGATGAAGTCGCAAACACTCTTAACCTCTTTATCGCTGACAAAGGCGCCCTGAACTCTGATTGGCTTTGATAGATTCGATGGATAGTAAAGCATATCGCCCTTGCCTAGTAGTTTTTCCGCGCCGCTCATGTCAAGTATAGTTCTTGAGTCTATTTGCGAGGAAACTTGGAAGGAAATTCTCGAAGGTATATTTGCCTTTATCGTTCCTGTAATAACATCGACCGATGGTCTTTGTGTCGCTACAATTAAGTGCATGCCGGCCGCTCTCGCCATTTGAGCAAGTCTACAGATAGCGTCTTCGACCTCTGTTGCAGCAACCATCATTAAGTCAGCAAGCTCGTCTATAATTATAACGATTTGAGGCATCTTTTCAGTGATAGTATCAAGCTCATTATAGCTTTGCATGTCCTTAACATTGTTCTTTGCGAATAGTTGGTATCTTCTCTCCATCTCTTGAACTGCCCAATTTAGTGAGAATTGCGCTTTTTTAGCGTTTGTCACTACTGGTATCAATAGATGAGGTATATTGTTATAAACGTTTAATTCAACAACTTTCGGGTCAATCATGATTAATTTAACTTCGTCAGGTCTTGCCTTATAAAGTATACTCATGATTATGGTATTGATACAAACACTCTTACCTGAACCTGTTGCACCTGCAATAAGTAAGTGAGGCATATTGGCAATGGAGCTGATGATGGTATTGCCTGTAACATCTTTTCCTAGAGCAAGCGGCAATTTTGACTTAAGATTTCTAAATTCATCGCTATCCAAAATCTCTTTTAGTAGAAGTGTATCCTTATGTTTATTAGGCACTTCTATGCCGACTGCGCTCTTGCCTGGTATAGGCGCAAGTATCCTTATATCAGTCGTTGCTAGTGCTAGAGCTAGGTTATCTGATAGACTTAATATCTTACTTACCTTTACTCCAGCAGCAAGACTTATCTCGTATGAGGTAATAGTTGGACCGCTGTTAACGCCAATTACCTTGGCGTCGACGCCAAAGTTATTAAGTGTATCTTGAATAATTTTGATATTGTCCTTAATCTCTCTGCCCTTTGAGTTTGTGTTAGTCACTTCTACTTCTTTTAGAAGATTTAATGATGGGAATTCGTAATGAATTATGTCTTCATTATGAATTTCTTTTTCTATATCAATTTCTTCACCAGTATCTTCTGTCTTTTCACTTTCTTTTTTACTAGGCTTAGCTTTCCTCTCAAGCTTTTTATCCTCATTTGCTTTTTTATCTTCACTAGGCTTATCAATTGTGTCAAGGCTATTAGCTCTTGATGAGTCATTAATATTTATATCGAAAAGATCATCATCAAGGCCTTCAATCTTAATATCGTTATGATTTGATGTATTATTATTAACACTGTCTATAGCTTTTACATCATCTTCGTCATTAAATATGTCATCAGAAGACATTATCTTTCTATTCTTCTTCTCTTCTCTCTTTACTTTTATTTTTTCTATGCTATTTTCAACGCCATCTTGAAGCTTATTCATAGTATTGTCAGTTGTTTTAACTATATCAGCTCTGTTAATGCTAGTTAAGCTATATATGTTAATTATGTTGATAATAACTAGAACGATAACTGTTCCAACACCGCCAAAAAGCCTGTAGAACAAGTAACCAACTACTCCGCCTATAAGGCCGCCTGAGTTTAATTCACTTGCTAGCTCTGTCGCTTGAGATACGTGCGAAGAGAATGAGCTCATGACTACTGTCGATGAGTCGAATATAACTAAAAGGCTTAGGAAGACTATGCTTAATGATATAATCAATTTGCTAGCATATTTCCTTGACTTTGGAATTAATAATACCAAAGATATAGCCAATAAGTAGAATAAAAATATATTGTATCCAATTGAAAAAAGGTAGACAAGACTGCTCTTTATCCATCTGCCAAAAACACCTGTTGCATCACTATTTGCAAAAATTAGCAAAAATATGGACGCAAAAAGTATTATAAGACCAGATATCAATAAAGATTCGTTCTTATCTACCTTTTTATTTGTTTTACTCTTAGTTCTTTTGTTTGTTCTTTTATTTGTAGTTCTCATACAATCCCTTCGCTTATATATCTTTTATATAAAATTTAATACTATACAAATAATACCTAGTACAACTAAGTAATATGAAAATACATGGAATTTTTTCTTCTTAATAAGCACTTTTATTAATCTGATTGCTAAAACTCCAGTTATGAAGCTCACAATAAGTCCAACAATTGCATTGATGTCGAAGCTTACTTGTGATCCTTCTTTAAATATGTCTTTTAAACCTAGTATAAAGCCGCCAAGCATGGCTGGTATAGCTAGTAGAAAAGAAAAATCTACCGCATCCTTCTTATTTATTCCCAATATATGAGATATAAATATAGTTGAGCCTGATCTTGATATACCTGGTAGTGCTGCAACACCTTGAATTGCTCCTATAGCAAGCACTTTAGGCATGCCAGCATCAGTTATCCTCATAGTATTTTTACCATGAATATTGATGTCGATGAAGTATATCATAAAGGCTGTTATTATAAAGCATAGTCCTATGATTAATGAAGACATATATAATTGATCCAAATACTTCTCTATAAACAAAGCGATGATAACTGTAGGTATAGTCGCTAATATAATGTATAGAGCTAGTTTTTGATAGTGGTTTAGCTTGATCTTTTCTCTTTTTATTAAAGAGCCAAGCATTTTGAAAAACTCCACAATCATGTTTATAACTTGTTTATGATAAACAAGCAAAATAGAAAGCAATGTTCCGAAGTGTAAAACTTGCGAGAAAAACACATTACCTTCTTTTATATTGAATAATATTTGTAGTATGGCCAAGTGGCCTGATGAGCTTATTGGTAAAAACTCTGTTATGCCTTGTACGATAGCGAGTATTATTGCTTTAAGTAATGTCATTATTTTACTCCTGTCGAGCCAAAGCCGCCATCTTGTCTTTCAGAGTCTGAAAGCTCATCTACTTCTTCAAAATCTATCTTTTCGTACTTAGATAAAACCATTTGAGCGATTCTCATACCATTCTCAATAGTAAAATCTTCTTTAGAAAAGTTTATTAGAGGCACCTTTATTTCGCCTCTGTAATCACTGTCTATAGTGCCAATACCATTGACAAGACCAATGCCGTGCTTAATGCTAAGGCCCGATCTTGCTCTGATTTGAACTTCGTAAGAGGAAGGTATCTCTAGATAGATACCTGTACTTACTAGTTTGAACTCGCCTGCCTTTAATACAAGATTCTCATCAAGTGAAGCTCTTATATCAACGCCAGCAGAGTTTTCAGTTTGGTATTTTGGTATATCGTTTTTGCTCATATTTATTATTTTAATAGTTGCCATCTTTTTATCCTAATTATTTAGATTCTTCATCAGAATTTTCTACTAAGGCTTTTCTTGAAAGATTGATTCTACCTTGTTCGTCAATAGATGTAACCTTAACCATGATTTCGTCGCCTAGCTTTAATACATCTTCAACTTTATTTACTCTTTCCTTAGAGATTTGTGAGATGTGTAGTAAGCCTTCTTTGCCGTTTAATACTTCAACAAAGGCACCGAAATTAGTTATTCTATTAACCTTACCAAAGTAAACTTCGCCAACTTCTACTTCTTTAACGATGTCTTCAATCATCTTCTTAGCGCCGTTAACGCCATCCATAGTATCAGCTGAGATGTATACGTCACCGTCATCAGTGATATCAATCTTAGCGCCTGTTTCTTCGATAATCTTGTTAATTACCTTTCCGCCTGAGCCGATAACGTCTCTAATCTTGTCTGGGTCAATCTTGATAGTTGCAATCTTTGGAGCGTATTCTGATAATTCTGCTCTTGGTGCATCGATAGCTGATCTGATTACATCAAGTATTTGGAATCTTGCTGCCTTTGCTTGTTCTAGAGCAACTTTCATTATCTCTTCGTCTATACCTTGAACCTTGATATCCATTTGCATAGCTGTGATACCGTCCTTAGTACCAGCTACTTTAAAGTCCATGTCTCCAAGGTGGTCTTCAAGGCCTTGAATATCTGTTAATATCTTAGTAGTTTCATCTGACTTAATAAGTCCCATAGCAATACCTGCTACTGGTTTTTTAATAGGTACACCCGCATCCATAAGAGCTAGTGTTGAACCGCAGATACTTGCTTGTGATGAAGAGCCGTTTGAGCTTAGTACTTCTGATACAAGTCTAATTGTGTATGGGAACTCTTCAAGTGAAGGTATAACTGGAACTAGAGCTCTTTCAGCAAGTGCTCCGTGACCAATTTCTCTTCTACCAGGGCTTCTAAGCGGTCTAACGTCTCCTACTGAATATGGTGGGAAATTGTATTGATGCATATAGTGTTTTTCGCCTTCTTCAACTAGGCCGTCTTGTGATTGGCTGTCGCCGAATGAGCCAAGTGTAGCTATAGTTAATACTTGAGTTTGACCTCTCTTAAATAGTCCTGAGCCGTGAGCTCTTGGCAATAAGCCAACTTCAGCAGAAAGTGGTCTGATTTGTTCAGTATTTCTTCCATCTGGTCTTAAGTTTCTTTCAAGTATACCTTTTCTGAACTCTTCACTTGTAATATCGTCAATAGTCTTTAGTATGCTCTTTTGATCATCTGGATACTTTTCAAGATATTTATTTACTATAGTATCCTTAAGAGATTCACTGTTTTCAATTCTTTGAACCTTATCAGCTTCGAATATTGAGTTTTTGATGTCTTCTCTGAATTCTTCATCTATTTCTTTAAATATTTCTTCTTTAGCTTCAAATTTTTCGAACGAATATTTTTCTTTGCCTATCTTTTTAATGATTTCTTCTTCAAATTCGCATACTTCTTTGATAGCTTCATGTCCTTTTAGTATAGCCTTAATCATTTCTTCTTCAGAAACTTCATTTGATCCTGATTCAACCATCATGATGGCGTCCTTTGTTCCTGATATACATAGGTTTATATCTGACTTATCCATCTCTTCTTGTGTTGGGTTGATTACATATTCTCCATCTATAAGTCCAACGTAAACTGCTGCAGTTGGTCCGTTAAATGGTATGTCAGAAATACATAGAGCTACTGATGAACCAATCATCGCAGCGATTTCTGGGCTATTATCTGGGTCTACTGATAATACAGTAGCTATAACTTGTACATCATTAAAAAAGCCCTCAGGAAATAAAGGTCTAATTGGTCTATCAATCAGCCTTGAAGTTAAAACTGCTTTCTCTGAAGGTCTTCCCTCTCTCTTTATATATCCTCCTGGTATCTTACCAACAGAATAAAACTTTTCTTCGTAGTCTACACTTAGTGGGAAGAAGTCTACCCCTTCTCTAGGTGCTTTTGTGCTTGTCGCATTAACTAAAACGTAAGTATCTCCATACTTAACTAAGCAAGAACCACCAGCTTGCTCGCACATCTTTCCTGTTTCAATTTCTAAAGGTCTACCTGCTAAGGTAGTTTTAAAATTTTCTTGCATCTCACATCTCCTTTAATCTAACAAAAGAGCGGGATAGCCCCGCCCTCTTTATCCTCTGATATTTAATCTTTCTATCAATTCACGATATTTGTCAATATCAGTGTCATACAAATATTTTAGAAGACCTTTTCTCTTACCGATCATTTTAAATAAACCTCTTCTTGAGTGATGGTCTTTCTTGTGTGTCTTTAAGTGTTCTGTAAGATCATTAATTCTCTTAGTAAGTATAGCTATTTGTACTTCTGTAGAACCAGTGTCTCCTTCATGCATTTTAAAATCGTCAATGATTTTTGATTTTTCTTCTTTTGTTAACATTTAATGTTTCCCCCTTAATAATATTTGCCTCAGCCAAGTGTATCGACGGGAACGATATACGTAGCATAAGGTACCTATATTAGTATATCATGAACTTTAGCATTTGTAAAGCATTTTATACTCATAATTATAAATAATCTTCAAAATTTTTCGCAAAATCAATATCGCTTCTAATCTGTTTAAGTAAATCATCCTTGTCAGCAAAGTTTAACATATCTCTAATCCTATAGATGAAATATAATCTAACTGTGTCATCATATATATCATCATCGAAGTCAAATATGTTAGTCTCAACACTAACAAAGTCTTCGTTAAAGCTTAGGTTTTTGCCTACACTAGTAACTGATTTATAAATACGGTCCTTAATCTTAATCTTTGTTACATATACGCCTTGATATGGAATGATGTAGCCTGTATTAATATTGAGGTTTGCAGTTGGTATGCCGACCGATGAGCCAAATCTTTTGCCGTGAATAACCTTTGACTTGATTGAGTAGTGCCTCGATAAGTCTTTGTTTGCACTCATCACTTCGCCTGACAGTATTAATTTTTTTATATTGCTCGATGAAATCTTTTGCATCTCTTCATCAAGTTCAAAATTTAATACTACTGCTTCACCGCCTGCCTCTTTCATCATCTCTTTAAGAAGTGCAGTGTCCCCAAGTCTATCTATACCGAAAGTATAATCCTCTCCCGAGTAAGTCCTTATCGTGTTTAATCTATCTAGTAATATCTCCTTAACAAAGGCTTTTGGATCAGTTCTTTTAAGCTCATCCGTAAAATCAATAACATAAACAGTATCTATACCAAGCTCTTCAAGTATCTTAATCTTGTCATCAATTGGCGTGATGCTCTTAGCTCCTTTAAAGTCAAGCAATAAAACAGCTGACTCTACTTTATCGCGTCTTGCATCGCTTATGCAGCTCTTAATTATTTTTAAATGACCTAAGTGCATGCCATCGAAGTAGCCAAGCGCTATATAGCATTCTTCACTTCTAAACTCATCTTTTAAATTAATTATCCTCATATTTATAAACCTTTTTCATATAAATATTCTTTCTGCCATTCTCATCTTTTTTCACATAGCCAATGCCGCAGAATTTATCAGCACAGTAAACCTTGTATTGCTCTTCATTGAAGTCATCGCTTACGTATGAGTTCATGCCGTTTTGAACCGCCTTAAACCTCTTTTCGTGAAGCTTTATGACCGGCAAATCTATAAGCGTATCGACTGGAATAAGATCATCTTCATCCATATCGTCTATGCAAATGGCCTCGTCAATATTTAATGGGCCGCTGTAGTACCTCATAAGGTAATCGATATACGATATAGTCCCTAGTCTTTGCGCTATATCAAAGGCAAGAGTCCTTATATAAGTTCCGGTAGAAACCTCACTCATGACTATGGCGTATGACTTTTCCTTATTGAACTTCAATAGTCTGTTCTTATAAATTTGAACAGTTTTTGCTCTTGAAGCTGTGTCTACGTCAATATTTTCTCTCGCTAGCTTATACATAGGAACGCCATCAATCTTCTTTGCTGAGTACTTTGGTGGAACTTGCTCGTATGCACCTTTCATCTCTTCTAATACTCTTAGTAAATCATTCTTTTCAAAGTTCCATGCCTCTTCATCGCTAATCTCTGACTCGGCGTCTAAGGTCTCTGTAGTTTTACCAAAAATTATTCTATATATATAGGCCTTTATATCAAAGCCTAAGTAATCTATAAACTTAGTTGCCTCTCCAAGCGCTATAGGCAAGACGCCAAAGGCCATGGGGTCTAAGGTTCCTACGTGTCCAGTCTTCATCTTGCTAAGCTGCTTCACCTTGTTTGTGTAGTATCTACTGGACTTTCCCTTCTCCTTAAACACGTTGACTACGCCACTAATTTGCATCGTCTACATATCCTTTCAGCTTTTTAATTAGCTCGTCAAGCTCTCCCTTGTACGTTAAACCCGCAGCGTACTTATGTCCACCGCCATCAAAGTCCTCACCAATGCTGCCTACATCGTATTTATACTTGCTTCTTAAAGAAACTTTGTAAATGTCCTTTACTTCTTTGATTATGGCTATCATGTCATAATCTTCAAGTCCTTGTAAAAACGCAAGTATATCATCTGTATCGTCCCTACTAGTCTTTGTCTTGTTAAAATCATCATTATCTAAGACAAGATAGGCAAAATCCTTGTAGAAATTAATCTTGTTTATTGCAAGCTTATATAGCTCAAAAATATTTTTATTCATGCTTCTATAAAGCTTGATATTGATTTCGTTTATATCGATGCCGTAGCTCATAAGCTTAGAAACTTTTTGCATAGTATCGTCACTTGTCGATGAGTACATAAACCTGCCAGTGTCAGTATCTATGCCAATGTAGAGCATAGTGGCCACTTCCTTGTTCATAGGAAGCTCAAGCTCTTTTATGATGTCGTATACTATCTCTGCGCTGGATGAATACTCTTCTAAAACGTAGTTTATATCACCAAAATACTTATTGCTCTTGTGGTGGTCTATGTTAATGACCTTCTTAGCAAGTTTTAAATTATCTTCATTAAGAAGCCTTCTCTCGTCCGCGCAGTCAATGACCATGAGCAAATCGCACTCACTCATGCATTCTTTGTAATACTTTTTCTCCTCAATAAAGATGTATTTGCTAGGAATGTCATCTGGCTTTATTATATTTATAGTCTTAGTCTTATTCTTATACTTTTCTATTAGTGATAGATAAAGGCCAAGCGTTGATCCCATGTTGTCCCCGTCTGGAGACTTATGAGAGATTATATTTATGCTATTAGCTTCTTCTACAGCTAGGCCAATATCTTTTATGCTGTGATTATTCTTCATCTGCATCCAACTCTTCGTTTACATTTTCTTTGCTCTCTGAATTTAATTTATTTAAAATCTTTTGTATTTCAATACTATATTCAACGCTCTCATCAATTTTAAATCTTAATTCAGGCACTTGTCTTATCTCTAAAACCTTTGCAAGACGAGATCTTATATAGCCTTTAGCATTTTCTAAAGCATCAAGAGTGTCTTCTTTAGTCTTTTGACTACCATATATTGAAAAATATATAGTAGCAACCGATGTATCGTTACTTAGCTCAACTTTAGATACGCTAGTCATTGGATCAATCCTAGGATCCTTAAGTCCTTCAATTAATAACTCTGATACAATTCTTTGTATCTCAGCTTGCAATCTATATAATCTTTTCTTGTCCATAGTATCACCTAATTATGCTTTTATTTCTTCAATGATGTAGGCTTCCATTTCGTCGCCTTCCTTGACATCGTTGTAATTATCAAGGCCTAAACCAGCTTCATAACCAGTAGCAACTTCTTTAGCATCATCTTTAAATCTCTTTAATGAAGAGATGCCTCCGTCATGAATAACCACGTCGTCTCTAAGAAGTCTTATGCTTGAGTTTCTAGTAATCTTACCGTTATCAACATAGATACCTGCTATAGTTTGTCCAGAAGGTAGTCTAAATGTAGCACGTACAGTCGCTCTACCTAAAACAGTTTCCTTAGTCTTAGGTTTTAACATACCCTTAACAGCGTTCTTTATATCGTCAATAATGTCATAAATAACTCTATATGTCTTAACTTCAATGCTTTCAGCGTTTGCAAGGTCCATTGCTCCGTTATTTGGTCTTACGTTAAAGCCTATGATGATGGCGTTTGATGCGCTAGCAAGCATAACGTCTGATTCACTTATTCCGCCTACGCCGCTGTGTATAACGCTTACCTTTACTTCATCGTTTGAAAGCTTAGTAAGTGATGAACTGATGGCTTCGATTGAACCCTTGTTATCAGCCTTGATTATGATGTTTAGATCCTTTAACTCACCTTCTTTGATTCTGTCAAATAGATTATCCAAAGAAACTTTTTGAGTTGCTGTAATCATTTCTTCTCTTTGTTTTTCTTTTCTCATATCAGCTATGGCTCTAGCCTTCTTTTCAGATTCAACTGCGTAGAAGAATTCACCAGCTTCAGGCACTTCGCTTAAGCCCATAATCTTAACTGGTGTACTAGGAGCCGCCTTCATGATGCCCTTACCATTGTCATCAACCATAAGCCTAATCTTGCCGCAAGCAGTTCCTGATACAACGTAGTCGCCCTTCTTAAGAGTTCCTTTTTGTACTAAAACAGTCGCTGTAGGTCCTTGGCCCTTGTCTAGTTGAGCTTCAATTACAGTACCCATGGCTCTTCTATTAGGGTTTGCCTTGATGTCTTCCATCTCAGCAACTAGTGTAATCATCTCAAGTAATTCATCTATATTAATTCTTTTCTTAGCAGATACTTCTACGGTTATAGTTGAGCCGCCCCACTTTTCTGGAAGTAAATCGTTATCTGCTAGCTCTTGGTATATTCTTTCAATATTTGCTTCTGGTCTGTCTATCTTGTTTATCGCTACGATGATGGGTACGCCAGCCGCCTTACTATGTGAGATGGCTTCCTTTGTTTGTGGCATGATGCCGTCATCTGCTGCGACAACTATTACAGATATATCAGTGATTTGAGCTCCTCTGGCTCTCATTTGTGTGAAAGCTTCGTGACCTGGTGTGTCTAGGAAAACTACTTTTTTGCCTTTAACGTTGATGCTGTAGGCACCAATTCTTTGAGTGATACCACCCGCTTCACCTGCTTGTACCTTTGTTTCTCTGATAGCATCAAGAAGTGATGTCTTACCGTGGTCAACGTGACCCATAACTGTAACTACTGGTGGTCTTGTAACTAGAGTGTCTTCACTGTCTTCGAAGTCAAGTTCAAGTGCTTCTTCTTCACTTTGTGGCACTTCTAATTCTACTTTTACACCAAATTCATCAGCCATTAAAGAAGCTGTATCAAAGTCAACGCTTTGGTTTTGGTTAAGCATTAGTCCTAGCATGATAAGCTTTGTAATTAGCTCGTTTACGCCAACGCCTAGCTTTTCCGCAAGATCCTTAACTATGATTGGATCTTGGATATAAACTACTTCGTCTTTAGCTTTTTTTGCTTCTTGCTTTTCTTCTTTTACTTCTTGAGCCTTATTGTCATTCTTTTTATTGTTTTGTCTGTTTTTCTTGCCTTTTTTATTATTTGCTTGATTATTATAATTATTATTATTATTGTTGTTGTTATTATTGTTATTCTTATTGTTTTTATTCTTCTTGTTTCTTGCTTGATTATTGTTTTCAGCGCTTTCCTTCTTAACTTCTTCTCTTCTATCTTCTTTTACATTAGCTTTTTTCGCTTCAGGTTTTGCGTTTTTCTTAGCTTTATTAGCATTTTTATCTATACTTTCTGTATCTTCTTTTGCTTTACGGATCTTTTTCTTTGGTCTTTCTTTAACCTCTACTTTATCTTCTTCTAGGAAAAGATCTCTTACCATATTAGCTGTTTCTTCATCTACACCACTTAAGTGAGTCATTGGCGGTAGATTTAGTTCTTGGAGTTTATCTAGTAATTCTTTTGTTTCCATATTCAATTCTTTTGCTAATTCGTAAACTCTTGTCTTCATATAATCACTCCTTCTTTACATTTCTTAGCTCCTCTAAGGTTTCATTATCTATATTGCATTTTAAAGATTTTTTGAGTAAATTCTTTTCAATCGCTTTATTTATACATTCTTCATTATTGCACACATAGCTTCCTCTGCCTTGTATCTTTTGCTCCTTGTCGATAAATACGCCGTCCATAGTCTTAGCTAGCCTAATCATCTCGTATTTATTGTGAAAATTTCTGCATGCAACACATTTTCTATCAAAAGTTTTATTCTTCGTCATTTCTGAATAAATCAATTAATGAATCATTTAATATCTCTTGATTGTCCGCATCGTAGTATGGCTCGCTTGTTGGTCCTGTGAATGTGTCAGGATCTTCTGGATGAATATCTATCTTCCAAGTAGTAAGCTTAGCTGCAAGTCTTACGTTTTGGCCTTGCTTACCGATGGCCAAGCTGATTTGTGAGTTTGGTACTACGGCAATGGCAGATTTCTCTTCCTCGTTAATTTCGCAGCTAACTACATCAGCTGGTGATAGAGCATTCTTGATGAATATCTCTGGATTTTCATTGTAGATAATTATATCTATCTTTTCTCCGTTAAGCTCTTCAACGATGGAGTTAACTCTTTGACCCTTTTGTCCAACGCAAGCTCCTAATGGGTCTATACTATCATCTTTTGCGTAAACAGCAATCTTTGATCTTGATCCAGCTTCTCTAGCTATAGAGTAGATATCGATAAGTCCTTCTGTTATTTCAGGTACTTCAAGCTCAAAAAGTCTTCTTACTAAAAGTGCTTTTGATCTTGATAATACTATTTGTGGTCCCTTATTAGTCTTTCTTATCTCAGAGATAACTAATTTAAGTCTGTCGCCCATCTTGTAGACTTCATTTGGTATTTGTTCGTTTGGTGGAATTATGCCTTCTACCTTGCCCATGTCTATAAAGATGTTCTTATTTGAGATTCTTTGTATTTGACCTGTGATTATTTCGCCTTGTCTTACTATAAATTCATCGTGAATTTTTTCTCTCTCAGCGTCCTTAATCTTTTGTATTACAACTTGCTTAGCTGTTTGAGCAGCTATCCTGCCATATTCCTTTGGAGCTTCCTCAAAGTTAACAGTATCGCCTACTTGGTACTTTGAGTTGATCTTCTTAGCTTCTTCTAATGAAATTTCATTAACATCGTCTTCTACTTCATCAACAACAGTCTTTTGTGAATATAGTTTTATATCGCCTGTCTCTCTGTTGATGTCAACGAAAACATCTTGTTCACTTTGGAAATTCTTTCTAAAGCTTGATACTAGTGCAGTCTCCAAAGCATCAAAAATTACATCTTTTGATATACCCTTGCTTTTTTCTAGCTCATCTAAAGCTTCTATAAACTCTTTGTTCATCATAACCCCCTAAAATTCTATAGCCTGAGTAAGTTTCTTTACATCGGCCCTCTTTATATCAATAGTTTCGCCATCACAATCAAGTGTGAATGACTCATCGTCATAATTTTTAAGTATGCCCATATACTTTTCATTGTTCTTTAGTTTTGCATCGAGTTTCATGTCCATGTTTCTTCTGAAATCATCATCCGTCTTGATGGGTCTATCTATGCCCGGAGATGATATTTCTAAGTAATACTTGTCCTTTAGTTCTTCTACTGAATCGAATATTGGATTTAATCTCTCTGTCGCCTTTTGAAGTAGGTCTATGTCAAGGCCTTCCTTCTTGTATATGTATACACTTACCGTCATCTCGCCCTTGTGTCTTGTAAATCCAATATCAACGAGCTCCGCCTTTAAGTCCTCAAGTGCCTTAGCTAGCTTAGGACTAAGCTTTTCTTTTAAACTTTTGTAATTCATATCTCTCACCCCTCTTATAAAATAAAGAGTGGCGAGCCACTCTTCAATGCAAAAATATTACCTTATATATTATATCATATAAGAAGACTATTTACAAGTCTTTTATCAAATTAATCGTTCTTAACGAGAGCTTTATCTAAACTGTCAATAAGCTCCTTATTAGATCTAGTATTCATCATAAACTTGCGAAGGTATTCAACGGCGTATTCATTGCCGTTCTTAGTCATCATCGCTCTAAACTTCCTTTGTATGTTCAAAGTCTTTTCGTCTAGAAGCAGTTCATCCTTCCTCGTACCTGAGTTTAATATGTCAATAGCTGGGAAGAGCCTCATGTTCGATAGATCCCTATCAAGGTAGAGCTCCATGTTGCCAGTGCCTTTAAACTCTTCGTATATAACTTGATCCATCCTCGAGCCAGTATCGATAAGAGCAGTTGCTAGTATACTTAAACTGCCTTTGTCCTTGAAGTTTCTTGCCGCTCCAAAGAATTTCTTTGGCCCAAATAGCGCGCCTGGATCCAAGCCACCCGATAGCGACCTACCAGTTGGCGTTATCATCATGTTATATGCTCTTGCAAGTCTTGTGATGCTATCAAGTAGTATTACTACATCCTTCTTGTGCTCAACAAGTCTCTTCGCCCTCTCAAGAGTCATTTGCGATACCTTTATGTGATTTTCAAGGTCTTCATCAAAAGTCGAGTAAATGACATCACCCTTAATCGATCTCCTAAGATCAGTAACTTCTTCCGGTCTTTCATCAATTAATAAAACTATAAGTTCTATCTCTGGATGATTTATGTTAATGGCGTTGGCTATCTTTTTTATAAGAGTCGTTTTACCCGCCTTTGGTGGGGCAACGATAAGTCCTCTTTGACCCTTGCCAATAGGCGAGATTAGATCAATGAACCTTGTCGATAGTTCATCCTTTGTAGTCTCTAGCTTAATTAGCTCATCTGGATATTCAGGAACTAAGTCATCAAAGTCAGCTCTCTTAAAGCATGTGTCTATGCTGTCACCATTAACTTTGTTGATGTAGACTATAGCGTTTTTCGAGTTTTCTTCGCTTGTCTCGTCTTTTTTTCTAACCTTACCTGTGATTTCGTCGCCTTGTCTTAAAAGGAATTTCTTTATATATGTTGGTGACAGATAATAATCATTGTCGCTTTGGGAATAATTTTCTCTCCTCAAAAAGCCAAAGCCATCAGGAAGTATCTCTAAGATGCCGCTTGCTTCAACAGTTTCAAGCCCATCTATAGAGCTCGAACTAGTCTTTGTAGTTTTTTCTCCGCCATTTGCCTCACTAAGATTATTTCTTTCTTTTGGCATATCGTTTTTGGAATTACTACTGTCCCCATTGACCATATGAAGAAAATCATCTAAGCTCTTACACGACTTAAAAGCATCCTCATCATGATTCGCGCGGATGCTCTTAAGAATATATTCAATAAGCTCAAGCTTTTTATACTTAGTAAAGTTTTTAAGCCCGTAGTTTTTTGCAAAATTTTGTAGCTCTACTAGTTTATAATCATCTAAGTGATTATCTACAATCATTTAGCATACTCCGGCTTTTTGTCTAGTATATGAGTTGCTTTGATAAATCTAATTGTGCCTGTTTCAGCTCTTAGTACTAGTGTTTCTGTCTCGCAAACGTTTTTCTTAATAAATTTAACGCCATCAAGAAGTTCGCCGTGAGATACGCCTGTTGCTGAGAAAGCAATTTCGTTTCCTTTAACAAGGTCATCAAGGTGAAGTATCTTGTCTGGATTTATGCCCATCTTGATGCATCTTTCTTTTTCTTTCTCATCCTTTGGTAAAAGTTTACCTTGCATTTCGCCGCCCATGCACTTAAGTGCTGCAGCAGCTAAAACGCCTTCAGGTGCACCGCCGCTACCAAGAAGCATATCAACGTTAGTGTCTTCAAAGCAAGTTTGTATAGCAGCGATAACGTCACCGTCGTTTATAAATTTAATTCTAGCGCCATTTTCTCTAAGCTCTTTAACTATAGCGTCGTGTCTTGGTCTGTTTAGCATAACTACAGTAGTTTCACTAACTTCTTTGTTAAGCGCCTTTGCTACGGCTTTTAAGTTTTCTGTAACAGACTTTTCTATGTCAACAACGCCTTTTGCCTTAGGTCCAACAGCAATTTTGTTCATATACATATCAGGAGCGTGTAACAAGCATCCAGCTGGTGCAACAGCAACTACTGATATTGCGTTTGGCATACCATTGGCAATGGAGTTCGTTCCATCTAGTGGGTCAACTGCGATGTCAACCTTAAGTGCTCCGTCCTTGCGATCACCGATCTTTTCGCCTATATATAGCATAGGTGCTTCGTCGATCTCGCCCTCACCTATAACTACAGTACCGTCGATGTCAACAGTATCGAACATCCTTCTCATTGCTTCAACTGCAGCGCCATCAGCGGCGTTCTTTTCTCCTCTGCCAAGCCAAGGAGCAGACTTTAGTGCAGCCGCTTCTGTAACTCTGGCTAAATTCATTACTAAATTTCTATCCATAATTCTCTCCTATTTAACGCTTTCCCAATCTTTCAAAAATCTTTCTATACCACTATCTGTTAATGGGTGATGTAGCATTTGTTTAAACACCTTATATGGCACTGTAGCTATGTCACAGCCTAGTCTAGCGCATTCAACTACATGCATTGGATGTCTAATAGATGCGGCGATAACTTCAGTATCATAGCTATAGTTGTTAAATATGTCCATAATTTCTTCGATTAAATTAAGTCCGTTTGTTGATATATCATCAAGTCTTCCTAAGAATGGGCTCACGTAGCTAGCTCCAGCTTTTGCAGCTAAAAGTGCTTGTGTTGATGTAAATACAAGTGTTACGTTAGTCTTTATGCCCATAGCGTGTAATTCTTTAACAGCTATAAGTCCTTCTTCTGTCATTGGCACTTTGATGATGATGTTTTTGTGTATCTTAGCAAGTTCCTTTGCTTCTTCTACCATTTCATCATGTTTAAGTGAAACAACTTCTGCAGATATAGGTCCATCTACAATGCCAGTGATTTCAGTAACAACTTCCTTAAAATCTCTTTTTTCTTTTGCTATAAGGCTTGGGTTTGTAGTAACTCCGTCAACCACGCCCCATTCAGCAATCTCCTTAATTTCGTCAACATTAGCTGTATCAATAAATAATTTCATATGACCTCCTATAGCCTAATCTTTGCTATCAATCTGTAGCCGTCAACGATTTCTTCGTCTTCAGCTAGTTCCCACATGTTCTTGTCATTTCTCATAAGTAGCATACTTCTTAAGTAGTACATCATGATACCTGCGTCAACATATGATGGCTTTCCATTGTTATCTTCAATATATAAATAAACGTAGCTTCCTTTGATTACAAATCTCCATGGTTGAAGGTTTGATGTTGATGGTGCAAATCTTGCGTAGTAAAAAACATCGTCTAAACCAAGGTTTTCAAGCATTTCTATGTCCATGCTATTAGCAAAGCTGCCATCAAAAACGATATCTTCAACAGCTTTTCTTTCAGAATATTTATCAAGATCAAATGGGTTCGATGGTTTTTCGTAGCCTATTGCCAAGATAAAGTCAAGATTATTTGCGTACATATCAAAAACTTTTCTCTTAGTGTCTTCAGTCGCATTGAATAGACCAACCCAGCAAGTTGCGATGTCTAGTGCATGTAGTTTTGTAATTAAGCTTTCTGTGTAGTAGCTTTGTAAGATCATTGATTTTGCTGAATCATCGCTTCTGTTGATAACGATGTAGTGAGGTGACTTAATCATAACGCCTGAGTAGCCTGCGATGCCGTCTAGCGCTTCATAAACCATCTTACCATCTTTAACAATATTGAAGCTTACAGAATTTTGTCCGTCTTCCTTAGATACCTCACTGCAAATTGCTTTGATTTTAATAAGTGTGTCGTCGCTTAGATCCTTAAGCTTAAAATCTCTAACTGATTTTCTAGATTTTAGAAAGTTATTCATTAACAAAATATATCTCCCCCTTAGAATAATATGTAAAATAAATTGAATTACGTCTATATTATACCACATGTAGAACTACTTAGCAAACCTTTATTTTTCTTTAAATTTGTTATATAATATCTGTGGTGATGAAATGAAACTAAATCCAAATCAGCTCGAAGCATCGAGGCATGACAAGGGTCCTGCTCTTGTTCTTGCTGTGCCCGGCTCTGGTAAAACGACCGTTATAGTTAATCGTATAAAGCATCTTATTGAAGATAAAGGCGTAAGCCCATATAAGATACTCGCTATAACATTTGCCAAGTCCCAGCAACTTGATATGCAAAAAAGGATACTTGAGGCGCTTGATGAAAACTATGCGAAGGAAGTCGGCGTTTTGACTATACATGCCCTATCCTACAAGATAATCAGAGAGTACGAGCGATACAAAAAAATTAAATACACCTTGCTTGACGTTGAAAATGCACCAAAATCGAGAAACATACTTAGAAATATATATATGGATAAGCTAAAAACCTATCCAAGCGAAGAAGAGCTAGATCAGATACAGTCTATACTTGGCTACATCAAGAACACAAACGAGGACTATATCGATGCGGACGGGCCTTTTGAATACAAAGTCGTTGTCGATGACTTCGAAGCTTATAAAAAGAAAAAGAGGCTTATCGACTTTGACGATATGCTTGTGATTGCAAACGACTTACTTGAAAAGGATAGGCATATAATTTCAAAATTTAAGGATAAGTACGAGTACATCCTTCTTGACGAGGGTCAAGATACTTCGTCCATTCAGTTTATGATACTCGATAAGCTTATTAATAAGGATAATAACTTCTTCGTGGTAGCTGATGACGACCAATCTATATATAGGTTTAGAGGCGCATGCCCTGAGAGGATACTTAATTTTGAGAAGCATTATAAAGGCGCCCATATCTATAGACTTAGCGAAAATTATAGGTCGACGCCCAGCATAATCACTGCATCTAACAGACTGATTAAGAACAATAAACTAAGATACACTAAAGACTTAAGTGCACACAAATCTGGAAGCGCACCTGTCAATGTAAAGCTCTTTAACAAGGACCTTGACGAGTACCGCTACATAGCAAAATACTTGAAGGACGCCACTGGCACTGTAGCCGTCTTGTATAGGAACAACATCTCTCAGATACCGCTTGCTGAGTACTTAGAGCGCTACATGATTAACTTCACTTCCTATGATAAGAAAGACAGATTTTTTAATCACTGGATTATAGAAGACATCTTCGATATATATAATTTTTCGCAAAATATGAATGACGCTGCCCTATTTAGAAAGATTTACTACAAGATTAAAGGCTATTTATCGAAGCAAGATATAAGTGAGATAAGCACTTTAACAGATGTCGATGTTTTAAAGACCTTATATAGGTCTGAATCTATTCAAAGCTACAAAAAAGATTATATTCTTGAATTAATGAAAGACTTCAAAGCCATAAGAAAGATGAAGCCATCAAATGTCATTGATTATATTGAAAATGATATGAATTACAGAGGCTACTTAAGGACAAAGGGCCGCGACAACAGTGAATCCTTCAATAAACTGCTTACTATGCTCTACTTTTTGAAGCAAATCGCTCTCTATGCTAAGAGCATGGATGAGCTTAAGTTAAGGCTCAATGTTTTGAGAAGCAAAATCTATATCCAAAATGATTCTAATGTGGTGCTCTCAACTATACACGGCGCTAAAGGGCTTGAGTTTGACACGGTATTTTTGATAGATATAGTCGATGAGGAGATACCTGGCTCAAATAACGCGAGTGATGCAGAACTTGAAGAAGAAAGAAGAATCTTCTACGTTGGAATGACTAGAGCGAGAGAGAATCTATATATCTTTGCTTTTAAGGAAAGAAACAACACGGACTACGATATAAGTCCATTTATAAACGAAATTAAGAGCTAACGCCATAAGAAAAGGTCAAAGTTAAAACTTTGACCTTTGTTTTTTATTGAATTTCTTTGCGGCTTCCGTCGCTGTTGAAAGCTGCTTTTAGTTTTAAGTTTACATAAAGTATCGAGCCTAACATCAGAATTACTTGTACTAGAATAAGTATTAGAGCTAAGTTTCCTGTATAGTCCTTATCCTCGCTATATAGTAAGAAAAGTATGATGAGGCTAAGTGGAAGCATTATTCTTCCTAGGCTTATCCACACCTTTGGGAATAGTCTTTGTGCGTAGTCCCAAGTTTCTTTATTCATCATTGAAAGTTTTGTTCTAAAGCCTATAGCTATGTTTGGCTCTTTGATCGGATATTTTTCAAATATCTTTCCTAATACTATCAGTAAAAGTGGAATAAAAGCCACTGATATAAGCATAATTACTTTAAACAATTATATCACCTTTCTTTATTGGTAAAAGAAGCTCTATACTAAATAATCTCCATCGTCATCAATATCGTCATAATCATCTTTTGTCTTCTTTGATTTTTTCTTCTTAAATGCTGTCTTCTTTGAAGATTTTTGCATCAAGATGAAGTAAGTTCCTAGTATTAGTAGTATTACTATAAGTATGATGATAATAATTTTGATTGGGCTCTTCTTTTCAGTCTTTTGAACTTCAACTGGCTTAAATAAGGATATTTGATCAGTTTTATATGGCTCGCCCTTCTTAAGATTTTCAACTGTTAGTTCCATGTCAGCTATCTTGTTTTGCTTTATTTGTTCATATACATCCTCTGTGTCAAGTATGGCGTCTTCAAGTTTTGAATCATTTTTCTCTCTATCGTTTAATAAATCTATAGCTATCGCCTTAGGTACTTTGCCTTCATTAGCAAGTATTATGCTTGGCTTACTTGTTTGATCTATGCTTAGGTATCTTGCATTAGTCATGCTTTTTGTTTTAAGCAGTGTAATTGCTTCAAGTAGACCATCGCTTATATCTGAATATGTTTCAACTATAAGGCCCTTGTTTGACTTTATTAGCCCAGCTTGCATGAATGGACCAACTTTATCTTTAATAATCATAATTGCATTTCCCTTGTTGACAAAGGAATCTTCTAATGTCTTGTTAGCGTTGTTAAATAAGTACTCTGTTGAAAGATTGTAAACTGGTATTACATAGCCAACTAAATTTTCTCTCTCGTTGTTCTCTTCTTTCATCTTGTTATTGATGACTAAGCTTAGTCTTTCTACTTCTGAGTCACTTAATACATATCCATTTGGTGTACTAACCTTTAAGTCTGCTGCATATGCGGCATTTGTAAGCATAAGTAAAAATATTAATAATAAACATACTTTTCTTTTCATAAGAAAACCTCCTTTATCCTTACTCTCTATTTACCCTTAAGCGCGTTAAACTAAACAAGAATTAATAAAGTATTTAAATTATAATTGATTTAATATTTTTATATATTTGTTCAATTATCATAGCTAATTGCACCTTATTCATTATTACACATTCATTATTCATTGTTCATTGTTCATTTTTCATTTCTATTTTAATTTTCACTTCTAATTGTAATTTACATTACTAATTACTAATTATTCAATACACAATTTTTATTACTTATTCTTGATTATTTTTTCTACCTATCCAATGCTCCGTAACCCCCCACTCAACACTGATTAATCTTTATTGACCATTCATTTTAACCACTCATCTATTAGAGACAAAAATAAAGCTACGATTGCTCGTAGCTTTACTCTTTATCTTGGTCTAGTTAATATTAAAATTATAATCAAAACTATGAATATCGGTCCGAATACCTTTGCTGCTGCTAAAAACATAGCAGCGAAGTCACCTTTTTCAGTATCTTCTTTGTCTTTATTAATTAAATTACCCTTTTCATCATACTTACCTGAGGTCTTCTTAAGGTGTTCAAACGCGCGATCTATTTTCTTTTGAAAAAACATTACTTATCCAAGTTAAGCTTGTGATGACATGCAACAAAGTGTCCAGGTTTTACTTCTTCAAATACTGGAACTATTGTTCTACATTCTTCAGTAGCGTACTTACATCTAGTGTGGAATTTACAGCCCTTAGGTGGATTGATAGGACTTGGTATATCCCCTTCTAGAATTTGAATTTCTTTCTTAGAATCTGTAGTTGGTATTGCGCCTAGAAGTGCTTCAGTATATGGATGCACTGGTCTAGCATATAACTCCTTAGAGTCAGCAAACTCAACTATATTTCCTAAATACATTACACCAACCTTATCAGATATATATTTAATAACTGACAAGTCATGTGAAATGAATAGATAAGTTAAGTGTTCTTTTTCTTTTAAGTCAATCAATAGGTTTATAATTTGTGATTGAATAGAAACGTCTAGAGCTGATACCGCTTCGTCGCAAACGATGAAGTCAGGCTTTAAAGCAACACTTCTTGCGATACCAATTCTTTGTCTTTGACCTCCAGAGAATTGGTGAGGGTATCTGTGTATAAAGTAATGAGCTAGACCACAGTCTTGCATAACTTTTACTACGTAATCTTGTAGAGCCTTATCTTTTTGTTTGTAGATATCGTGAGCTACTAAACCTTCAGATATGATTTGACCTACAGTCATACGAGGGTTAAGTGATGAGTATGGGTCTTGGAAGATAAGTTGCATATCTTTTCTCAAGTGTCTCATTTCTTCATATTCAAGTTCAGCTAGGTTTATACCAGCGTCTCTATAGCTTTCTGCTTTTTCATAATCAGGATTGCCCTTAACGTCTTCTCTAAGCGCATCAAGCTTTGCTTCAACATCTTTTAAAGCGCTTTCTGCTGAAGAGTCTTCTTTGCCATCTTTCTTTGCTGCAAAGATCTTAGCGTTAAGTTCTTGTTCCTTTAATAGTAAAGATTTAACTTCACTTTCGTTATCATGATATATCAAAGCACCTGCTATTTGCGCAAGGTCTTGATATAAAAGTCTATGTTTCTTTTCAGTATCTCTAAATTTGTTAAGAGCTTCGCCCTTTTCCTTACCATCAGGAAGTGCTTCATAAGCTGCTTTATCCTTTTCAAGTTCAGCTTCAAGCTCTTTAATCTTACTCTTGTGACTAGCAAACCCATTTATAAGCTTATAAACGTATTTAGGGTTAACTTCCCATCTAGTTCTTCCGTAATAAATAGTTCTACCGTCAGTTTGTTTGTATAATTGTAGTAAAGTTCTACCAAATGTAGATTTACCGCAACCAGATTCACCTACTAGACCTATAGTTTCGCCTTT
Source organism: Fenollaria sp. C0166D3 (assembly GCF_056590255.1). Lineage (NCBI taxonomy): Bacteria > Bacillati > Bacillota > Clostridia > Eubacteriales > Fenollaria > Fenollaria sp. C0166D3. Next base: position 29,510 of record NZ_JBWPVU010000007.1, read on the forward strand.
GTAAATATCCAATGAGATATCATCATTAGCTTTAACATATTGGACTTCCTTACCTACTTTTTGTACTGGGAAGTATTGTTTAAGGTTTTGTATTCTAAATAATAACTCTTTATTTTCCATTGGATCTTACCCCCTTTTCAGGATAGAAACATCTTACTTCATGATTTTCATCTACTTTAACTAAATCTGGTTGATAGTTGTCACATTTTTCAGTTCTATACTTACATCTAGGAGCAAATTTACAGCCCTTAGGTAAGTTTAGTGGATGCGGTACTGAACCAGGTATAGCATCAAGCTTTGTGCCTTGAGGAGTATCCAATCTAGGTATAGATACCATAAGTCCTTCAGTATATGGATGCATGTAAATGCTCTTTCCTTCGAAAATTGTTTCTCTTGGTGCCTTTTCAACTACTTGTCCACAATACATAACAGCAACGTCGTCAGCCATTTGGTTAATAACGCCAAGGTCATGAGTGATAAATAGTATAGAAGTACCAATTCTCTTCTTTAAGTCATTCATCAGTCTTAGTATTTGAGCTTGAATAGTAACGTCAAGAGCAGTTGTTGGTTCGTCAGCTATAAGAAGCTTAGGGACACAAGCAAGTGCCATGGCAATCATAACTCTTTGTCTCATACCACCTGATAATTGGTGAGGATATTGTTTAGCAACAGTTTCTGGATTAGGTATCTTAACCATGCTAAGCATTTCAACAACTTTTTCAGCTGCTTGCTTTTTATCCATACCTTGGTGAATAATGAACGGTTCACTTACTTGCTTTTCTACAGTAAATACTGGGTTAAGTGAAGTCATTGGCTCTTGGAATATAACAGAAACATCATTACCTCTGATATGACCCATCTTATTTTTAGGTATATCAGTAATATTTTCTCCGTTAAACCAAATTTCACCACTGTCAATATATCCATTACCATCAAGTAGTTTAATGATACTCATGGCAGAAACACTCTTACCACTACCACTTTCTCCTACTACTCCTAATGTTTTACCTTGTTCTACTGAATAGGAAACGCCATTAACAGCTTTGATTATTCCCTTTTTTGTTGTAAAAAAGGTATGCAAGTCTTTTAATTCTAATAATGCCATTAATCTTACCTCCTATCTTTCAGCTGATCTAGGGTCGATAGCGTCTCTTAAGCCATCACCTATTAAGTTAATACAAATTACGCAAACACCTAGTATGATAGAAGGGAATACCCATCTCCACCAGTATCTTTGAATAATTATAGAGTTGTTAGCACCGTTAAGCATGTTACCCCAAGTTGGATATGGTGCTGGAACACCAAAGCCTAGGAATGAAAGTGATGCTTCTGTAAGCATACTTGATGCGAATGATAATGTAGCGTTAACTATAATTATAGATATAGTGTTTGGCAATATATGTTTAAATATAATGTTCTTTTCTTTAATACCTAGTGATCTTGCAGCAACAACATATTCTTGCTCTCTAATTGAAAGTACTTGCGCACGAACAAGTCTTTGAAGTCCTGTCCAAGATAGTAAACCAAGTATAATCATGATCATAAAGATCTTTTGGTCGGCAGTCATTGTTTGGCCAACAAGTGCTGATAGTATCATCGCAAATGGTAGGAATGGTAGTGAACCTATCATTTCAGCAACCCTTTGTAGAACGTTATCAACCCAGCCGCCAACGAAGCCTGAAATACCACCAACGATTACGCCGATGATAGTTGAGATTATAACTGCGATAGCACCTATAGTCATAGATTTTCTACCACCGTTAAGAATTCTGTTCCAGATGTCTCTACCTAGGTCGTCAGTACCTAATAGGTAACCTTTGTGACCATAGCTGTGCATCTTACCTGATTGATCTTTAACGTGAGTTTGATAGAATCCTGTGTATATTTCATCTACTTTTTTGCCTCTTAAATCAGCTGGAACATCTAATTGTCCTAATGAGTTTGAACCCCATTCTTGAATAGTATCATCTTTTAGCTTTGCTAAGTATGAATATCTTTGTCCATAAATATTCTTTACATTACCATCAATATTTTCAGGAACTTCCCACTCACCAGTAGTAGTTGGGTTACCCCACATATAAATTTTACCTGATTCTCCAACAGCAACGAATGTATTGTATGAAGATGCAAGGTCAACGATCTTTTCATCTATTTCAGGAATCTTTGATAAACCTGATTCTTGAGCACCTAAGTGAACAACTTTACCATCTTTAGTGATAGCACAAGCTGTATTAGGGTTAGGAGCAATCTTAGCGATGTTCCCTTGATATTCATGACCTTCTTTGTAGTCATTAACACCCATATTACCCCAAGCATATGTGTCTCCATCTTCATCTATAGCATAAGATACTTGGTCAGATGCTGCTATGTCAACAATCTTAGTACCCATTAATTCTGCTGGAGCTTTAGCTTGTTTAAGTCTGTTATTACCCCAACCAAGCACTTTACCGTCCTCAGTAAGTGCAATTACATGGTCAGTACCACAAGCTAATTTAACAATATTCTTTCCTTCTTTTTTAACTTCCTTAGGTATTTTTCTAATATCTACCTTTTTAGAGATATTAGTTTTACCCCAAACAAAAATCTTACCATTGTCATCAACAGCAGCGCTAAATGTAGATCCAACGCTTAATGTCTTAATATTTTTAAGACCGTCTGGCAATGGAAGTATGTCAAAACCTGGAGCAATGTTTGCTTGTGTTGTTTCAACATATGATAAATCTAAAGGATTGAAAAGTGGTCCTATTAAAACTAATAAGAATATACTTAAGAAGATAAAAAATGCAGTCATTGCTACTTTATTTGAAATGAATACATTTAGTATGGTTCTAAAAGGAGTTTGAATATCATCCTCAATCATAACATCTTTCTTTTTATCTTTCTTTTTAAATAATCCTTTTTCTTTTTTAGGAGGTATTTGTTTTGTGTCTTTTAAGTCTTTATTATCTTTTTCCATATTAACCTCCTAATTTTCTACTCTAACTCTAGGGTCAACTAAGCCGTATGTCAAGTCCGTAATTAAGTTGCCTAATAGAGTTATTATGATATAGAACAACTGAATAGCAAGCGCTAAGTCATAGTCCTTTTTATTTAAAGCGTCTATGTAGAACTTACCCATACCATTTAAATTAAACATTGATTCAATAATTAGTGATCCTGAGAATATACTCATAAACCAACCAACTATAAGTGTAACTACTGGTAATAAAGCATTTCTCCACGCGTGCGAATAAATTACAGTCTTTTCCTTTAAGCCCTTTGCTCTTGCTGTCTTAATATAATCCATGCTTAAAGCGTCATCCATAGCAGCTCTGACATATCTTGTCATACCGCCTAGTGAGCCTACTGTCATGATTATTAGAGGAAGTGCAATATGCTTAAAGATATCAAGTGTATCTTTAATACCTGTATAATTCTTTCCTGCAGTTCTCATACCACTTACAGGGAACCATTGTAACTTAACACTAAAGATGTAAATAAACAATAGTGCAGTAATAAATACTGGTATAGAATAACCTATAACAGTTAATACTTGTGTTACTTGGTCAAAAACTGAATTCTTTTTAACCGCACATGCTATACCAAGTGGTATAGTTATGCCAAGACCTATAATTATTGCAAAAATGTTAATAAATATAGTAAGTTTTAAAGGTTCTTGTACAACGTTAACAACCTTATCTTTATAAACTCTTGAGTCACCTAAGTCGCCTTGTAATAATCTACCAAGCCACTTTCCATATCTAACTATCATAGGATCGTCAAGACCATATTGTTTTCTTAAATCTTGATATCTCTTATTGTACTCTTCTACTTTTAATTGTGCCTTCATTGGTTCAAGCTCAGCTCTTGCCGGGTCTGAAGGTATCATATTATACAAGAAGAAAAGCAAAATAGACATAACAAAGAATACGAATACCATGTAAAGTATTCTTTTTATAACGTATTTTCCCATCATCATCCACCTTATCTGTATTTTTATAGAAGGCAATATTTCTATTGCCTTCCACAAAATGTTTTTTTTAATTTTAATGTTTACTATTCTGTTACCCAAGCATCTAGTATAGTTGCTGTTAATCCCTTCATTTCTGAAGTTTCCCAATGTTGAAGTTTTGAGTTGTAGAAGTCATGGTATTGGTTAGAGTATAGTGGTAGGTCAGGAAGCATTTCGTTCCATCTAGTTACGAATTTAACGAAGTTGTCCTTAAATACATCTCTTTGATCTGGAGAAATCATTACCATGTCTGTAGCAGCTTGTTCTAGTTCTTTATCGAAGATGAAGTTAGTGTTGTAACCCATCTTGATCATTTCTTCCTTAGTTGAGTAAGTGTATTTTTGGTCATACCATGGAGTGAAGCCTGTAGCTAAGTTGAACATGTTATATGTTGGAACTCCGTATTTAGCATCTTGTGATGCGTCTCTGTATAACCAGTTTAGTAATTCGTCAAAGCTCATTGCGTCTCTTTGAATCTTGATACCTGCTTTTACAAGGTCAGGGTTTTCAGCTAGTTTAACAACTAGTAAGTCAGATACTTCGTTGTTTTCAGTAGATGCCCATTTGATTTCAAGTGGCATTAAAGTACCGTCATCCATCTTTTTGTATCTTGTTCCGTCGCCTTCTTTGTATTCAGCGCCTGATTCGTTTAGAGTAAAGCCAACTTGTTCCAATAATTCAACAGCCTTAGCTGGGTCATATGGATATGAGTTAAGCTTTTCATCAAGTTCTTTCTGAGTTTCTTGATAGAACCATTGAGCTGTACCATAAGGTCCGTTTACAACAGAACCGTATCCACCTGTAAATTGTTTAGCGAAATCGTTTCTGTCTAGTAAGTAAGCAAGTGCTTGTCTTACTTCTGGGAATTGAGTTGGTCCAACGTCGCAAGAGAATGCGATCTTACCATAACCAGCTCTTGGATAGTCAGTGTAAGCAAATCCTTCGTCTTCTGTTAAGTCCATGCCAGCGTTGATAGTCTTACCATCACCGATGTTCTTGATTATATCAACACCGCCAGTCTTTAAGTCGTCGATTTGAGTTGCTTGAGTTATCTTCTTAAGAATAACTTTTGAAATTAGAGGTTTTCTACCCACTCTATCTCCTTGGAAGTTAGGGTTGATAACCAATGTTGCTAATTGTTGTGCTTCGTCGTATTTTTCTAACATATATGGACCGCTTGAAGGTAGAGTCTTTCTGTCTCTTGCAGCTTTAACTGCATTCTTGAACTCTTCTGTATTAATATCTTCAACAAAGTAACATCCATCGCCGTCATCTTTAATGTCTACTTCTTTACCTAACCAAAATTCTAGATCTTCTGGACCTGCTGATACAGAGTTTAATTCATAGAAATATGGTGTATTTTCAGGATTAATAGTTGCTGAGAAAGTGTAATCATCAATTAGGTGAACACCTTCAAATTCTTTCTTTTCACCTTTACTAAATGCATCGTAACCAACTAGGTCGATACCTGAAGTGTTTTTACCACCGCAGAAGTCTGGACCGATAAGTCTTGAAGCCCATAGTAAAGTTCCTGCTACATAGTTCTTTGCTGTGATTTCTTTACCGTCAGCAAATTTAAGACCTTGTTTGATTGTGAATGTGTAAGTCTTTGATCCGTCTTCGTGTTCTTCAGTGTCATACTTTTCAACGATAGAATCATCAATTACGTATTCACCTTCGTCAGTTTGATCAACTGTACCGTAACCAGATACTAAACGTCTAACGTCAGCGTCTGATGCGTTGTTTTGCCATACTCCTGAGAAGTCTCCACTCATTTCAGTAGTAGTACCAATGATTAATTGGCCACTTGGTTCAGTTGGTCTTTCAGCTGTTTCGTCATCTGATGGTTCTTCATCAGAATTTTCGTCTTCAGCTGGTGCGTCTGTTTCAGTACCTGGTTCTTCTGGTTCTTCATCAGTCTTCTTACCGCATGCAAATGCGAAAGCTGATAATACCATAGAAAGTACTAGTAAAAACACTAATGTCTTTTTAAGTTTCATTAATATTCCCCCTTAAATTTTTTTCATATAATAACGGCTATATGTTACATATATATTACAACATTTTTGAAAAAATTGCAAGCTTTTTTTATAAAAATTCAAAAATGAGCTTGCAATTATTATTTATCTACTATTAATTTTCTTTGTAATTTATAATTTCTAAACCGTGTGAAGTGCCGATAACATCAGCACCTGCCTCGATAAACTCTAGTGCAGTTTTGTAATCAGAAATTCCTCCCGAGGCTTTTATTTTTATTTTTCCATCGAAGTTTTCTTTTATAAATTTTACGTCATCTAATTTTGCTCCAGATTTCGTAAATCCTGTTGATGTCTTCACGTAATCTACGCCATTCTCAGCCAATATCTTTGTTATATATAATATATCTTCGTTATTAAGGAAAGAAGTTTCTATTATAAATTTTAATATATGTGACTTAGTAATCTCTCTTAGAGCATTTACCTCTTTACTTAGATAGTCATAGTCTCTCATCTTGATTCTTCCGATGTTCGAAACAATATCTAAGTCGTTTGCTCCGTTTTTAATCGCATCTTTTGCTTCATAAATTTTTGCCTCTGTAGATGCATATCCATTAGGAAATGATATCACTGTAGTGAGATACATATTTTGCAAGTTTTCACGAGCGACTTGCAAAAACGATGGTGCTATACATATGGATCTGAATTCATATTTTCTTTGTTCTTCCACAAGCTTTATAATATCAGCCTCACTTGCGTCCTGTTTTAAATTTGTTTGATCTATAAATTTAGCTATACCTAACATTTATGAATTTTATACTCCCTTCTTCTTCATTTTACTACTACACCTTGCTACGTAATAAAAGCTACAAATATGAATTACAAATATCGATATTGTGTAGTAAGCTAAGATTTTTATAAAGCCAGATACAAAGAATTCTTCTGGCATTAATCTTATTAAAAAATCTGTCTTTGGATCAAGCTGCCACAAATCGTTTTTGAAGAAGATCTCATGAAACTTTATAAAGGCTCCTTGAAAGTCTGTTAGATACAAGATGCCAAAGAATATTGGTACTAAATATCCGATAAACAAAGTGTTTCTTAGCTCTTTAAACTTAAATACATTAATTTTCTTCCAAGCATATAGCATTATAATGATTAAAGTTATTATTGCAGCCACTATCTTTATTGTGTTTATTGTCTTATATATGCCTCTTACATCTCTCATGTGGCTTATCTCTTTATCATTTAAACCTATAAGGCTTAGGTGCTCATCACCATTAAGCCCTCTTAGATAGCCTGCTATAACTTTTGAAGCAACTAAGACTTCATCTTCAGATCTGTCGATGTAATCAAAGCTATCCATGCGTTTGGCGCACAAAAATACAGCATTTTCATCGTAGGAAACTGTTTGTATTGCTTGACATAATATAAGTGCTATTATATTAAGGGTTAATATAATAGCAACTGATAATTTCATATTCTTCATTTTAATCTTCTAAATTGTGTGAAACGCTTTGAACGTCGTCTGATTCTTCTAGGTCATCAACCATCTTTTCAAACTTAATTGCTTGCTCTTCGTCAAGTTTAACTGTTGTTTGAGGTATGTTTGATAAATCGAAATCACTTAGCTTGTATCCTCTATCCTTTAAGCCTTCAACAACTTGGTTAAAGTCTTCAACAGCTGTGTAGATTTCATAACCTTCTTCATATGATTTAAAGTCTTCTGCTCCTAGATCAATTGCGTCCATAGTTAAGGTATCTTCATCAACTGATCCGTCGTTTTCTATAGCGATAAAGCCTTTTTTATCGAATAGATATGATACGCAGCCTGTTGTTCCTAAGTTTCCGCCGTGCTTATCAAAGGCGTGTCTCACGTCTGAAGCAGTTCTGTTTCTGTTATCTGTTAAGCACTCAACGATAACAGCAACGCCGCCTATGCCGTAGCCTTCGTAAGTAACGTTTTCGTAGTTAGCATCGCCTTCGCCACCTTCACCTTTCTTGATAGCTCTTTCGATGTTGTCGTTAGGCATGTTCTCAGCCTTAGCCTTTTCAATAGCTGACTTAAGTGATGGGTTAAATTCTGGATTTGAACCGCCTTCTTTAACCGCTACAGTGATGTATCTAGCTAGTTTTGTAAATACTGATGCTCTTCTTTGGTCTTCCTTACCCTTTTTAGCTTTTATTGTTTTCCATTTTGAATGTCCTGACATTTTATTCCTCCTAATAAATGTTTTTAAAATAATCTATATCCACTCTCTTATGCTGAGTTGAATTATATAGCTTTTTTATTCTTTCTTCTTTTTCTGGGTCAATGGCCTTGCCCTCGAAATATTTTTCTATATCGTCATATGAAACGCCTAGCTCGTCCTCATCGCTTTGGCCCTTCCATAGCCCTGCCGATGGTTTTTTATTTATGACTTCATCTGGCACGCCTAAAACTTTGGCAATTTCATATACCTCACTCTTGTAAAAATCTCTAAGTAAATATATATCGCAAGCGCTGTCCGCCCATTTGGTGAAATAACCGACCAGATACTCGCTCTTGTTTGATGAGCCGACTACCATGTATGATAAATTTTGTCCATATAGATAAAGATTTGTCATCCTAAGCCTTGGCTTTACATTAGATAAGCTCATCTTTGAAAATCCTTCTGCTTTAGCATTTTTCACAAAGTCATCATAAGTACTTGTTAAATCAACTCTCGCAGTTTTAATACCTAGCTTATCTGCTACTAATTTTGCATCTACTTCGTCTTCTTCAAGTGAGTGTATCGGCATCACTATGCCTAAGTGATCATCCCCAAAGGCAAGTTTCGATAGGCCTGCGACTACAGCTGAATCAACGCCGCCTGAAAGCCCGAAAACCGCTCCTTTTAAGCCGGTCTTGTCCCTTTTATCTCTTAGCCAAGATACCATATCTTGGACTATCTTTTCATAATCTTTCAATTATTTCACTATCCTTTTATCAATATGCGCTTTTATATATTCATCCTCAAACTCGTAATCAAGCTCTCGATTGGCAAGATTTTTGAGCGTTTCTAAAAGTTCTTCGCTGTCCTCTTCCTTTATATATATGTCCGCGCTAATATTTTCCATATACTCTAAATTGTCTAAGTCATAAACTGTATGTGATAAATAATTCTTAATCTTGTCAAACTCTGCGTATGGAAATGTCAGTCTGTACTTAAGAAAGCTGCCGTAGTCATAAATTTTGCCGTCGATGCTCTTCTTGAATGCGCCTGAGTAAGCTCTTACAAGGCCGCCAACACCTAATTTAATACCTCCAAAGTACCTAGTTACGACGCAGACTATGTTTGATAGTCCCTCCACATCCATAACGCCAAGTATAGGTCTTGCCGATGAGCCTTGTGGCTCTCCGTCCTCATCGTAGCGCTTTATGGGTATGCTGCCATTAATAATGTAGGCGCTAACGTTATGAGTCGCGTCCTTATACTTTTCTTTCATCTCATTAATGAAGGCTATGGCCTCGTCCTCGCTCGTAACATGCTTTGTATTTGCTATGAACTTTGATTTATTAATCAGGTCCTCGGCGCTTACTAGCTCCAGAACTGATTTATATTCATTATTCACAGACATAGTCTTTATATTTATTGTAATCTATTTGTGAAAGCTTCACTTTTATGTACATTGAAGCTTCGTCGTACTTTGTAACTTCTACTGCATAGCTCTTTTTTAGCCTATCCACAAGGGCGCTGTCCTTGAAAGGAACTTTCATTGTGACTTCTTTGTGATCCTCTTTAAGTACTGACTCTATCTTATCTATAAGCTTTTTAACGTCTTCATCATTTTTTGCTGATATATAGATGATGTCATCTGTGTCATTTAAAGTGGCCCTTCTATGCTCGTCAAGTTTGTCTACCTTATTATATACCCTTAAAACTTTTTTGTCCATAAGTCCTAAGGACTTCATTAATTCAAGTGTCGTCTCAATCTGTAAATCCATGTTCTCGTCAGATATATCAACCACATGTAGTATCAAATCCGCATATTTTAGCTCTTCCAAAGTGCCTTTAAAGGCTTCGACTAGCTTTGTTGGTAAGTTCGATACAAAACCTACAGTGTCTGAGGCGATAAATTCTGATCCAGTGGAGAATTTTATCTTCCTAACAAAAGTTTGTAATGTGGCAAATAGCATATCCTTAGCCAAAACTTCCCTCGCTCCGCTCTCGGAAAGCCTAATCATACTATTTAATATAGTAGATTTGCCGCAGTTAGTGTAGCCGATGATGCTTACATATGGCACATCACTCTCATTTCTCTTTCTCGAGATATTGTCCCTAGACTTTTGAGCTTCCTTTAATTTATTCTTAATTCTATCGATTTGTTCTTGTATGTGACGTCTATCTGTTTCAAGCTTTTGTTCACCGGGTCCTCTTGTGCCGATGCCGCCACCCTCTCTTGATAGATAATTATTCATACCGACAAGCCTTGGCAGTCTATACGATAGCTGAGCAAGCTCCACTTGTAGCTTTGCTTCAACAGTTTCAGCCCTTAGAGCAAAAATATCCAAGATAAGATTAGTTCTATCAACCACTTTGATGTCAAGTTCATCCTCTAAGTTTCTTGTTTGAACGCCGCTTAGCTCGTCATTAACAACAAGAAGGTCAATGTCATTCGCTTCAATAAGCGTTTTAATCTCGTTAAGCTTACCCTTGCCCATGTAGTAGCGAGGGTTTAAAACGTCCTTACTTTGCTTCACTCTGACTATGGCTTCAGCGTCGCACGCCTCAAGAAGCGCTTCAAGCTCATCAAGATACTCGTCAGTCTTTGAATCAAATTCAATTGTATATATAATTGCTCTCTCCATATAGCACCTCTTTTGTAATTATACCAAAGCCGTGATTAAAAGTCAAAATATATTTATTGTATATAAAATAGCGTAGACAAATTTATCTACGCTAATCGTTTTTCTTGTGCAAAATTATTTATCATCGAGCCTATATATCCAAGTCTCTGTAATTTCATCTACTCCGCCACTAAAAATATTCTTTAATCTCATAGCACTTTCATCTACATCATCTGCTTCGAAAAATATTTCTTCATAATCATTAAAAAGCTTTTCACAAAGGCTTTTGAAAAAGTCATCTGCCTTAGCTATATCGCTTGCATATACATAGGCAATTTCATTATCTTCTATAAAGGCTAGCGCCATGCCATCTTCATCGTTATAATAAACGTCCTTGGTTAAAATATTTTTAAATTCATCAAAATCTACTGACAGTGGATTAATGCTCTCATGTGTCTTCTTATAATATTCAAAATATATTTTTGCCAGCTCAAAATATTTTTCATCACCCTCTTTTGCCAAAAACAAATTTATCTTAGCTGTCTCTTTTCTGATGAGATCATCTCTTCTAACACTCATGCCATAACAGGTCCTCACTCTATTAAAACCATTTTCCTCGATGAAGTCTTTCTTCTTAGTATCATCCCCATCTATCATCATCTGTAGCGGTGCATGATTTTCTTCGCTTATGGCTTTAAAGCTATCTCTATTTATATTTTTCATATCGTCTAAATCAAAATCTATATATATGTTTTTCTTATGAAAGTGATTCTTTTTTATGCTTATCATCTACTCACTCCTCCATTCACCATGATTATATCACAATGGCCAGATAAATATTAAATTTTTCTTAAATTATATACCAAAAGCTTTAATATGTGGTATAATACATGTAGATATTATATTAGGAGTGATAATATGTCTAATAATAAACGAAGAAGAAAGCCGAGGTTTACGCTTAAGAAGCTAATAGTCATTACGCTGATGACTGTGCTTATATCGCTAACTCTTTTTGCTGGCTCTGTTGGCCTCGCTTTTGTTAATATACTTACTACTGCCCCAGAGATTAATCCATATGAGATTAACAGTGGCTTTGAAGAGACGTCTCTTATATTTGATAAGGATAATAATTTACTAGAAAAGGTTGAGACTGCTGAATACAGAACTTTTGTTAAGCTATCGAAGGTGCCTCAATATTTGAAGGATGCCTTTATAAGCATCGAGGACGAAAGATTCTACGATCACCCAGGCGTTGACCCTAAGGGTATTATGTCATCTCTATATGAAAACTTTAAGGCTGGTGGCGTTGTACGTGGCGCGTCAACTATCACTCAGCAGCTAATCAAAAATACTTACCTATCTAACGAGCAAACGCTTACAAGAAAGCTTAAGGAAATATATCTTGCCCTTAACTTAGAGACAAAGCTTAGCAAGGATCAAATACTTGAGTCTTACTTAAACATGATTTCTCTTGGCCAAAACTCCTATGGTGTACAAGAGGCTTCAAGAACATATTTCTCTAAGAATGTTGATGAGATAAATATCGCTCAAGCCGCTCTACTTGCTGGCGTTGTTAAAGGGCCAAATATATATCAACCGTTCTACAGAGTCAGTCCACTTAAGTTTGATGAGGCGACTATGAGAAAGGTTGGCGAAACTGAAATATTAGGTGAAAAATACATCCTTGTATTTAACACAAAATCTGTTGAAAGACAAAAGGTTATTCTTAAAAAGATGCTTGAGCTTGAAAAAATATCTCAAGCTGAATACGATGAAGCGATTAATTTCGATATAGTAGCAAGCTTAAAACCTAGTGAAAAGAAGCAAACTGAGATCACAAGCTACGCGAGCGACTACGTTAAGAATCAAGTCGTTGAAGACTTGATGGAAAAGTATCAAATTACTAAGCAAAAGGCTCAAGAAAGACTATTCACAGGCGGTTTAAGAATTTACTCAACTATTGACACCAAGATGCAAAAGGATCTTGACGAGGTCAACAGAAACTTCAACGGCATACTTCTTGGCGACGTATCAAGATACAAGGCTCCACTGCTTGTTGACAGAACCCTTGATAAGGCTGGTAATATTGTTGATAAGAACGGTAATATGGTTTATTTAAAGAAGGCAAATCTACTTACTGACGATGGCTACCTATTCATACCAAAGGGCGAGTTTAGCATAGCTGATAACGGTGATTTAACTATCACGAGCCCAAGGGTCTTTGCATATAATAAATCAACTGATATACAAGACTACTACACTATTGACGATGCGAAGAACCTTCTAACTCACAGAGTTGGCGGTCTTGCAGTGCCTGATGCTTACTACTTAAGACAAGCTAAACACAGCTTAATTATTAAAGCAGGATTCTTTGAAAATAACGCTGGATTCTATAAAGTTAATGAAGCTGGCAACTTATTCATAAGCCCAGACTATTTCTATAATAATAAGACTGGTCTAGTTCAACCACAGTCAGCAACTGTAGTTATGGACTACAGAACTGGTCACATCGTTGCCATGATAGGCGGACGTGACGTAAAAGGCAATAGAATTTTGAATAGAGCTACTGACACGACTAGACAACCAGGCTCGTCTATAAAGCCTATAGCAGTATACTTACCTGCTCTTGACAATGGCTTTACAGCAGCATCGCCAATACTTGATGTGCCATTGGTAACAGGTGAAGGCAAGGTATGGCCAAAGAACGTTTATACTGGTTTTAAAGGTATCACAACTCTTAGAGAATCAATAATCTACTCCATAAACGTAAGTTCTGCTAGAACTTTGAAAAAGATCGGCATACCTACTTCTATAAAATATCTAAAGCTACTAGGCCTAATTGACGAAGAAAATCCAAGTAAAGATAATTTTGTAGAGGCTAGTGAAAACAAAACTCACAACGATGAAAACCTTGCTGCTCTAGCTCTTGGTGGTATGACAAAGGGTGTTAGCCCACTTGAGATGACTGCTGCTTATGCTGCAATCGCTAATGACGGTGTTTACATCGAACCGACTATATACACTAAGGTTTTAGATAAGGACGGAAACGTAGTCCTTGATAAAGAGCCTAAGCAAAGAAGAGTTGTAAGCCCACAAATTGCTTATATCATGAAGGATGTACTTAGATCAACTGCTTACGAACATACTGGCGGAAACGCAGTAGTAAAAGGACAAGCCACAGCTGGTAAAACTGGTACAACTGACTACAAGGCAGACTTCTGGTTTGTAGGTTTCTCTAATTACTACGCAACTGGCACATGGATGGGTAATGACTCGCCTAAAATTACTATACCTCAAAGCTCATGGCTAGCAGCAAAACTTTGGGGCCACATAATGACGAAGATACATCAAGATAAAGAAAGCAAACCTCAATTCGCTGAGCCAGATGGCATAGTCAAGGCTTATGTATGTACTAAATCAGGTAAAAAGCCAAGCTCGCTTTGCTCCTCTGACCCAAGAGGCGTCGTTAAACAAGAGATATTTGCCAAAGGAACCGAGCCAAAAGATACATGTGACGTTCACGTTTCATTAGAGGTAAACTCATCAAATAATAAGATTGCAACCGAGTTTACACCGGAAGAGCTAAAGATTACTAAGGTCTTCACTGCACTAAACCCAGCATACAATCCTGCTGAACACAATGGTATCATACCTAAGGACTACAGCTACTACCCTCCTATCGAGTCGGATACTCAAGAGGATTTAGATAAGTATAATCAAGAGCATGGCATCGATCCAAATAACCCTGATGGCAATACGGATTGGAACGAGATAATTACAGATATCATTGATCATAGTAATGGTGACAACGGCGAAAAAGAACCTAAGGAAAATGATACAAATTCTGATAACAATTCAAATAATGAAGGCGATGTAAAAATATTACCATAGCTATAAATAGAAGAAACAAGGCTTAAATTAGGCCTTGTTTTTTTATGTAATCTATACTTTCACCTTTTTATATAAGAATTTACAATGATAATACATTAAGATTATGGGTAATATATTAATAGATAAGAATTAATATTTATGGAGATGAGCTTATGAAAAATGAAAAATCATTAGAAAAGTATTGGCTAATACTTGCTATAGTACTGATTGTAGCAGCGCTAGCTATATATTTTATATCTAAATCAAATAAAATAGATTTAGCTAAAGTTTCGAAAGAGATAAAAGACTTTGCCTCGCTTGAAGAGCCAAGCATTGAAAAGTTTGTAAAGAAGGGCTACGTTGATATTACTGAGCCGCTTGAACATGATGCTGGTATCAATCTTAGAAACAGTCTTTTAGCGCCAAGTGTATATGTAAAAACTGTAAGACTGGATGAAAATGATAAGTATCACGGCGCTATATACTGGAAGAACAGAGACGAATGGAAAGTAGGAAAGCAAGAATTTTCTACTGATGATGAAGATAGAATAACGATTTATGACGCAAATCCAGTGGTCCTAAAAGAAGTATTAACAAAAGAAGAAGATGGATTAAACAAGGTATATGCCATCACTATGGCAATAAATCCAGATGTGACTAGCGAAGAGATATATCTTTTCTCGTTCAAATAATTTAATCTGCATATGAAAAAGTGCTAAGCATGTAATTTTGCTTAGCACTTATTTTTAACTCTAGTATTTATTTACTATTTGTTTTGTTTTTCTACTGCCTTTAGTACTTGATTTAGAAGTATTGTAGTTGTTATACTACCTACTCCGCCTGGTACTGGTGTGATCTTTGCTACATAATCAAGGAGATTGTCATAATCAGCGTCACCACTAATCTTTCCTTCCTTGTCCATACTTACGCCGACGTCTATAATGATAGAGTCTTCATTGAAGTAAGACTTATCAAGCATCTTCGCTCTGCCAAGTGCTGTGAATACTACATCTGCGTTCTTGCAAGCTGCCTTTAGATCCTTTGTCTTTGAGTGACAGATAGTAACTGTGGCATTTTCATTAAGTAGCATCATAGCAAGTGGCTTACCAACTACCATGGAACGATTGATTATAACAGCGTTCTTGCCAGCGTAATCATAGCCAGTTCTGCCAAGTATCTCTACAGCTGCTCTTGGAGTTGCTGGTTCAAAGCTATCTTTCTTGCCTTCAAATATTGCTTCTAGATTAATTGGGTTCATGCAGTCAATGTCCTTATCTGGATTGATGAAGGCAGCAACTTTTTCTGCATCTATTTGCTTAGGAAGTGGTCTAAATACAAGTATGCCGTGCACTTTATCGTCCTTGTTTAGCTTGTCCATAAGGGCAAGAAGCTCCTCAGTTGTTGATTCTCTCGCAATGTTAAATACTTCTGAATCGATATTTAAGTTTGCACTAACCTTTAGTATCGCCTTTTCATATGATATGTCGCTTGGGTCTTCGCCTAGTCTTACTATTGCTATTTTTGGTGCAATGCCTTTTGCACGGAAGTCCTCAATCTTTTTACTCATATCAGCCTTAATCATATCTGCTACGGGTTTACCCTTTAAAATCTCTGTCATAATTACCTCCTTATGATATTAATAGTTCTTATATCAAAACTATTTACTATTCATTAACTTAATACATTAATACCCAATTCACAATAATTATAATACTTAATTAATATTTTCATAAAAATAGAGGAGACTTCTCGTCTCCCCTTATATAAGTTTAATTAAGCTCTTTTGCTCTTTGCGCCATGGCCAAAGTTCTTTTCAAGTAGTCCCCAAGTATATGGTGCGATGAATGTAGATGAAATCATACCTTCAACGATACCAACAAGTAGCGGGATACAAAGTGCTTCGATTACGTGGCCACCTGTGATGTATAGAACAACAACTGCGATAAGTGTTGTTATTGTTGTTAATACTGTTCTTCTGAATGTTGAGTTAAGTGATGTTTCAATTAATTCAGCGTTTTCCATCCTTGGATACATTCTTTTGTTTTCTCTGAATCTATCAAAGATAACTATAGTCGCGTTGATTGAGTAACCTACGATAGTTAGTGTAGCTGCGATTAATGATGAATCGATTTGTAGGTTAAATATGCCGTATGTTGCTACTATAACAAGAACGTCAACGATTAGAGCAAATACTGCTGCAACACCATATTTCCATTCAAATCTAAATGTTACGTAGATAAGCATTAAGATTGATGCGATGATGATGGATATAACAGCTTTTTGTCTAATTTCTCTACTGATTGATGGACCAGTAGTTGTGTCTTCGATATTGTTTCTGTCAACCTTGTATTCATCAACAAATGCACGGCTGATTTGGTTCTTTTGTTCGTTTGTTAAAGCAAGTGTAGACTTGATAACTACAGTTTCTTTGTTAGCACCTGCATATACAACGCTTGCTCCACTGTCAACTTTGTTAACTATATCATAAACTTTTTCTTCTTCAATAAATTGCCCAGCATTGATTCTCATGATAGTACCACCTGAGAAGTCGATACCGTAGTTAAAACCATTGATGCAGAATCCTATGATACCTGCGATGATAACTATGAATGGTATTGGAGCAAAAAACTTTTTCAATTTGTTAAAATTAATCATATTTACCTCCTATGCTCCATATGCCTTTTTATTGTCATTAGCTGTGATTTGAGCAAAGTTCTTTAATAAGAATTTTGTTAATACAACTGCTGTCAATAATGAAACGACTATACCTATGATAAGTGTAATACCAAAACCTCTGATTGAACCGATACCATAAACATAAAGTACAACGCCTGCGATGATAGTTGTGATGTTTGAGTCCATGATAGTTGCGATGGCTTTCTTGAAGCCTGCATCAACAGATGATCTTACTGTCTTACCATTAAGTAATTCTTCTCTAATTCTTTCGTAGATGATACAGTTAGCATCTACTGCCATACCTATTGATAGTAGTAAACCGCATATACCTGGTAGTGATAGTTTGATATGGAATATGATAAATGCTAGCATAACTAGTAATGTATATGCAACTAGTGAGATTGCTGCTACTATACCAGGAATCTTATAAACTATGATTAGTAGTATACTTATTAATAATATAGAAATTACTATTGCTTTCATTGAGTTGTCGAATGCGTCTATACCTAGTGAAGCGCCGATGATTTCTGATCTAACTTCTTTAAGTTCGATAGGTAGTGCACCTGCTCTGATTAGTGTAGCTAGTTTTGATGCTTCTTCAACTGTAAATCCCTTTGATCCACCTTCGATGATTGGCTTACCATCTGTTATAGGTGAATTTTGTACTATAGGTGCAGAAATAACTTCACCGTCTAGAACTATCTTAAGGATTTTCTTTTCTGGTTCTGTTTCATTATATAGCTTAGTAGTTGCTTCAGCGAACTTTTGAGTTCCTTCTTCGTCAAACTCCATTGAAACTACTGGTGTTGATTTACCAAGATTATCTTGTGTGTAAACAACTTTTGATTCTTTAATGTTTTTACCTGTTAAAATTACATTATTATCTGGATCGATAAATTGTAATTGTGCAGTTTTACCTATAGTTTCGATTGCGTCTTGTGCATTCTTAGCACCTGCTAGTTCAATTGAAATTCTGTTTGAACCTTCTATAGATATGTTAGGTTCAGAAATTCCTAAACCGTCAACTCTTTGTTGTATAATTGCCTTTGATTGTTCCATAGCTTTGCTAAGCTCTTCACCTGTTTTGTCTGTATCAGCTTCAAGAAGTACGTATACCCCACCAGCTAAGTCCAGACCTAAGTTAATAGAGTCTTTAGCGCTCTTTATTTCGTATCCAGCAAAGTTAAAACCGAATACAGCTACTAATGCAAAGCAGGCAATTAAAATGACTGTTATCACAATCTTAAGTGTGCTTAACTTTTTCATTTTGGCCTCCTAATCTAAATTTGCAATAACTGAGATTGCACATTCTATTCTTTTTCTTTCTAATTCACAACCGATCTCGAAGTTTCCGTTGATATTGCCAGTATTGTAGTATGAATTAGCGTGACAGCCGCCTGAGCAGTAGAACTTTGCCCAGCATTCTTGGCAGTCTTTTTTATTAAATACATTTGACTTTTTAAATTCTTCTCTTAAATCAGTTTTTGTAACGCCGTCAAAAACGGTTCCAATCTTAAATTGCTCTTCACCTACAAACTGATGACAAGGATAAAGATCTCCCTTAGGTGTTACAGCAAGGTATTCGCATCCCGCTCCGCAGCCTATGGATCTCTTAATCAAGCATGGTCCTTGATCTAGGTCTATCATAAAGTGGAAGAATAAAAAATCATCATCTTTTTTCTTAATCTTGATGTATTCTCTGGATAATTTTTCGTACTCTTCTTTTATTCTTTCTACATGTTCTGGTCTTATTGCATATGGCTCATTTTGGTCTGTTACAACCGGCTCCATAGATGTCTTCTTAAAACCGTTATTGTAGAAATCTAATACGTCTTCTGAAAAGTCTAAGTTTTCTGATGTAAATGTGCCTCTAATGTAGTAGTCCTTATCGCCTCTTTTTTCAACAAAGCGTTTAATCTTTGGAACGATTAGGTCATAAGAACCCTTTCCATTAGTAGTTGGACGCATTTCATCGTTAACAGATTTTCTTCCGTCTATACTTAGAACGACGTTTGACATATTTTCATTTAAATAATCAATAATTTCATCATCTAATAAGACGCAGTTTGTAGTTAAAGTGAATCTAAAATTCTTATCGTATTCTTTTTCTAAGCTTCTTCCGTAAGTAACAAGCTCTTTGACAACATCAAAGTTCATTAATGGTTCTCCTCCGAAGAAGTCAACCTCTAAGTTCCTTCTATTGCCAGAGTTTTGAACTAAAAAGTCCAAAGCCTTCTTACCTACTTCGACGCTCATAAGCTCTCTTTTGCCCTTAAAATCGCCTTGAGATGCAAAACAGTACTTGCATCTAAGGTTACAGTCGTGTGAAACGTGTAGGCAAAGAGCCTTTACTATGTTGTATTTACTTAAGTCTAGTTCAGTTTCTTTAATAGGCTCAGTAAATAACAAGCCTTCTTTGTGTAATTCTTCTACTTCCTTAAAAGCAGTTTTAATATCACAAGCTTCATACTTATTAGATAGTCCTTTTAAAGCTTCATCTAAGCCTTTGGACATATAATCTACTAAGTCGTATACAATCTCATCTACTACGTGTACAGCACCACTGTATATGTCTAAGATTACATACTTATCATTAAGATAGAACTTATGTATTAAATTAATATCGTACATCAAAGCCTATTTATGATTTTTCTTATTTTCGCACTTTTGGTTGCCAACTGTGCAAGATGTCTTACAAGCTGATTGGCATGAAGTTTGGCATTCGCCGCATCCGCCGTGCTTAGCTGTTTTTAATAAGTTTCTTTTGCTTAAAGTTTTTACAAATTTCATAATATCCTCCCTTTGTATAAAATATCGTGGGCTAAGGCCCATCACAAGAAAAAACCGATGCTATTTTGCACCGGCTAGATATTCTTTAACAAGATTTGTAACTAATGATCCATCTGCCCTGCCTTTAACTTTAGACATAACAGTCTTCATGACTAAGCCAAAGTTAGCTCCTTTGTCTCCAAGCTCTTCGCAAGTTTCATTGATTATAGTTTTAATCTCTTCTTCAGAAAGTTCCTTTGGTACGTACTCCATAAGAATTTCTATTTCTTTTTTAGTCTGTTCAACTAGGTCCGCTCTATTACCTTTTTCAAATTCTGGTAGAGCGCCTTTCTTTTCCTTTATTTGCTTTTGTATTATTGCTATAATGTCTTGGTCACTTAGTTCTTTTCTTTGGTCAACTTCGCTTTGTTTTATTGCTGAGTTAACCATCATGATAGTGTTTTTAATGATCGTATCTTTATTTTTCATAGATTCTATATATCTACTTTTTAATTCGTTTTTAAGGGACATCATACACCTTCATTTCTTTCAAATAAATTTAAGTTAAAACTTTTGATGTTTTTTCCTTCTAGCTGCTTCAGATTTTAGTTTACGTCTTACACTTGGTTTTTCATAGTGTTCTCTTTTTCTAACTTCTCCTAAGACGCCTGATCTTGCGCATTGTCTTTTGAATCTCTTAAGTGCGTTATCAAGTGATTCGTCTTCTCTAACTCTTATTTCTGTCATAGTATCCCTCCCCTCATAAAACAATTACTATCATTTATGACTAAGTTACAAATATTATACAACATATCTAAAGCTTTTTCAAGTTTTTTTTGCTATTTTTTGCTATTTTTCTTGATTTTAACCTGCTGGCCAATTAAGTTTTCTGCCGCCTATTAAATGCATGTGTAAGTGCTTGACACTTTGTTGACCGTCTTCGCCTGTATTAATGACTAGTCTGTAGCCATTGTCAAGGCCCATAGTCTTAGCTATATCCTTAACTTTAAGCATCATGTGAGCTATGACTTCATTGTCATCGCCTGTAAGTTCATCAAGGGACGCAATATGCTTTTTAGGCACCATTAGCACGTGCACTGGGCATGTTGGGTTGATGTCTTTGAAGCAAAGCATCATATCGTCTTCATAAACTTTTTCAGAAGGAATAGATCCTTCTATGATCTTACAAAATAAACAATCCATAAAATCAAATCCTTTCTACTAATACTCCGTCTTTAAATCTTTCTACTGCCTTTACCCTTATTATATGGTTATGAAGATCTTCATCTGTTTTAAGATAAGCTCTAATGTAATTTGATGTGTAGCCCTCAAAATACTCATCCTTTTTCTCTTCAAACAAAACTTCAAACTCATCGCCAATAAATTTATTTATAAATATATGTCTCGACGCCTCTTGATACTCTTCTAAAATTTCTGCTCTGTCTTTCTTAACACTCTCAGCGACTTGGCCAGGCATATCGTAAGCCTTAGTCCCCTTACGTCTTGAGTATCTAAAGACATGAACCTTTAAGAAATTTACTTTTTTAACTATATCAATAGACTCCTTAAAGTCTTCATCATCTTCCCCAGGAAAGCCAACTATGATGTCTGTAGTGATGGCAGCGTCTGGCATCGCCTTATATATCTTCTCTGTATTTTCTATATAGTCTTCTCTCGTGTATTTCCTATTCATTAGCTTAAGCACTTTGTTTGAGCCGCTTTGTAAGGATAGATGGAATTGATGCTGCAAATGCTTAAGCTCAGCAAGTCTCTCTACTGTTTCGTCCTTCAATAGTTTTGGCTGTATTGAACCAAGTCTTAGTCTTTCTGCGCCAGGCACTTCATCTATCATCTCTAATAACTTTATTAGATCAATACCATTATCTTCATAGTCGGTAATCTGTATGCCTGTGATGACAAATTCTTTGTAGCCGTCCTTAACGAGTGAAGTTATCTCTTTAATAATGCTATCTGCCTTTCTCGAACGCACTCTTCCTCTTGCGTATGGAATTATGCAATAGGAGCAAAAGTTGTTGCAGCCGTCCTCTATCTTAATAAAAGCTCTGGTGCTATCGAAATTTTTATCAAAAAGCAGTTCCTCATAGTTTTTGTCGATATTGTCCTCAACATAATTTTTCTTCTCACCAAGGTCTAAATACTCTTCTAAATAGTCAACTATCTTGTTTCTGCCTTGTGTGCCAACTATGATGTCCGCTATATCCATCTCTTCTATCTCTTTAGCATTAATCTGGCTATAGCAGCCGCAAATGATAACTATGGCATCAGGATTTTTCTTCTTGACTTTAGATATCATCTGCCTTGACTTCGAGTCCGACTTGTTTGTAACAGTACAAGTATTGATTACATATACATCAATATCCTCAAAATCTTCCTTTACCTCGTAGCCCTTTTGCTCAAAGGCATTTTTTATCGCTTGAGCCTCATATAAATTTACTTTGCAGCCCAAGTTTTGCACATAAACCTTCATCATAAAAGACCACTTCCATTAAATTCGTAGTAAAGCATAGTTAGTAGCACTATTGGCGCTGTCTCTGCTCTTAGTATTCTCTTTCCTAGGCTAATGGATTTGTAGCCGAAGTTCTTGAGCTCATCTATTTCACTTATGTCAAAGCCGCCCTCAGGTCCTACGACGATGGCGATATTCTTTTTGTCTTTGATATCATAATTTTTTATGCTATTATCAAGCTCATCTTCATAAGCGATTAAAACTAAATCAAAGCCATCTAAAATTTCTTTTGCTTCATCTAGCTTCATTGCATCAGAAACAGAGGGAATAAACTCGCGCTTTGACTGCATCGCGGCGGCCTTTGCGATATTTCTATATCGATCTCGCTTTTTATCTTTTATATCTTTTTTCTTGACAATAGATCTCTTCGTCTCGATAGGAACTATGCCATAAGCACCCATTTCTATAGCTTTTTGTATAATGAAGTCCATCTTATCAGACTTTACTAATGATTGAAATAAGGTAATTTTTAGATCTGATTCATATTTTTCATTTATCTCAGAAATTATCTTAAGAGACAGTTCATCCTTTGTATATGAGTTAAGAACAGCGATATAGCCACTACCATCGATGTAGACTTCGACTTCTTCGTCATCCTTTATCCTTAAAACATCCTTAAAGTGCTTTATATCTTCTTTTGCTAAGTATAAAAGACCTTCGTCCTTTCTTTCTGCGAAAAATCTATGCATGTTTAGCTACAATTGAAGTCCATTCGTTTAGGTCTTCGACGTTTAATATATCAAAGCCGTTTGCTTCAAGTGAGTCGATAACCATGGCGGACTTAACTTTTAATATGCCTGATGAAATGAAAATTCCGTCTTTATTCATAAACTTGTGTAAATCGCCTGTCATAGTGACTATGACTTCTGCAAGTATATTTGAAACGACTATATCGTATTTGTCCTTAACCTTTGAAAGCAGGTCGCCGACTATAAATTCTGCGTTAGTAACTTCATTTAACTTTTTATTTTCATTAGCAATGTATACACTCATCGGGTCTATGTCAACGCCTAAAACTTCGCTTGCGCCTAATTTTGACGCAGCAATCGATAGTATACCACTACCTGTACCTATGTCTAGAACTTTCATACCAGGCTTCATGTACTCTTCAAGCTTCTTTATGCATAAAGATGTTGTCTCGTGTGAGCCAGTTCCAAAGGCCATGCCCGGTTCTAATTTGATGATTTCTTCCCCATCTTTCTTTTCGTACTCTTCCCAAGTTGGCACTATGACTATGGTTTTGTTTGGCTTTAAAATTTTGAAGAATTTCTTCCAATTGTTTTTCCAATCGCTATCGTCAATTATTTCCTTAGAAAATTCTCCACCAAGCTCTTCGATGTAAGCCTTAATCTTGGCTTCTCTCTCATCATTGTCATGAATATCATCTAGGTATATAGTAAATCTAATAAAACCTTTTTCTAATTTTATAAGGTCATCATCGTAAAGGTCCCAAGCATTTTGCCTTTCTTGGAAAATCTTTAAATCTTCTGGATCTTCAATCGCCATATTGTCAATGCCTAGGTCTGATAAAAATATTTCGACCTTTTCTTCATATTCTTTTTTAAATTTTAATTTAATTTCTCTAAAATTCATATTAACTCCTAAAATTTTTCTTTTATTTTTTCAAAAATATTTTTCTTCTTTGGTTCGTAATCAAAATTCATGTCTTTAAAGTGCTTTATTAATGATTCTTTTTGCTCATCACTCAAATTCTTAGGCACATCAACTTTGACTACAACGTATAAATCGCATCTATAATTCTTGTGTAGTGGATATAGTCCCTTGCCTGCAATTTTAAATTTAGTATGGCTTTGAGTTCCCTCAGGTATTGTTAATTTAACCTTGCCATCAAGCGTATCAACTTCAATTTGGTCGCCTAAAACTGCTTGTAAATAATTTATGCTAACGCTTGTGTATAAATCATCTCCGCTACGTTTGAATTTTTTATTTTCTCTTATGTCTACGTAAACGTTTAAATCACCATTTGGTCCGCCATTCTTGCCGACACTTCCTTCGCCTCTTATGCTAATTACGCTGTCTTCACGAACGCCCTTTGGTACCTTAACAAGTATTTTTTTCTTTTTCTTCTCAGTACCATTACCATGGCAATGTGGGCATTCTTCTGTAATTATCTCGCCTGTGCCGTGACAGTCGGGACAAACTTCAGTTTGAACGAAGACACCAAAGGCTGTTCTTCTCTCATTTCTAACTGTGCCTCTGCCTGAACAAGTTTGGCAAGTCTTTTTGCTGTTCTCGTCCTTGGCTCCGCTTCCGTGGCAATGTGAGCACTCTTCGACTCTCTCTATCTCAATCTCTCTTTGAGTGCCGTTTAAAACATCTTCTAGGTCTATAGTAAGGTTATATCTTACATCCTCTCCGTACATTGGCCTTTTGCTTTGCGAAGCAGATGACGAGAAGCCACCAAAGCCGCCTCCAAATATATCAAAGATGTCGCCAAATATATCGTCAGTGAAACCACCGAAGCCGCCAGATCCAGTGCCTCCATTTTGAAACATAGACTCGCCGTATGTGTCGTATTGCTTTCTCTTCTCAGCATTGCCTAAAATTTCATATGCGGCAGATATCTCCTTAAATCTTGCTTCGGCCTCTTCATCACCTGGATTAAGGTCCGGATGGTACTTCTTTGCAAGCTTCCTATATTGAGTTTTGATCTCAGCTTCAGTCGCAGTTGATTCTATCTCTAAAACTTCGTATAAATCTTTCAAAACTTACACCCTTTCTAAAATGTAAAATAATTATCATATACATTATATTATACCAAATATGTGTGAAAAATAAAAGTATAATAGATCTCTTTTCTATATGTAAAAAAGAAGAATGAAGGCACTCTCCATTCTTCTTAATCTAAATCTAATAAATCTTATTTATCGTCTTCGTCAACTACTTCGTAGTCACCATCAACTACATCATCGTCACCTTTGTGTTCTTCAGAGCCTTGTGCGCCTGCTTCAGCTCCAGCTGCACCTGCTTCTGCACTTTGTTTATACAATTGTTCTGAAACTTTATAGAAGGCTTGTGTTAAATCTTCTGTCTTCTTCTTCATATCGTCATAGTCTGAGCCTTCGCTTGCTTTCTTAAGATCAGCAAGTTTTGCTTCTATATCTTTCTTTTCATCGTCAGAGATTTTGCCTTCAAGGTCCTTCATAAGCTTTTCTGTTTGGTAAACCATTTGATCAGCGTTATTCTTTACTTCGATATTTTCTTTTTTCTTCTTATCTTGTTGAGCAAATTCTTCTGCTTCTTTAACTTTTTTATCTATATCATCTTTTGATAAGTTAGATGAAGCTGTGATAGTAATCTTTTGTTCTTTACCTGTACCTAAATCCTTTGCTGATACATTAACAATACCGTTCGCATCGATATCAAATGTTACTTCGATTTGAGGGATTCCTCTTGGTGCTGGTGCTATACCTTCTAGTTGGAAGCGACCAAGTGTAGTATTGTCGGCTGCCATCTCTCTTTCACCTTGAAGTACGTGTATATCAACTGATGTTTGTGAGTCAGCTGCTGTTGTGAATATTTGTGATTTCTTTGTTGGAATAGTTGTGTTTCTTTCGATAAGTCTTGTAGTTACTCCGCCAAGTGTTTCTAGTCCAAGTGATAGTGGTGTAACGTCTAGTAATAACAAGTCTTTAACTTCGCCTGTTAATACACCGCCTTGAATTGATGCACCGATAGCAACGCATTCATCTGGGTTGATGTCCTTTTGAGGATCTTTACCAATGATTTGTTTAACAGCTTCTTGAACAGCTGGGATTCTTGTTGAACCACCAACTAATAGAACCTTATCGATTTCACTTGCACTAATACCAGCGTCTTTGATAGCGCTCTTAACTGGTTCAGTAGTTTTATCAACTAAGTCATGAGTAAGTTCATTAAACTTTGCTCTTGTTAAGTCCATATTCAAGTGAAGTGGACCAGCTGCTGTAGCAGAGATGAATGGTAAGTTGATGTTTGTTGTCATTGTAGTAGAAAGCTCTTTCTTAGCCTTTTCTGCTGCTTCTTTTAATCTTTGTAAGCTCATCTTGTCTTGAGTTAAGTCTACGCCATTTTCCTTTTTGAAATTATCTGCTATATAATTTATGATTCTTTGGTCAAAGTCGTCTCCACCAAGCTTGTTATTACCTCTAGTTGCTAGTACTTCAAAAACGCCGTCGCCTACTTCTAGTATAGAAACGTCGAATGTACCTCCACCTAAGTCATATACCATAATCTTGTGTTGGCCGTGCTCTTTGTCCATGCCATAAGCAAGTGCTGCTGCTGTTGGCTCGTTAATGATTCTCTTAACTTCAAGTCCTGCTATCTTACCAGCATCCTTAGTAGCTTGTCTTTGAGCGTCTGTGAAGTATGCAGGAACAGTGATAACTGCTTCTGAAATTGTTTCGCCTAAATAGCTTTCTGCGTCTGCTTTTAATTTTTGTAATATCATTGCTGATATATCTTGTGGTGTATAATCTTTTCCGTCTATGTCAATCTTATAGTTGCTACCCATCTCTCTTTTGATTGATGATATAGTTCTGTCTGGATTTGTGATTGCTTGTCTCTTAGCTGTTTCTCCTACTAATCTTTCTCCGTCTTTTGTAAATGCTACTACTGATGGAGTAGTTCTGTTACCTTCAACGTTAGGAATGATTATCGCTTCTCCACCTTCCATTACTGATACACATGAGTTTGTTGTACCTAAGTCAATACCAATTATTTTTCCCATAATTTATTCCTCCTTAATATATTTTCTTATTTATTTACTATAACCATGGCATGGCGAATAACCTTGCCATTGTATTCATAACCTTTTAATAAAACTTCTATGACTTGATTTTCTTTGTATTCATCGCTGTGGCCCATAGATACCGCTTGATGAAAGTCTGGGTTAAAGTCCTCACCTAGTGCTTTTAATTCAACTATGCCCTTTGCTTTAAGAGCATTTTTTAATCCTTCGTAGATAAGCTCCATGCCTTCTTTAAACGATCCGCTCTCGCCCTCGTGTTCCAAGGCTCTCTCGAAGTTATCTATAACAGGAAGTATCTCATTTGCAATGCTTACAACACCTATCGATACCAAGTCGTCCTTTTCTTTCTCTACTCTCTTCTTGTAATTTTGAAAGTCCGCTTGTAATCTTACAAGTTTTGTTTGAAGATCATTTATTTCAGATGCTAAGCTATCTTGCTCATCAGAATCAGCTTTTTCTTGAACTTCTTCTGCTTCATCTACTGCTTCTTCATTTATAAGCTTTTCTTCTTCCATATCTTCATTCAGTTTTTTATCTTTTTCCATTTAATCCCTCCTAAAATAAATCATCATTATAAAAATCATCAAATATAGAAAGAACTTTTTTGTAATCAATTCTCATTGGAGCGATTAAACCAAAAGTAACTTCATTATCCAAGATGTTTACGTTCTTAAGTACTAGAGCAATGTTGTCGAAGATGTCGATTTCATTCTCATTACCTATCTTAATGACAAGATCATTATCCAAATTTTCATTCTCTAAGATATTAAGTAGACCTCTTTTGTCTTCTAAGAGCTCTATAAGCTCTCTAGCCTTGTCAAAGTCAGAATACTCTGGATAATTCAAAATCTTATTTATTCCTTCAAGGAATATCTTGTCTGCGCTATTTGTCTCGTCTTTTTGTGAAAACTTTTCCAAAACGCTCTCTAGTATGGTCTTATAATTAACTAGACTGTCCTTTTCATGCTTCAATGAATTGAAATCAAGTGAGTTTATGGACTTGCCAGCAAGATTCTTATTTAAAATCTCCTTAAAGTAATTTACTTCCTCTTCACTTATCTCTTCATTAAGCGTAATTAATGTCTTGTCAATGGCAAAGTTCTCGTAGACAAAGATAGCAAGTATTTTGTTTTCGTCGACTTTTAAAAGCTCTAAACTCTTTAGCTTTGTCTCGCCTTTGTGCCTAATATAAGCAATCGATGTAAAATCAGTTAGGCTTGACAATAGCTTTGACATCTTTCCTATCATACTATCTAAGTTCTTCGACTTGTCATTTATATCATCTAAGAAAATTTTCTTTTCTGTAGACGAAAGCTTTTCGAAGTCTTTTTGAACTACCATGTCAACATACAAGCGATATGCTTTTTGTGATGGCACTCTTCCGCTAGAAAGATGAGTTTTTATTAAGTAGCCCGCTTCTTCAAGGTCTTGCATCTCGTTTCTAATAGTTGCCGAGCTAAGACCTATGGACTCGTTCTTGGCGACAAGCCTCGAGCCAACCGGTTCACCAGTTTCATTGTATGAGCTGATTATAGCTTTTAAAATCTTTAATTTTCTCTCATCCAATTGATCACCTTCCATTATTTTTGTTAGCACTCTTCACTGGTGAGTGCTAACTCTATTTCTATTATACCCAAAATAATAAAAAAATCAAGCTTTTTTCAAAAATATTTACTTTTTTTCAAAATATTTGCAAAACATTGCTCTAAATGCATAAAAAAAGACGATATTATCGCCTTTTACATTTAGTATTCTATTTTTTATAATTAAGCTCATCATTTATTTCAGATAAAAATTCTTTCATAAAGCTATCTCTTTTTTCAGCGAACCTTTTAGCTTCGTCCGTGTTCATCATATCCTTTAGTAATAAGAGTTTCTCATCGAAGTGTTTAAGTGAGTCCGCTATTCCGCGGCCGTTCTTGCCGCTATACATAAAGGTTCTCGCCACGCCTATCGCGCCTATCGCGTCAAGTCTGTCAGCGTCTTGAACTATAGATGCTTCGAGCGTCTTTGGCTTAGTCCCCTTATTCTTTGTAAATGAAACTGAATTGATAATCTCAATAATATCTTCAGTCGCTTCACTATCAAAATCATTTTCGCATAAAAATTTTCTTGCGTTTTCATTATTTTTATTCTTGAATAGTTTATGGTCGTCCACATCATGAAGCAAAGCTCCTAAATCTACATAAAGCTCTTTGCATTCATAAGACTTTCTTATATTAAGCGCGTTATTATAAACTCTTAGGCTGTGATCTGCGCCGTGACCATCTGAGTTGCCATCAAAAATATTTTCAAGATAATCAATCGCTCTTTTAATTATTTCGTCCATAGCCTCTCCTTATACAAAAAGTATTTCTACTTGATTCGCAAGGTCTCTGCCAAGCTCTGTGTAAAAGTATCTGCCGTCACATTTTTTTAACAGCTTTTCATTTATCGCCTTAGCTAATTCTTCCTTATATATATCTTCAAAATTTATATCGTATTTTCTATTGATCTCGTTTATAATTATGCCTTCGTTTGTCCTTAGCTTAAAAATTATATACTCAGTGATTTTATCTTCTCTAGTTAAAATTTCTTCATCGTGATAGACATTTTTCTTCACATCGGCAAAGTACTCGTTAAAAGTGCTCGCGTTAAAAAATCTTTTATTTTTAATAAGTGAATGCGCCGACATGCCAAGTCCTAGGTACTCATCCATGGACCAGTACTTGTAATTATGCCTTGAGTAGCATCCGTTCTTGGCAAAGTTCGAAATTTCATATTGCTTGTAGCCAAGGCTTTCTAAGTGATGAGTCGCCTTTCTATATATGAGCCTATCTGTCACTTGATCGTTCACCCTATAGACGCCTTTCTCGACAAGTGCATTAAGTTTAGTACCCTCCTCAAGTATTAGTGAGTAAAGCGATATGTGTGTGGCGCCTAAATCACTTGCTTCATCTATTGATGCTATCACATCCGATAAAGTTTCTGTCGGTAGTGAGAATATAAAATCTAAACTAAGATTGTCAAAATATTTCTTTGCTAATTTAATCTTTGCACGCGCCTCATCAGACGTATGAAGCCTGCCTATGATGCGTAAAAGCCTATCGTTAAAGCTTTGCACACCTATAGAAATTCTGTTTATGCCAAGCTCTCTATAAGCTAGTAATTTTTCTTCGCTTATTGAGTTTGGATTTGTTTCTATAGTAAATTCATAATTTTCATCTAAGTTTATAACCCCCGCTAAGCCATCAACAAGGCGTCTTAAGTCCTCTACACTTAATAAAGATGGCGTGCCTCCACCTATAAATATAGTGTCGACAATATAATTTTTTAAGAGCTCTTCATTATTTTTTATTTCTAATAATAAATAATCTACATAATCCTTCATTCTGTCTTGATTAAAAATAGAAGATGTAAAATCGCAATATTTACATCTTCTTTCACAGAAAGGAATATGTATATATATTCCTAATTTATTCATTATTTCTTTTCCTTATACTTCAATACTGAAAGAAAGGCCTCTTGAGGTAGTTCTACAGAGCCAATTTGGCGCATCCTCTTCTTACCTTCTTTTTGCTTTTCAAGTAGTTTTTTCTTTCTTGAAATGTCGCCGCCGTAGCACTTTGCAAGAACGTCTTTTCTAAGAGCTTTGATAGTTTCTCTCGCGATAATCTTTGAGCCGATAGCCGCTTGTATAGGTATTTGGAATTGATGTCTTGGTATAACGTCCTTTAAGCCTTCGACTATGGATCTGCTTCTTTCATAAGCGTTTGACTCGTGTAAGATTAAGCTGAATGCGTCGATAAGCTCGCCATTGATAAGTATGTCAACCTTAACAAGCTCACTTCTTTGATATCCTGAGATTTCGTAGTCAAGCGATGCGTAGCCCTTTGTATTTGACTTAAGTGCATCGAAGAAGTCGTATATAACCTCGTTTAGTGGCATTCTATAGTGAAGCGTAACCCTTGTTTGATCAAGGTATTCCATGTTAATGAACTCGCCACGTCTATTTTGACAGATGTCCATAATTGCTCCAACATAATCCTTTGGCGTCATAATCTCTGCGTTAACCATAGGCTCTTCCATGTAATCAATTTCACTTGGGTCAGGAAGATTCGATGGGTTTTGTATCATCATAGTGCCATCTTTTTTATGAACTTCGTAAATAACTGATGGCGCAGTCGAGATTATATTTAGATTAAATTCTCTTTCAAGCCTTTCAGTAATTATCTCCATGTGAAGAAGGCCTAAGAAACCGCATCTAAAGCCAAAGCCAAGTGCGGCTGAATTTTCTGCTTCAAATACAAGAGATGCGTCATTAACTTGAAGCTTTTCAAGAGCCTCTCTAACGCTGTTAAAGTCCTCGCCCTCTGCTGGATATATACCGCAGTAAACCATTGGTACGACCTTCTTGTAACCGCTTAGTGGCTTATCTGTTGGATTGTCTAGATAAGTTATTGTGTCACCAACTCTGGCGTCTTTCACATTTTTAATCTGTGCAGTAAAGTAGCCTACTTCACCTGCTTCAAGCGTTTCCTTCTTTAATAAAGATGTGTTATTTACACCAACTTCATCAACTTCAAATGTAGTTCCTGTTTGCATCATCTTTATTTGAGTGCCTTTTTTAATAACGCCGTCAAAAACTCTGATGTAGCAGATAACTCCTCTGTAAGCATCATATATCGAGTCAAAGATAAGTGCCTTTAAAGGTTTATCCTTATCGCCATTTGGCGGCGGAACATTTTTAACGATGTCCTCTAAAACATCTTCAATATTAAGTCCGCTCTTTGCACTGATTAGTGGCGCATCAGTCGTATCAAGGCCGATGATATCTTCAATCTCTTCTTTAACTTCATCTGGTCTTGCGCTTGGCAAATCCATCTTATTGATAACAGGAAGTATCTCTAGGTCTTGGTCCAAAGCTAAATAGACGTTAGAAAGCGTTTGCGCTTCAACGCCTTGAGTCGCGTCAACAACAAGTATCGCGCCCTCACATGCCTTTAATGATCTACTCACTTCGTAGTTAAAATCGACGTGGCCGGGCGTATCTATAAGGTTTAGTATATAGTCCTGGCCGTCATTTGCTTTATATATCAAGCGTATAGCCTTTAATTTAATTGTTATTCCTCTTTCTCTTTCAAGATCCATACTATCCAAAACTTGTGATTGCATCTCTCTTTGAGTAAGTAAGCCAGTCTTTTCAATGATTCTATCAGCCAAAGTAGATTTACCGTGGTCGATGTGCGCTATGATTGAAAAGTTACGAATATATTTTTGATTCATCTTATCATCCTATCTAAATATTTTTAATTTATTCAAAGGCCAAAATCTAAATACGGCCTTACCTTGTAAATATTTTTTCTCTACAGGCCCGAAACTCCTTGAGTCATATGAGTTACCGCCTTCTCTATTGTCCCCCATAACAAAGTATGAGTCATCAGGCACAACCCAGTGGTTGCCGTTTTGCTCGCTAGTTTTTCTATCTAGGTACGGTTCGTCTAGCTTATTACCATTGACGTAAACATCGCCGTCGATGATGTCAATAACGTCGCCCGCTAGTCCGATGAGCCTCTTGATATAGTGCTCGTTATTAGTCTTCTCGCCCTTGATAACGACTATGTCGCCTCTATTTGGCTCTTTGAAGTACTTAAACAGCTTCCACTCGAAGACCCTGTCGCCCGTATGTAGGGTCGGCTCCATCGATATGCCTTCAACCCTTGTTAGAGCAAAGACAAAGTTCACCAAGAATAAAGTGATGGCTACAGTGATAACTATCGAGTATATCCACGACTTGATGTCATCTTCCTTTGCCTTAGCCATCGCCTCAGCAGCTTCTAAAATTTCATTCTCGCTCGCTGCCTTTGCTTCTTCATTTATATCAATGTTTTTATTATTATCATCAAAATTATTTTCCATAAAAAGACCTCCTGTATAATTATAACATATTTTGACCATGAATTACAAAGAATGATTAAAATTTTTATTATTATGCAAGTGGCCCTCGTTTATGTTATAATAATTATAGTTATATATATAAAGGAGATAATTATGAATTTTTTACCAGTTATATTAGGAACAGATGTTAACAGCTACTCTATGGCGAGAAGCTTTCATATGAAATACGGCATTAAGTCTTTGGTCTTAGGTAAGGCAAGGCTGCTTATGACTGAGAACTCTGATATTGTCGATATAATAATCAATAAGGACTTAGATGACGATGCTATCATGCTTGATGAGCTAAATAAAATTAAAGAAGCGCATCAAGATAAGGAGCTTATACTAGTAGCATCGTCTGACTCATATGCAGAAAGAGTCATTATGAACAAAGATAGGATTAGTGGATATAATTTGCCATTTACAGACAAGTCCATGCTTAATGAGCTAATACTGAAGAAGAACTTCTACGACTTATGCGAAAAGTATGGTCTTAAGTATCCAAAGAGCGAATACATTAACAAGGATAATTACAAGAGCTACAAGACAAGCTTTGACTTTCCTATGGTCTTAAAGCCATCGAACAGTGTTGAGTACTTCTTTTTGGACTTCGATGGCAAGAAAAAAGCATATATATTAAAAAATGAAGCTGAATTAAATAAGGCTCTTAATGATATTTATGCTAATGGCTACGACGACTACATGATAGCTCAAGAATTTATTGAAGGAGCTGACTCAAACATGCACGTGGTTAACGCCTACGTCGATAGCAATGGCAAGCTAAAACTATTCTCCCTAGGAAGAGCTCTTATGGAGGACCCTACCCCACTACTTATTGGTAACTACCTTGCCATAGCTGATGCAAGTCAAGATGCCTACGAAAAGATCTTCCCCATGATAAAAAATTTCTTGGAGAAAATAAATTATCGTGGTCTGGCAAACTTTGATATCAAGCTTGATGACAGAACAAAAGAGTACAAGGTTTTTGAAATCAATCTTAGACAAGGACGCTCCTCTTTCTTCTCAACGCTTGCGGGCGCGAACTTAGCTGAAGCGCTTGTCAATGACTTTGTCTATCATAAGGATGACGAGATAATCATTGGCAAGGATAAGTTTTTATTCTTGGGAGCAAGATACGAAACTGTATTAAAATACATCGAAAGCGATGCCGCAAAGGAAAAGATGAGTAGCTACAGTGACGATATTGAAAACATGGCGCTATACTATAGAAAGGACTTGAACGCAAAGAGAAAAGCAAGTTTGGATGAATATTACTCGAGATACGACAAGAGATTTGAAGAATTTTTTAAGAAAAAGTTGGTGAATTAGATGATACTTGATACAAATAACGCGTCTGAGCTAAAACGCTACGATGACTTCGTGAAGTCAAATCAACATAGCTTTTTAACTCAGGATATGGCTTGGGCTAAGATTAAAAACAATTGGTCTGAGGACTATGTTTATTTAGAAAATGATGGCGAGATAGTTGCCGCAATGAGCATACTATCAATCAAGGCAATAGATGGAAAGTGGCTTCTTTATGCTAATCGCGGACCTGTCTGTGATATATATGATAAAGATACTGTTTTAGCCTTAGTAGATGAAGTGAAAAAATTGGATAAGTTTAAGGACGCATTTTTATTAAGATTTGATCCAGCCATTCCCTACGATGAAAAACTTATAGATTTATACAAAGATACAGAATTAAAAATAAGAACGAGAGGCGCTGATGAACACAGCTTTATTCAGCCAAGAAGAAACGCCATCATCGATATAAGTAAAAGTGAAGACGATATACTGGGGGGCTTCCATTCAAAGACGCGCTACAACATTCGCCTAAGCTACAGAAAAGGCGTTACGACAAGGATCTCACAAATGGATGAGGACCTAAATACCTTCTTCGAAGAGACTAAGGTCATGGCTGAGCGCAACGGTATAACTTATAGACCGAAAGAGTATTTTAAGAGACTTATAGATAATTATGACGCAAAGATATTCTTATCAGACTTTGAAGGAACTCCTCTATCGAGTGCGATACTCATTATGTATAAGGACTACGCGTGGTACATGTACGGCGCGTCAAACAATCTTCACAGAAACTATATGCCCAACTATCAAATGCAGTGGGAAATGATTAATTATGCGAAGGAACATGGTGCTACTCGCTACGACTTCGGCGGCATATTTAAGCTTGACGATGAAGATGGTTTATACAGATTTAAAAGAGGCTTCTTAAACGAAGATGACTTTACCGAGTTTATAGGTGAGTTCGATTTGGTTTTAGACGAAGAAGCATATAAAAAATATTTAAGTAGATAGTTTTGCATTAAAAAAGCTCTTCTCATATCAAAATGAGAAGAGCTTTCGCTTTGTCTATATTAAGCTATTGGCAAATGTGTTCAGTATTTACTAGGTAGTAAAGTGTCTTAACTGGAACGCCAGTTGAGCCTTTTTTATATTGTGCGTAGTCCTTTGAAGTATCTGAAGTTCCCGCTATGTCCATGTGTATCCATGGAGTTCCTTCCTTAACGAAGTTTTCTAGGAACATACCAGCTGTAATCATACCAGCGCCACCAGGTACTGAGTTTAGTAAATCAGTCATAGTGCCCTTAACCATGTCCTTGTACTCATCGTCGTTAGGCATTACCCATAGCTTTTCATCAGCTCTTTTTGATGCTTCGTTCATTTCATTCATAAACTCGTCGTTATTTGTAACAACACCAGTTCTATATGAACCAAGTGCAACTACACAAGCGCCTGTAAGTGTAGCTAGGTCAACTATCCTATCAGCTTTAAGCACATCTGATGCGTAGTAGATAGCATCAGCAAGAGTAAGTCTACCCTCAGCGTCAGTGTTAGCTACTTCTATAGTCTTACCTGACATTGATCCGATTAAGTCGCCAGTCTTGTATGCCTTTCCTGAAATTAAGTTTTCGCATGATGCAACGACAGCTACAACATTCTTCTTAACTTTGTTCTTGGCAATAGCGTGCATTGCGCCTATAACAGCACCTGCTCCACCCATATCCATATGCATTGTAGCCATACCTTGTGGGTGCTTGATGCAGTATCCGCCTGAGTCATAAGTTAAGCCCTTACCAACAAGTGCAGTAAGCTTATCATCTTTTTCTCCATTCATATATTTCATAACAATTAGCTT
Source organism: Fenollaria sp. C0166D3 (assembly GCF_056590255.1). Taxonomy (NCBI): domain Bacteria; kingdom Bacillati; phylum Bacillota; class Clostridia; order Eubacteriales; genus Fenollaria; species Fenollaria sp. C0166D3. The sequence continues at coordinate 65,955 of NZ_JBWPVU010000007.1, forward strand.
AGGCTCTTTGTCTGAACCAGCTGCAACTGCTAGGAACGCCTTCATACCTAAATCTTCTATCTCTTTCTTGCCATATACTTCAACAGTAACGCCAAGCGGCTCAAGGTCTTCCTTAGCTCTCTTAGCTAAAACTTCTGGATACATGTCAATGGCAGGAGTGTTAACTAAATCCTTTGTTAGTGAATAGCCCTCAGCGATATTCATACCTTCTTCTATGGCAGACATAGCTTTATCCTTTTTGTCTTCAATAACTTCTATGTTAATAGTTCCAAGCTTAGTAGGCCTCTTGTCTTCAGCTAAATATTTATCAAAATCATAGTCAAAGCATGCAAGACCATCAACTATAGCCTTCATAGTAGTTCTATAGCAAATATTATCAAGCTTCTTATTGAAAATGATGTTTGCGTCTTTAATCTTGTACTTTCTAAGTGCTTTCGCTAATTCAAAGAAAGCTACTATAATCTTCTTAGTAGTGATCTCATCCTTTTTGCCAAGGCCAAGATAAATTATCTCATCTTCGCCAAGCTTTGCAAATACTTCGCTTGCCTTGCCTGTAAAGTACTCTTTTTCTACTAAAGCATCAAGGCCCTCTGATTTTTCGAAGAAGTTCAAATCATCTTCAAATACTGGTAAAACCTTGATACCTTTTTTCTCGTTTACTGTAATTTTCATTAAATCATCTCCTCTTTCTTAAATTGACTTTCTACATAATCCAAGACAAAATCATACATTTCGTCTGAATATATCTTTATAGGCGCCATCCTCTTAAGAACGGCTTCCTTTGTAATCTTGTGATCTTGCCACGAGTGCGAGTTAAAGGCAAAGTGCATCAAGAGTGGTTGGAACCTATCAAGTGCATTCGCATACTTCGCTTCGTTTGTCTCAGCTGCCTCAAACTCATCCCAATATTTTCTAAGCTCAGCGCCTAAGGAATCAAGCTTTGAGTATAATTTATCTGCCGCTTCGCTCTCTCTTTGCTTCTTGTCCTCATTGCCTTTTTTGTCATAGCAATAGGTGTCGCCAGCGTATATTTCAATCAGGTCATGATACAAAAGTAGTACCGCCGTCTTATTTGCGTCAACTTCAAACTTACCCATGTCCTTAAAAACTGGCGCAAGGACCGCCGCGTGAAAGCTGTGTTCTGCGTCATTCTCTCTTCTCGAGCCGTCAGCTATCTTATTTACTCTTAAAATATTTTTCATCTCATCAAGCGTCAAAGCAAAGTCTACTTTTTTATATAGCTCTTTGTGTTTTTCCTCAAGTAAGATCTTTTCCTTAATATCTTCCAAAGCCCTCTTTCTGTGCGAAAACTTATTTTTCTCTTCGGTACCTATCTCGGCATAAGTCTTGTCATGACCCTTTGGTAAGAAAAGTGGGTCGTAGCCAAAACCGCCTGTGCCTCTGTATTCATAAAGTATCTCGCCATCAACATTGCCATGGCCATAAAAAACTTTATTATCTTCATCTATAAAGCAGATGACGCTCTTGAAGTGAGCCGTTCTGTCTCTGCCCTCAAGATTTTTGAGTAAGAGCTCGTTGTTCCCATGATCATCACCATGCTCCCCAGCGTAACGAGCTGAGTAAATACCTGGCTCGCCATAAAGACCGTCGCAGAAAAGACCTGAGTCATCGCTAATAACAGCGCAGTCCACCATATCGCGAAGAGCCTTTGCCTTGATGTAGGCGTTCTCCTCTAGTGTAGCGCCTGTCTCATCAACATCGAAGTCAGCTATGCCAGCCTCTTTCTTAGATAAAACTTCATAACCTAACTCGTGAAATATTAATTTAATCTCTTTTAATTTATTTTCATTGTTTGTTGAAACAATAACTTTTTTCATAATCAACCTCTAATAATAATTGTTCAAGTAATCTACAATGCCGTTATATAGACCATCGACCATCTTATCAAGGTAGGCTTGACTCTTTAATAGCGCAAGAGTATTTTTATTTGATAAAAATTCCATCTCAAGTAGAGCCGCCGGCATATTCGTATTTCTTGTAACAACGTAGGCGCCTTCCTTAAGGCCACGTCCCTTGTTGCCAATAAGGTTGCCAACAGCATTTAGTATGCAATTAGCAAACTCTTTTTGATTTCTTGTCTTGTTGCTGTGCTTTGCATCGCTAGAATAGCAGACTTCTATGCCTGCTGCAGATGGTGAAGTAGCACTATTAACGTGAATACTTACAAAGATGTCCGCATTTACTCTATTTGCCATCCTTGCTCTTTCAAATATATCGACGTATTCATCGACAGTATCGTTAGTCTTCAAAACATTGTAACCAGCCGCCTTAAGCTTCGCTTCCAAAGACCTAGCTACATACGGAATATAGTCAGTTTCACTTGATCCGTCAATCTTAGATACAGAACCAGGATCCCTTCCGCCATGACCTGGATCAATCATGATTAAGTAATCAGATGGCTTGTTATTAATAATTCTACTAAGTTTTATTGCGTAGTCAGCACTTCCAGCATCCACTTTCTCTAAAGATACGTTTCTAACTAGGTTTATAGTGTAAGTGTAGCCATTTTGCGCCTTTTCTACAACAAGCGACCTTATATATGGGTCCTTAAAATCTTCAGTACCAGTCTCAAGCTCTTTACTAGTCTCTACGTTCATGGTGATGGTCTTCTTTAGATCATCATAAACGTAATCAGAAACTCTTCCCTCAGTGTTTTTGATAGCAAAAATTCTGCTATCGTAAGAGTAGAAAGACTTCATCGACTTCTTTGTGTAAAATACAAGACCATCATTTGTTTCTTCTATCTTATAATCAATATTTGCATCTTCTATATCAATAACTATCCTAACATTCATATCAGACTTAGACTTGTCATTGTCAGCAAATTGACTAGCTCTAACGCCTTTGATGCCGTTCATGACTATATTATACTCCCTATATAGCTCTGGATCATCAAATATAGCTTTTTCAAAATCAAGCACAAGCCTATCAGGACCATCAAGTTTAGTCACTTTATACTTGCCCTTTAGCCCTTGGAATAAAATCGCGTCCCTGTCATTATGTCTAATAGCGACAATGTTTGTCAAGTGTGCGTAGCCATCAGTATTGGGCTTAATGCTTGGCTGCTCACTAGTGTTCGGCTTTATGCTCGGATTGTCAGGCTTGATTTGATCAGGCTCATCGTCCCCGCTCGGTAGTATGATGGCGTCATCATCACCACTTGGCTCTTCACTAACTTGCGTATTCGTATTGATAGTAGCTGTCTGAGATTTATTGTCCCAGCCTACCTCGTAGCCAAAAAGTTCAGAGATAAACCTTAGAGGAACATAAGTCCTCGCTCCGCCGCCATTAACCCTAACAAGCCTTGGAGTGTAGGCCTTTTCTATAGGCTTAGTTACGCCATTAATCGTTGCCTCAGCCTTGTCTATAGTCAAGACTATGCTCTTGTCAGACATAGTTATGATAGCCGATTGACTTTTACTATTCCAATCAACACTCGCGCCAAAAGTTTCGGATAAGAATCTGATTGGAACAAGCGTCCTTCTTTGATAGATAAAACTTGGCATCTCCTTGCTTTGTTTATCCTCTCCATCGACCTTTACATTTATTAATGCTGCTTTATAATTCTTATTCGCTATCCTTATATTTATGTTCTGTGCATATACATTCGCAGAACATAAAAAGCATAAAACAATAAGAAGTCCTAAAATAAATTTTTTCATAGCTATGCCTCCTAGTATTATATTAACATCAACGAGAGTAAATTGCAACTTATTTCAAAGACTGTTACATAAATTTAACATAGTAAATGGCTTTGCCTCGTCAGTTTTAACCATGTTTATGGATTTGCGTGCATATCGTTTGAGGTGCTCTTAGTAAATGCATAAGCCGTAGCACGCGCAAAACGAATTATGTACTTATATAATCACAATATTTGTTTCTCTTCAAAATCGATATTTATAATCCACTTTTCAATTTTATTTCGTGATATACTTCAAAAAACTACCCTCCTTACTTTATAGTAAAGAGGGTATATTTCATTTTCTCTTAATCATTATAAATAATTTGATTTGCTTTAACTTATTTACTCTGATAAATTAAAGCTATTTACTAATTCATAATTTTTATCAAGTACACTTAATTTTGAATCTTTTATATTGTCATAATCAAGTGTCAAAACTACGTATCCATTTTGAGTCATAATCGCATCGATGTCTTTATCTTTTTCATCTATCTTTGCTTTGATTTCATTAATTCCATCATTTTCAAGATATTCTGACTTACTTGCGCTGATCTTACTTATATCATCAGCCTTAGATAGGTATTTACCCTCTAAAGAGTATACATATCCGTCTGTTTTGCCCATTTTATTTAGAACAAGATATTCGTCATTCGATGTGATTTCTATAGCACCGTCACCTTGTATTTGATCAAATCCTAGACCATTGATATCAATTGCTGAGCTTAATTTTTTATCATCTAGCTTATATATCAATAAGCCATTGTAATTAAGTACACCAGCGTATTTATCATTAGCAAATATAAGCTTTGGAGCAACTGCTCCAAGAGGTGCTTCAAGAACTTCATTTTGTATATCTGCCTTTATAAACTTATCAAGAGATTCATCTTTCTCAAACTTAGTTGTTTCATTTTGCATTTCTTCTTTAGATTCATTTTGCACTTCTTTATCAGTATCTTTTGTGCAAGCTGTTAGACAAAATGTTGCCATCATAAAAACCGCTAGGATAAAAACTAATGTTTTTTTGTTTTTTAAACTTTTCATTTAATTTCTCCTTTTACAATATAAAATTTATATTTTTAATAGATTCCAGTCTTAAAATATTTCAAGACGCTATACTTTTATTTATTAAAATCTTTTTATAACTCGCCTCCTTTTTTTATTCTAATTCAAGTTCACTAAGATAACTAGCAATAAAGCTTACATCTTCTAGTAATGAATATAAATCAATCGAACTAGTATCACTTTCTATTCCTAGCCAATCTTTATTAAATTCTTTACTTTTAAAATCCGCTGTAGTATACCTTGCATTTTTTATATGATTGTAGTAAAAACTTGAATCATCACTTTGACCTAAATCTGTTTTTTCAATATCTTTATCTGGAAATATTTTTAAAGCTTTTTTATAAAATTCATCTTCACTTCCATCAACCATCATTATTTTTCTTGCTTTCGAATTGCCTATCATATCAACATTAAAGTTTCCATAAATGTTCTCTCTTTCTTCACTTGAAAGATTATAAATATAATATCTTGAACCAAAGCAGCGATATTCTTCAGAATCAAAAAACACAAAAACTGGCTCGTAGTTTAACTTTGCCTTTTCTAAAATCCTTGATGCTTCAATCAAAGCACAGACAGCTGCTCCATTGTCTATAGCTCCAATATTATCTTTTGTAGTATCATAATGAGCGGAAATAATTAGCATTGGTGTGTTTTCTTTAAAATCTTTTCTTTTAGCTATTATGTTTCTGCCTTTAAAAATCACATTCTTAGCTGCTGGCATAATATTTTCTTTAGAGACGGCTTTAAAAGAGTCTGATAATTTAATATCATAAGCATTAAAATCTTGAAAATAAACATTGTATCCATTTTCTTTCATTTTTGAAAAAATGTAATCTCCCGCTAAATAATTTTCTTTTGTTCCTCTTTTTCTGTGTGTACTTGTTATCTTTTTAAAATTTTTTTCTAAATTATCTGGAGAAATTAATTTTTCTATATCTTGCCTCTTAATTTTTTCTCTATTTACAATATTTTCATCATTTTCATTTTGATTTTTACTTTCTTTTATGCTACTTTCTAAAAGCACATTTGAATGCACTTTATTATCTTTACTTTCTTTTGGTGCACATGAAATTAGCAAAACACATAGTAAAATCATTATTGTTTTTTTCATTATAAAACCTTCTTTTAGAATTTTATTATTTATTATAACTGTTTATTTTTACTCTGTATTTCAATATATTTAATGAAGTATTAAGCACAATAACCTCATATCTATTATTCTGATAGGCTTTTACTGTCAAAGTATCAGCTTTATCATAATTTTTATTAAATATCTCTCTTCCATTTTCTAGTATTATTATTATATAATCTATTCCTTCATTACATGACATATCACTCATTTTGACAGTAAATCCATCATATTTGGTCTCAGTCCATGAATAAGTATTAAATTTATAAGATTTGTGTTCCAAGCCTTCTAAGCTTTCTTTACTGTCAATGTCAGCAGACCTTAACTCATTAAAATGTATCTCTCCTAATTTTAAATTCTTATATTCATCTTCTGTTATTTCTGATACTCTATTATCAATATTAAGCACAATATTTGACTCAGGCTCACTCGAGATAACTCTATTCCCTTCATCTGCATATACATCTATAAATGGTAATGTAGATAAAACTAATATTAGTGCAAACACACAGACTCCTATAAAACTTGTTCTCCACTTTTTAATAAGAAGCATTCTTTCTTTTGTTGGGTGTAAATTTAATACCGAATATTGTACATTTTGATTTTGCTCTATAAGTTTCAACATTGACATACAATATTCTTTTCTGTTATCTATAGTATCCCCTAATTTTTGAATTACTAACTTATCGCAGAGAATTTCCATATCATCTTCTATAAACTTCAAGCTTGCTAAAATAAATATATTATACCAATGTATACAAGCAATAAAATTTTTAATATGCTTAAATACAATATCAAATTTTTTCACATGTGTAAGTTCATGAACAAGAACAAATTTCAATAACTCATCATCTTCTAATATATGACTCTGTATAATAATCTTAGGCTTAATAACTCCATATGTTATTGGTACTTTTACGTTATCGTTTATTAATATATTTACTTTCCTTTTAAAATTAAAAAGATTGAGTGCTTTTTCTACTCTTGCATCATTTACTAATTCTGTAGAATTCTTCAGTGCCTTATTCATTTTAATAACTCGTATTAATACATAAGTTAAAAGTAAAACTGACACACACAAACGGTTTATTCTATTTAAAAAGCTTCCTATCTCTATTAATAGTAATCTTACATATTTACTTACAAACATTATAGGCTCTAAAATGTACCTTAACACTCCATATTGATTAAAATCTACAACTTTTATCAACAGCAAATACGGAAAAATTAGATAAATAAAAAGTATTGACCATAGAATCATATTTGCTCTCTTTACACTTTTTACATTTAAGATCTGTCTAAATAAAAGTATTATAGCTATAATAAATATACTTTTAACACTTTTCTCCAAATATGAAGCTCTTACTACGTTTATCATTAATATTTTTCCTCTATGTCAAAACTATTGATTAAATCTTTCATTTCCTCTAATTCTTTTTTGCTTACTTTTTTCTCTGTCATAAAAGCTGAAACAAGATTAATTAAAGATCCATTAAATACATTGTTTAAAACTTCCTCTGTTTGAGCAGTACCTACTTCTTCTCTTGTTACTACAGGCTTTAGTGTATACTTAGGATACCTTCTTGTGATTGCTCCTTTTTCAAGCAGTCTACTTATGAATGTATAGTTAGAGCTTTTCGACCAGCCATACTTTTCTGTCAGTATCTTTGATAAGTTTGATGCCATGATCTCTCCGTTTTCATCTAAGCATTCACCATCCCACAGCAGTTCTAATACTGTTAATTCACTTTCAGAAAAATTCATAGTTCATTTGCTCCTTTCACTATAAAATTTATTCTTATTTAAAAAAAATATTCATCATTGAATATTTATTCTAATTTAAGTATAACTCTTTTACTTTGTTTTGTCAAGTATTATGTTAAAGTTTATCTAATCTTTTGTTCTTGACATATTGTCTAAATCAATTTTGTCTCGATGACCATTGTTCAGAGCATATAAAAAAGACACAGCTCTCGCTGTGCCTTTCACGCTATACTATAAACTATTAATTAAGTTTCTTGTTTAGTAGTTCGTTTATTATTTGTGGGTTGCCCTTACCTTTCATCTCTTTCATTACTTGTCCAACTAAGAAACCAAAGGCCCTACTCTTACCATTCTTAAAGTCTTCTATTGATTGTGGGTTTGCTTCAAGAACTTTATCAACTACTGCTTCTATGGCTCCTTCGTCTGTTACTTGAACTAGTCCAAGTCTCTTTACGATAGCTTCAGGATCTTCTGGCGCCTTGAACATCTCTTGTAAAACTTTCTTTCCAGCGTTATTATTAATCTTATTTGTCTTAACAAGTGTAAGTAGTTTTTCTAGGTCTTCTATTGCAAATGGCATTTGATCTATGCTCTTATTATCTTCTTTAAGTCTTCTTAGTACGTCACCTAATAGCCAGTTAAGCGCTAGAGCGTTGTCGTCAACTTTCTTTGCAAGCTCTTCGTAATAATTTGCAAGGCTCACATCAAGGCTAAGTGTCTTAGCATCGTCTTTACTTACGCCATAGTCTTTCATTAGTCTAGCAACTTTTTCATCTGGCAATTCTGACATTTCTTTTCTAACGGCCTCTATCATTTCATCTGATATATCCATTGGCGGTATGTCGCCATCTGGTGCGTATCTATAGTCATTTGCTTTAATCTTTTCTCTCATCAAGATGGATTCGCCCTTAAGTTCATCCCATCTCCTTGTTTCTTTCTTAGTGTTTTCGCCTTTTTCAAGAAGTGCGATGTGTCTTGAGACTTCAAAGTCTATGGCTTTTTCAACGCCTCTGAATGAACCAATGTTTTTAATTTCTGAGATGTTTGTCTTAACGCCTGTCTCTGTGTCGACTACATTGACATTAACGTCGCATCTTAGTGAACCTTCTTCCATCTTACCATCAGAAACGCCTAGATAAATGACTGTTGCTTTAAGTTTTTCCAAAAACTCTCTCGCTTCTTTAGCTGAGTTCATGTCTGGATAAGTAACTATCTCTATAAGAGGGACGCCACTTCTGTTGTAATCAAGAAGTGTTTCGCCCTTGTCTGTGTGAAGTGACTTACCTGTATCTTCTTCGACGTGTATCCTAATTAGTCTGATCTTTTTGTCGTTGCCGTCTTCGTCTTCGATATTGACATAACCTTCGTAGCATAGAGGTAGCTCATCTTGTGTGATTTGGTAGCCTTTAACAAGGTCTGCGTAAAAGTAGCTCTTCCTATCGAATCTAGTGTGTTGATGTATCTTGCAGTTCATTGCAAGTCCTGCCTTGATTGCATAATTGATTGCCTCTTCATTCACTTGTGGCAAAGCTCCTGGAAGTCCTAGGCATATAGGGCAAACGTTTGTGTTTGCTTCTTCGCCGAATTCGTTTTTGCAGTGACAGAACATCTTTGTCTTTGTCTTTAGCTCGACGTGTATCTCAAGCCCGATTATAGTTTTGTAAGCCATCTACTTCACCAACCCTTCATAAGCATAAGCAATCTTTATAAGCTTATTGTCTTCTAAATTGTCACAGATAAATTCCATACCAGGATTTAATTTATATTCTTTAGTACTTGGCACAGATATAGCGCAGTTGCCAGCTATATTAACGGGAACTGTGTATTTGTCTGCGTTATACATCTTGATTGGATCGTTAATATTTGTTCCAATTTCAAATGGCATTACAGGTGATGTAGGTACCAAGATGGTATCCACCATTTTAAATGCTTGTTTAAAATCATTTATAAGAAGTGTTCTTGCCTTTAATGCGTTTTGGAAGTAGTCGCTGTCCTTATCTTGACTTAATATATATGTGCCAAATAGTATTCTTCTCTTTACTTCTGGGCCAAAGCCTTCTGCTCTCGTCTTAATATACATCTCTTCAAGACTTTCTGCGTCAAAGTCTCTAAGACCATATTTCACGCCGTCGAACCTTGATAGATTTGAGCTTGCTTCAGCATTCATGATGATGTAGTATGTTGCAACAGCGTATTTAAGATCCTTAAGATCTATCTCAACGATCTCTACGCCATTGTCCTTAAGTAGTTTGATGCTATCTCTATATGCTTTTTCGACTTCATCGTCTTTTTCATCTGCTAGAACTTCTTTTGGCACGCCAACTTTAAGTGTTTTTAAATACTTGATGGCGTCGTCATATGTGTAAGTGATTTCGTCAACAGGATTGGAAAGACTTGTTAGGTCTCTGTGATCCTTATGAGCAATGGTACTTGTTATAAGCGCTACGTCCTTTACATCGTTTGCAAATGTTGATACTTGGTCAAGTGTGTTTGATAGAGATACAACCCCATTTCTTGATACTGTTCCGTAGCTTGGCTTAAATCCAACGCAAGCACAATAGCTTGCTGGCTGTCTAACCGATCCACCTGTGTCTGTACCTAGGCTAAGAGGTACTTGTCTTGATGAAACTGCTGCGGCTGATCCGCCTGATGAGCCGCCTGGCACTCTCTTTAGATCAAGCGGGTTATGAACTGGACCGAAGTATGATGTTTCGTTTGAGCCACCCATAGCAAATTGGTCCATATTTAATTTGCCTATAATAATACCATTCTCATCCTTGATATGCTTTGTACAATTCGCATCAAAAACAGCTTCGTAATTTTCTAGTATCTTCGATGCACAAGTGTTTTTCATACCCTTAACAGAAATATTATCCTTAATGCCTATTGGTAGGCCGAATAATTTACCGCTTGGGTCTTTCTCATCTAGTGACTTTGCCTTTGCTAGCGCTCCTTCATAGTCATCTGATATGAATGAATTGATATCTTTGTCTATATCTTTGCTTCTATTGATAAAGGCTTCTGTTATCTCTGAAACTTTTAGCTCTTTATTAGCGATTTTTTCTTTTAGCTGCCATGCTTTTAAATTCGTAATATCCATAAATAACACCTATAACTACCCTTCTACTACTCTCTTTAGTTTGAAGAAGCCAAATTTTTCTTCAGGCGCATTCTTAAGCGCGTCTTCTTTTGATAATGAGTATTCACTGTCGACTTCGTCCTTGCTTAATAAGCTCTCCTTGTACTCATTAACTTGATAAGTCTTTGGAATATCCTTATCATCAAGCTCGTTAACAACAGATATCATTTTGATTATATCGTTAAATTTTTTGGTGAATGCATCCATGTCCGACTCGTCGATGGCAAGTCTAGCTGTGTAACATAGATTTTCGATGTCCTTCTTCTCCATCATATCAACTCCTTCAAATCATTTTCGTATAGTATCTTTATATTTAAAGTCTTTGCTTTATCAAATTTTGAACCAGGGTTTTCGCCAACAACTACGTAGTCTGTCTTTGATGAGACAGAGCCTTGTACCTTGGCGCCCTTATCTTCAAGAATGTTTTTAAGCTCATCACGCGTATAATTTTCTAAGGTTCCTGTCAAAACAAACTTAAGTCCCTCGAGTGACTTATCGCCGCTATCTTCTACATCTAAAACTTTTATTCCATGGTCAAATAGACTTTGTATAGATTTTTTACTTGTTTCGTCTGTTAAAAATGAAACTATTTCATTAGCAGTTATCTCGCCTACGTCCTCGATGGCTACTAAATCATCAAAGCTCGCATTTAAGAAATTATCTACGGTTTTGTAGTGCTCAGCAAGATCCCTGCTTGTCTTAACGCCAACATTGGCAATGGACAAAGCGTAAATAAAATTTTTAAGCTCTACCGTCTTTGAATTTTGTATAGAACTTATTATATTACTTGCTTTTTTCTCTTTAAAGCCTTCTAGCTTAAGTAGGTCCTCTTCCTTTAGGTCGTAAAGCATTGATACTTGGTCAATATTTAGCTTTTCTAGGAATAGTTCTGCAGTTTTTTCACTGAAGCCATCTATGTTCATGGCCTCTTTCGAAGCGAAGTGAACGATTGTTTTGACTAGCTGCGGTTTACATCCCAAGGTATTTGGGCAAAAATAATGAACGCCCTCTTTATAAAGTTTGCTGTGACAGTACGGGCAAAACTCTGGCTGCTCTATGTCATAAACTTCTTCATCTGTTTTTAGTGGCCCCATAATCTCAGGGATAACGTCATTTGATCTTCTAATCAAAACTCTCTCGTTTAAATGAACGTTCTTTCTCTTTATGTCATCCAAATTATTAAGTGTCGCCCTCTTTATAGTAACGCCGCCTATGTCAACTGGCTCAAGTAGTGCAGTTGGCGTAACTTTTGCGCTTCTGCCGACGTTCCACTCAACACCTATGATTCTAGTAGATGTTTCAAGCGCCTCGAACTTATATGCAATCGCAAAGCGCGGGAACTTGTTTGTGTAGCCCATCAGCTTTTGTGTTTTAACGTCGTTTATCTTGATAACCATGCCATCTGTAAGGAAGTCCTCTTTAAGTCTTTCTTCTTTTTGCGCGTCTATCTCTTTTAAAAGCTCTTCTATATCCGTAAACTTCTTGTGATATTTTGAAACTGGCAGTGCATTATCTTTTATAAAAGCGACTATCTCTTCTTGCGTTTTAAATTCTTTGCCTTCTATGTAAGCAATATTATATAGATAAGTGATTAAGTGCCTCTTTTCAGTCTCTTTGACATCAAGGTTACGAAGTGCGCCAGCCGCCGCGTTTCTCGCGTTCTTTAGCTGTGTTTCGTTCTTTTCATTGTACTCATCAAGCTTTGAAAGCGGCATAAGTCCCTCGCCTTGTACCTCAAATTTGCCCTTGTAATTAACTCTTAAGGGTATCGACTTTATCGTTAGGACTTGCTCGTAAATCTCTTCGCCGACTTCACCATTGCCCCTTGTTGCCCCCATTTGCAAAATGCCTTCATCGTATGTTAGGTTAATGGTAAGGCCATCGAACTTATATTCAAGTATATACTCAGGACTTGGCAGTTTCTCACTATGAGTGCTATTGTAAGTATCTATAAAACGAAGGTTTCTCGCGTGCCAGTCTCTAAGCGCGTCAAAGCTTTGAGCTTTATCAAGGCTCCAAAGCCTTCCAAGATGAGTGTGCTTAACAAACTTATCAAGTATTGCGTCGCCGACCCTTTGAGTTGGTGAGTACGGCAAGTGAACGCCTGTCTCATTCTCAAGCTTCACTAGCTCGTCATATAGCTTGTCATATTCTTTATCAGAAACTATTGGGTCGTCGAGAACATAGTAGTGGTAGTTGTATTCCTCAAGCTTCTTGATTAATTCTTCCATTCTATTCATATCAATCTATCCTTTTTATTGGTGCAAAATCAATATTTAAAATTTTAATACCTTTATTTGGAAAACTTATAGTAAGATTCTTGCCATTGACAGAGACAACCATACCTTCGCCAAAGGCTTTGTGCTTAATCTTGTCGCCTGCCTTGATGTCTTTTTTGTCACTTGAAGTGCCGTCATTACCCGTATATGATTTAAAACGTGAAACAGTTTTGTCAAAGCCGTGGTTTTGGTGAATACTCTTATTGATGCTAGTGTTTTCAAGTATAGGTCTCTCATCAAACTTATCTGATCTATAGTTAACTACTTTGATTGCTTCCTCTGCCTCATCAATGAACCTCGATGGCTTTGAGATTATGCTTTGTCCGTAAACTCTTCTTTCCTTTGCTAAACTTAAGAATAATTTTTTCATTGCCCTTGTTAGAGCTACGTAGCAAAGTCTTCTCTCCTCTTCGAGGCTCCCTTCTTCTATGGCTCTTTCGCTCGGGAAGAGACCATCTTCCATGCCAACTACGAAGACTATGTTATATTCAAGGCCCTTAGCACTATGCATAGTAATCATAGTTACAGCATCCCCGCTCTTGTCCTCAGTCTTATCAAGGTCAGTTAAAAGTGATATTTCTCCTAAAAAGTCCTTAAGAGTGATATTATCATAATTATCTTCATAGTCAAGTAAAAGGTTTCTGAACTCATCTAAGTTTTCTATCCTAGTTCTTGCTTCAACAGTATTTTCTCTCTCAAGTGCGTTTAAATAATCAGTCCTATCAAGAACTAAATCGTATAGCTCTGACAGAGTCACATTGTCTTTAAGCTTTCTGATTGATTCAATCGTCTCGTAAAATTCTTTTATCTTTTTATTCGTGCTAATGGATAGAGCATCGTAAAGGCTAATATTTTTACTAATCATATCACTAGTGATGCTCTCAACGCTTTTATCTCCAATACCTCGTCTAGGAGTATTGATAATTCTCTTAAGTGAAATAAAATCGTTTGTGTTATCTAAAAATTTAAAGTAGGCAAGTATGTCCTTGATCTCTTTTCTGTCATAGAACTTTACTCCGCCAACTATATTATATTTAATTCCAAATTTCAAAAACATATCTTCAAAGGATCTTGATTGAGCGTTCGTTCTATAAAGAATGGCGATGTCGCTCTCATTATAACCCTCATCTAATAGCTCTTTTATCTTTTGCGCTACAAAGTAACTCTCTTCGACATTGCTTTGTGTTATGTAGCAGTATATATCGTCTCCGTCTTGATTATCCGTCCAAAGATTCTTATCTTTTCTCTCGTCATTGTTCTTGATAATATTGTTCGCTGCCTTTAATATATTTTTTGTTGATCTATAGTTTTGCTCAAGAAGTATGGTCTTGACATTTTTATAATCTTTTTCGAAGTTTAAGATGTTTCTAATGTCAGCGCCTCTCCAGCCATATATACTTTGGTCAGCGTCACCAACCACGCAGATGTTTTTGTACATATCTGAGAATAGCTTTGCCATCTTATATTGCATGTAGTTTGTATCTTGATACTCATCGACAAAAACGTACTTAAATCTCTCTTGATAGATTTGCCTTACGTCTTCACTTTCTTCTAAAAGTCTTACGCAATTTACTATCATATCATCAAAATCCATCGCATCATACTCAAGCATCTTCTTTTGATAGCGTCTATAAACCTCAGCATCAGTTTTCTTTCTATAACTATCAGAAATGCTTTCATATTCGTCAGCGTCCATATTTTGCATTTTTAAATTTGATATTAATGCAATAAAGTATGATGGGACATAGGTCTTTGGATCTAATTCAAGCTCCTTTAGTATGTCCTTAATAAGTGTTATTTGATTGTCTCTATCATATATGGTGAAGCTGTTTGTGTATCCGACAAGGTTTGCGTGTCTCCTAAGCAGTCTAAGCGCTATCGAGTGAAAGGTGCCTATCCACATTGGGCTTACGTCTTTATTTAAGAAGGACGCTACTCTGTCTTTCATCTCTTTAGCCGCCTTGTTCGTAAATGTTATAGCAAGTATTTCGTTTTCGCTCGCAAGACCATTCTCAATAAGAAAGGCAATCTTGTAAGTAACTACTCTTGTCTTACCTGATCCAGCTCCGGCCATGATTAATAAGGGACCGCTGTTATATAAAACAGCTTCCCTCTGTCTCGTGTTTAATCTATCTAGTATGTTATTCATTATCTTTATTGACTAATTCCTTTATCTTGTCAAATGTAACTTGACTAATAACGTGTTCGACTCTACAAGCATCATCATTTGCTGTCTCTGGGTCAACACCAATGCTTTCAAAGAACGCTCTAAGTGTGCAGTGTCTGTCATATACAAGTTTTGCTAGCTTCTCGCCCTCTTTTGTAAATGTTAGCTCACCGTCGTCTTGAACCTCGATGTATCCGTCTTCTTTCAATATACCAACTGCTCTACTTACACTTGGCTTAGAAAAATCAAGGGCTTTAGCAACGTCTGTGCTTCTAACTTTTATGCCTTTGTTTTGTAGCATCAATATCATCTCTAAATAATTTTCTCTTGACTCGCCGATCTTCATCGCTTACCTCCTAAATTTTATACTTCCTATCAAGACTTCTCTTAATATCTCTTTCTCTTTGACTCTCTCTCTTGTCATAAAGCTTTTTACCTTTTGCAAGTGCTATCTCTAGCTTGGCTCTGCCATTCTTAAAGTATAGTCTTAAGGGAACTACAGTAGATCCTGCTAGCTTCACGTCCTGAGAAATCTTTCTAATTTCATTTTTATTTAATAATAGCTTTCTCGTTCTTAATGGGTCTTCGTTAAAAATGTTGCCTTCTTTATAAGGACTTATATGCATACCAAAGACGAAGACCTCGCCATCTTTCACGATGACGTAGCTCTCCTTTAGGTTCACTCTGCCCTGTCTTATGGATTTAACTTCAGTTCCCTTAAGCACCAAGCCTGCTTCATATATCTTTTCTATAAAATAATCATGTCTCGCCTTTTTATTATTGGCTACAAGTTTTATATCTTCATCTTTCATTCAACCACTCCAAGAATTTTAAAATCTATAGTTCTCGTCTCTTTCGATGCGTCAAGTACTGCCACTCTGACCTTCATGCCTATCTTGTATTCATTTAGTGAGTCTTTGCCAATGACTTTGTATTCTGTTTCGTCAAAGTAATAGAAGTCGTCGTCCATATTTGAGAAGTGACAAAGTCCCTCTATAGTGTTCGAAAGCATAACGTATATACCAAAGGATGTTAGTGAAGAAACTTTTCCGACATAAACATTTCCAATCTTGTCTTGCATGTACTCAGCGCACTTCATTTGAACTATATCGCGCTCTGCCTTTTCTTGAACTAGCTCTGTCTCAGAAATGTGTTTTGTGATTTGGTCAAGATTCTTTTCGTAGTAGACAATTTTGCTTTCCTTAAGTCTGCCATTCATAAAATCTTTAATAATTCTGTGAATTATAAGGTCTGAGTATCTTCTGATTGGCGATGTGAAATGTGAATAATACTTTGATGCAAGGCCAAAGTGACCGAGCTCTTCGTATGTGTATCTCGCCTTTTGCATAGTTCTAAGAATGATGTTTGAGATGAGCTCTGACTCTTTCTTGCCCTTAAGCTCATTAAGTACATTTGCTATATCAGCCGAAGTGACATTGTCTGGATTGATGTATAGCTCGAAGCGCTTCAAAAACTCAGAAAGGTAGAACATCTTTTCCCTCTTTGGCTTCTCATGCACTCTATAGACGAAAGGTATGTCCTTCATAAAATAATCTTTAGCCACAGTTTCATTCGCAGCTATCATAAACTCTTCTATGATCTTGTTAGCGACGCGCCTTTCATCTGGCCTTATGTCGACAACTTTGCCTTTTTCATCCAAAACGACTTTTGTCTCAACTATATCAAAGTCAATATTGCCTCTTTTATTTCTCTTTTCATTAAGAATATGCATTAGCTCTTCCATATTCTTTAAAGTTTCTTCTAAGCCTTCAAGTCCAAGCTCTTCAGCCTTCTTCTTTCCTTCTAAAAAGTCAGAAACTTGTGGGTAGTTAAGCCTATGATCAGAATTAATTATTGCTTCAGATATCTTATGGCTAAGTACCTCACCGTTTTTATCTATGTCCATCCTGACTGAAAGAGTTAATCTGTCCTCATTTGGATTAAGTGAGCAAATACCATTCGATAGCTCCTTTGGTAGCATTGGAAGCACTCTATCAAGCAGATAGTAAGAGTTGCCTCTTAAATAAGCTTCCTTATCTAAGTAAGTGTGCTCCCTAACATAGTGCGCTACGTCAGCGATGTGTACATATAATGTGTATTTATCATCATCTTTCACTACGCTGATGGCGTCGTCCAAGTCTTTTGAGTCAACGCCGTCTATAGTTATCGTAAGTAAGTCTCTGTAGTCGACTCTGCGGGCTATCTCCTCAGAATCTATATCATAATTTATCTCTTCTAATTCATCTTTAACTCTATTTGGAAAATATTCTCTAAGCTCATATGACTTGATTATCGAAGTGATGTCTATGCCTGGATCATCAATCTTACCAATGATTTCAACGACCCTTCCCTCAGGATTTTTATTTTTGTCTGGATACTTAATAATCTCTGCAACGACCTTGTCACCATGCTTTGCACCTTTAGAAGCGCTTTTGTTAACAAAGACGTCGTAGACTATCTTGACATCGTCACAAGTGATAAAGCCGAAGCTGTCATTGTCTTGATAAGTACCAACGACTCTCTTCGTTGCTCTATTAAGTATCTTAATGATTTTGCCTTCGTAGTTGCCATCAGGCTTCTTATCTGTGATGACAGCGCAGACCTCATCAGAATCCATCGCGTACATCGAATTTTCAAATCTAATGAAGACATCAAAGTCTTCGCCGATAACAAAGCCAAAGCCGCGCTTATTAGCCTCATACTTTCCTGTAATAATATGGGAACTATTGTAAGTGTAATATTTATTGTTGCTGCAAATAATCTTTTTATCCTTCTCTAATGACTTAAGTAGTTTTTCAAACATCCTCTTATCTTTTTTATTAATCTTAAAAGTTCTTAATAATTCCTTCTTGCTTTGAGGAAGATAATCCTCACTATTAAAATAATTCATTACAAGTTCCCTAATTTTCATCTTATCACCTATAATTTCTTTCCGTATTGAATACGTTTAAAGAGTTCAGCGTCATATGAGTAAACAGTTTCTTTTCTCATAGTGTCAACTGCTTGAGCTATCTCGAGCATCTTTGTTATAAGATCTTTAAACGAATATCCTTTAGGCTCCCATAAGTAGAAAGCAACTGAACCAGGTATTGTATTTATCTCATTGATATAGATTTTGCCAGTATCCTTAGATACAAGTAAATCGACTCTGGCATTACCTGCCGCATCAATGGATGTAAACGCCTTTGTAGCTAAGCTCTCTAGCTCATCTCTTAGCGGCTCGTCCTTCTTAAGTAAATTTCTCATTGTTTTTGTTCCAGGAGTCTTTTTATTTGATACGTATTTATCGTCAAATGTTAATAGTTCTTTGAAATCTAGTGGCTCTTCTAGCTCTGATGTTTCTACATTTTCTTCGTAGCCCATGACAGCGCAGTTAATTTCTCTAGCGTTTTCAACTGATTCTTCAACTATGACTTTTTTGTCATAACTAAAGGCTATCATCAAAGCTTCTTCAAGATTGTCCTTGTTCTTAACCTTAGATATACCGATAGATGAGCCAAGGTTTGATGGCTTTATAAATAATGGATATTTTAAATTCTTTTCAATATCTGCCATGACTTCTTCTTTAGAGCTTCTCCACTTACTTCTGTAATAATATCTGTAATTAACTACAGGAAGACCATTGGCTCTGTAAACGTCCTTCATTATAACCTTGTCCATACCAACTGAGGAGCTTAAAACGTTAGTACCTGTATATGGAAGGCCAACTGTTTCTACAAGTCCTTGGCATGAGCCGTCTTCACCATTGGTTCCGTGAAGCGCAAAGAAAACCAAATCTAATGTTTCATAAACTTTTTTATCGAACATGGATTTTGTCTCTGGATTTATATACAGATTAAAATCGCCATAATCACAGCCAAGCATAACGTTCTTAGCTGAGCTAAAGTCACCATCTTTAAATGTCTTAAAATTTTTGAAGGCTTCAGAGCTTAGCCACTTGCCTTCTTTTGTAATATAGATTGGGATTGGAAGGAACTTTTCTTTATCCATGTTCTCAATCACTTGCATACCTGTAATAACTGATACTTCATGTTCAACGCTTCTTCCGCCAAATATAACGCCTACTTTTAGCATTCTATCAACTCCTAATAATTATCAGGCAAATCGTTTTCAAATAAAATCACGTCGCCTGCTTGACATATTTTTTGTAAAATTAATTGTGCATCCTCTAAACTTGCCGCTTCATGTATCTTTGCTTCCTCAAGTCCGCCTTCAACGAGACCATCTCTGATTGCTTTTTTATTCACTTCTGAAACTATGATGAAGTGATCTACAAGAGCTGCAGCATTCTTACCGAAGTTTTTATTTTCATCGTATTGTAAATCTCCTAGCTCAACCATACCCGGTGAGATAACGATCTTCTTTCCCTCTTTAAACTCAGCGACAACATCAAGAGCCGCTTGTGCACCGCTTGGGTTACTGTTAAATGCGTCGTCTATGATGATGAGATTATTTGGATTTTCTACTAGAGAAAGTCTATGCTCAACTTGATTAACATCAAGAACTGCTTTAACTATCTCTTCCATGGACATGCCTAGCTCATGAGCCGCAGCCACAGATAAAAGTACATTGTAAATATTGTGCTTACCAAGTAATTTTGTCTTTAGCTTGTACTCTTTATTTTTGTATATAAGAGTAAATTCAGTACCAAACTCACCAACGCTTATATCTTTAGCAAAGTAATCGCAAGCGTCATCTTCAAGTGAGATGTAAACCTTTCTAGTCTTGACTTCAGCAGCCTTTTCTTTGATGTATGGATTGTCGTAATTAAATATTGCAAGGCCGCCTTCTTTAAGCGAATCAATCAGCTCAAACTTAGTCTTGACAATGTTTTCCATAGAGCCAAAGGTTTCTATGTGACATGGACCGATGTTTGTGATTATGGCTATGTCAGGCATAACTAGTTCAGCCACTTCCTTAATCTCGCCTACATATCTAGCCCCAAGCTCAGAGATGAAAACTTCAGTTCCGCTCTCAAGCTCATTGTTGATTACCTTTGATATACCCATAGGTGTGTTGAATGAGCTTGGTGTTGCATATGTCTTAAGATTATTTTTCACTATATCATTTAAAACAAGTTTTGTAGATGTTTTGCCGTAGCTGCCAGTTATTCCAACTACTTTTAATTTATTTTCTTTTTCTTTTTTAATTTTATTTTGCGCCTCAACATAAAAACCGTGATTGATTTTATTTTCAATCGGTAGTGCTAATATATTTGCGCATTTAACGCTCCTTGCTCTTATGATGTACAAAATAAAAGCAAGTACCAATAAATATGCTAGAGCAATTTTTTCACCGAATAATAAATAAGCGATGATTGAAGTAAACATGATAAGAGTGTTAAATAAAGCAAATATCTTCATCATTCTCTTCATCCTATCAGTAAAAACAAGCGGCTTTTTATCTCCCGGTTTTATTTTCTTTAATGAATTTTTAAGCCAGCCAAAATTTTTAAGCCAAGCTTCGTACTCACTTGAGATATACATATTTAATTGCATAATTTGGAAATACGCCAAAGAATGTATATATATTAAAACTGTTAATAATATTGGCAAGAATATAAATATAGCTATCATAGTTCCTCCTTACTAAGATAAGATCTAATTACGCGTGTGAATGTTTGATAATCATCTGCATATGAGAAATGTCCGCCCTCAAGCTCAACCAGAGCAGAGTTTTTTATCTTCTCATTCATTATTTTACCCATATATAATGGAGTTGTATCGTCATTTTTACCCCAGAGTATTAGAGTATCATTCTTAATAAGCCCTAGCCTATCAAGAAGAGACTCATTAACGACCTTAACGAAGGTCTTCCTCATGATGCCACTTGTGTTTTTGTAGTCATCAGAGCCAAATTTCTTTGAAAGCTTCTTCATAAGCTCCTCTTCACTCTTGTAAAAAAAGATTAACCTGTAAAGCTTTTTAAAGAATTTATATGTATAAACTTTTAAGTAGTATGAAAGACTTCTCTTAGGAAGTATGCCTGATGCATCGATAAGTACCATCTTATCTAGTCTTTCATAGCCTTCAGAAGCAATTTGTATTAAAGTTTTGCCGCCAAAGCTATGACCGATCGCGTCAAATTTCTCAATGCCGAGCTCCTTTACAAAGGCCTTGACAATATTTGCATAGTCCTCTCCACCAAAAACTCTATCTGGTTCAGACGACTTGCCGTGGCCTGGCAAATCTATGGCAATAACTTTTCTTGTATCCTTCAAAGCGTTCACTATACCCATGACTGCTTCGATAGAAGCGCCCCAGCCATGAAGTATAAGAACTGGCTTTTCTGAATCGCCTTCTATTATGTAATTTATTTTAATATTGTCAATCGTTATTTCCATAAAATCACCCATATTATAAATGAAGCTCCCCTTATTTAATAGCATCGCTGATTAAAATCAAGGGGAGTCCAATTACAATTTTATCTTATTTTATAATAAGTCCACCGTAGCTAACAAATACTTGTGCAAATACTAATGCTACTATTGTCATTAATTTAATTAGTATATTTAGAGATGGTCCTGATGTATCCTTGAATGGGTCACCAACAGTATCTCCTGTTACTGCTGCTTTGTGAGCATCTGAACCCTTTCCACCATGAACACCTGATTCAATATACTTTTTAGCATTGTCCCAAGCTCCACCTGCGTTTGACATGAAGATCGCCATTAGAACGCCTGTTACTAATGAACCAGCAAGTAGACCACCTAAAGCTTCTGTTCCTAGAAGTATACCAACAAGTACTGGGCATACAACAGCTAGAAGTCCTGGGATAACCATTTCCTTAAGAGCTGCCTTAGTAGAAATGTCTACGCATTTGCCGTAATCAGGTTTTGCAGTTCCTTCCATGATACCAGGGATGGATTTAAATTGTCTTCTAACTTCTTCGATCATTTGGTTAGCAGCTTTACCAACTGCATCCATAGTTAATGATGAGAATAAGAATGGTAGCATACCACCAATGAAGACACCTGCTATAGTTAATGGATTTGTTAAGTCGATCTTTTCAAGTCCAACTGCTTGTGTATATGAAGCGAATAGTGCTAGAGCTGTAAGTGCAGCTGAAGCGATGGCAAAACCTTTACCAACTGCTGCTGTTGTGTTACCAACTGAGTCTAGCTTATCTGTAATATCTCTTACATTTTCTGGAAGTCCGCACATTTCAGCGATACCACCAGCGTTATCAGCAACTGGTCCATATGCGTCAACTGCAATAGTTGTAGCAGCTGTTGCTAGTAGACCTATTGCTGCAAGTGAAATTCCGTAAAGACCATTTACTGGGCTTGCTGCTCCACCTGCTAAGAAGAATGCAGCTAATATACCTATTGAAATAACTATCATTGGGATAGCTGTTGACATCATACCAACTGATAGACCAGCGATGATGTTTGTTGAAGCACCTGTTTCTGATTCTTCAGCAACTTTTTGAACTGGTTTATATTCAGCAGCTGTATAATATTCTGTAACTTTTGCTATGATTAATCCTACAATAACACCTGCTACTATAGCATAGAATGGTTGGATTGAGCCTAATATCTTTGTAGATAAGAAGTAAGAAGCGATTATAGTGATTATTGAGCTTCCCCAAGTAGCCATATCAAGTGCTTTTTGAGGGTTCTTATCGCCTTTTACAAATAATGTACCGATAATTGATGATACAATACCAACTGAGCATAGAGCTAGTGCAAATGCAATACCGTTGTCGCTAAATGCTAATGCACCTAAAGTGATAGCTGAGATTATAGCTCCAACATATGATTCAAATAAGTCAGCTCCCATACCAGCAACGTCACCAACGTTATCACCAACGTTATCAGCGATAACAGCTGGGTTTCTTGGGTCGTCTTCTGGAATACCAGCTTCAACCTTACCAACTAAGTCAGCACCAACGTCTGCAGCCTTTGTATAGATACCGCCACCAACTCTTGCGAATAAAGCGATTGATGAAGCACCTAGACCGAAGCCTGTAACGATGTTAGCATCTTTGAATATCATCCAAACAATGCTAGTACCTAGTAAACCTAGACCTACAACGCACATACCCATAACAGTACCGCCTGAGAAAGCAACGTTTAGAGCCTTGCCCATACCGCTTTCCTTAGCTGCGTTTGCAGTTCTTACGTTAGCCTTAGTAGCTACTGTCATACCGATGTATCCAGCACAAATTGAGAATACCGCACCTATTAAATAACAAACGGCAGTACCGATGTTGATTGATAGAGCTAGAATTGCAAATAATACAACAATGAATATTGCTAAATATTTGTATTCTCTAGTTAAAAATGCAAGTGCACCTTCTTGAATGTAGCCAGCTATCTCCTTCATTCTGTCGTTTCCAGCATCTTGCTTAGAAACATACATAGCTTTTACTAAAGCAAATAATAGTGCTACAGCTCCAACTATAGGAGCTATGATTAAAATTTTGTCCATTTCTTCCTCCTATTTTATTATTATAAAGCCGCTAATATCAAAGTTGTTACCATAAACACAACCGATGAAACTGTAGTTATTCTTTTTAAAAGAACATTTCTTGTAGGATTTTTAGAACCCCAAATGCTTTCAGCTCCGCCCAATGCTTGTAAGCCTTGATCGTCTCCCTCAGTAGCTGCTACTGATATAGTTAATACTAAAGCTGAAATTGCAACTAGTGCATACAATACGTAAGTCATACACACACCTCCATTCTCTCTTATAACATATCTATTTTACCACAAGAACATTTATTTTGCAATGATTTTTTCTCATTTACTTCGATTTATGCGTAATTCATTTTGGGCCATGTTTATGGAAGTGCAAATATCGATTTGCGCGTAAATCGGCTTTTGTAAAAATCGTTTTTGCCTTGCTATTAATATAGTCTTGCCACTAAGTCAATGGCCTTCTTCAGACACAAAAAAAGGATGAGCACGGGGCCCATCCCATATAGATTTTTTTAAAATTATTTTCTTAGTATGCTCTTACCAGCGTAAACTGCTGTATCGTCAAGCATGTACTCAATTCTAAGTAGTTGATTGTATTTCGCAACTCTTTCAGATCTTGCTGGTGCACCTGTTTTGATTTGTCCAGTGTTTAGTGCAACTGATAGGTCTGCGATAGTTGTATCTTCTGTTTCACCTGATCTGTGTGAAATAACTGCTGTGTAATGATTTCTGTGAGCCATTTCGATAGCTTCGATAGTTTCAGTTAAAGTACCGATTTGGTTAAGCTTAATTAAAACTGAGTTTGCTGTGTGAGTTTCAATACCTTTTTTGATTCTCTTTGTGTTTGTAACGTATAAGTCGTCACCAACTAATTGAATCTTATCTCCTAGTCTTTCAGTTAATTTCTTCCATCCGTCCCAATCGTTTTCGTCTAAACCGTCTTCAATTGAGTAAAGTGGATACTTGTCAACTAATTTTTCATAGTAGTCAATCATTTCTTCGTCTGTAAGCTCTGCGTTATCGCTCTTTAGATAATATTTCTTAGTATCAGCGTTATATAGTTCGCTCGCAGCAACGTCAAGAGCTAGGTAGATGTCCTTGCCTGCTTCGTATCCAGCTTTTTCTATAGCTTCGATTATAGTTTCTATAGCTTCTTCATTGCTTGATAGGTCTGGTGCATAACCGCCTTCGTCGCCAACACCTGTAGCTAATTTTCTTTCTTTAAGAACATTCTTTAAGCTATGATAAACTTCTGAGCCCATTCTAAGCGCGTCTCTAAATGTTTCTGCGCCTATTGGCATAATCATAAACTCTTGTATGTCTACGTTGTTATCAGCGTGTTTACCGCCATTTAAAATATTCATCATAGGTACTGGTAAAACTTTTGCATTAGTTCCGCCAATGTATCTATAAAGTGGCATGTTTAGTTCATTTGCAGCACATTTAGCAACTGCTAGTGACACGCCAAGCATAGCGTTTGCACCAAGTTTGCCTTTATTTTCTGTTCCATCAAGGTTTATCATCAATTTATCAATTGATACTTGATCTGTTACTTCCATATCAAAAATTTCTGGTGCGATAACATTATTTACGTTGTCAACTGCCTTCAACACGCCTTTCTTAGCGTATCTCTTTGGGTCTCCATCTCTAAGTTCTACGGCTTCGTGTTCGCCAGTAGATGCTCCTGATGGGACTATAGCTGATCCGATTGCTCCTGATTCAGCTAAAACTGTTACTTCTACAGTTGGGTTAGATCTTGAATCTAAGACTTCCATAGCAAATACATCAATAATTCTACTCATTTTATTCCTCCGATACCAATAGGCTCTCGCCTGTCATTTCTTTTGGCTTTTCTATATTTAATATATCTAATAGTGATGGTGCTAAATCAGCTAGCACGCCATCTTTAAGCTTATGCTTTCCGTCGTTATAAAGTATTACAGGGACTGGGTTTGTCGTATGCGATGTGATTGGCTTACCCTCATCATCAAACATTGCCTCGCAGTTACCGTGATCCGCTGTGATTATGGCTGTGAAGCCACATTCCTTTGCCTTTGCTAATAGCTTTGCAAGGCAAGTGTCAACTGTTTCTACGGCTTTGATTATGGCTGGAACTACTCCTGTGTGTCCGACCATGTCAGTGTTTGC
The DNA here is from genome assembly GCF_056590255.1 of Fenollaria sp. C0166D3. Taxonomy (NCBI): domain Bacteria; kingdom Bacillati; phylum Bacillota; class Clostridia; order Eubacteriales; genus Fenollaria; species Fenollaria sp. C0166D3. The sequence continues at coordinate 91,768 of NZ_JBWPVU010000007.1, forward strand.
GTAGTTTAATATGATTAGATCATAGTCACCCATGACGCTGACTAGCTTATCTGTTAGCTCATAAGCGCTCATCTCAGGCTGTAAATCGTATGTCGCTACCTTCGGTGAATTGATTAAAATTCTATCTTCACCAGAGAATTTTTCTTCACGGCCGCCATTGAAAAAGTATGTTACATGAGCGTACTTTTCTGTTTCAGCTATACGAAGCTGTTTTAGTCCGTGTTTTGAAATTACTTCACCAAGTGTATTGACTATCGTTTCATCACCATAAGCAATGTGAACGTTTTTAAAGCTTGAGTCGTAATTAGTCATGCACACGTAATATATGTCATCTAAAAACTTTCTATCAAAGCCAGCAAAGTCTTTGTTAGTGAAAGCATCTGTGATTTGTCTTGCTCTATCCGGCCTAAAATTGATAAAGATAATGCTGTCACCAGACTTTATTTCAGTGACTTTACCATCATTTCTTATAGCGCATGGTAAGATAAATTCATCAGTGACGTCTTCTTCATAAGATTTTTTAATCGTGTCTATTGCATCGTCTGAAACAAGTTCAGGCGTCTTAGATGTGACAGTTTTGTAATATTTTTCAGTTCTGTCATAGCGCTTGTCCCTATCCATAGCATAGTACCTACCGCTGATGGAGGCAAGCTGACCGCATGAATTGTTTTTCATGTAAGCAATAATTTCACTCACATCGCTCTCGCCTGAGTGTATATCAACATCTCTTCCATCTAGAATTGCGTGTAGATATGTTTTTTCACCAATGCCCTCTTTTTTACAAAGGTCTAAAAGTGCCTTGATGTGATCAATGTGCGAGTGAACACCGCCATAGCTTAGTAGACCCATCAGATGAAGATTTGTATTATTTTTCTTTGCGTGCTCTATCGCCTTAAGAAATTCTTCTTTTTTAAAGAAATCTCCAGTCTTTATATCTCTATTGATAAGTGATAGGTCTTGATAAACAACTCTTCCCGAGCCTATATTTAAGTGACCGACTTCAGAGTTACCCATCTGTCCCGCTGGCAATCCAACATATTCGCCGCTCGCCTGAAGTTTTGCGTGAGGGCAGTCATTAAATAACTTATCTATTGTCGGCGTCTTGGCTCTATATACAGCGTTTGCGTCGTTATCCTTGCCTATTCCAAAGCCATCTAATATTATTAATATAGCCTTTGACATATTATATCTCCTTAGCAATGGCTTCAAAAGACTCAGTCTTAAGTGAAGCGCCACCAATTAAGAAGCCGTCAATGTTTTCTTCTTTAGCTAATTCAGCTGCATTTGCCTCTTTAACACTGCCGCCATAAAGTACTCTAAGCTTTGCTTCAAGGTTAGGGTTCATCGCCTTAACTTTTTCTCTAACAAAACGGCACATTTCTTCAGCGTCTTCCTTAGATGCGCTCTTGCCAGTGCCTATAGCCCAGATTGGCTCGTAAGCGATGGCGAAGCTATTTAATTTAGCTGCGTCTACGTCCACAAGGTCAGCCTTTAATTGTTTTTCGATCTTATCAAAGTGCTTTTCCTCTTCTCTTTCTGACAAAGTCTCGCCGACGCATAGAATTACTTCAACATCGTCTTCAATCGCCTTAAGAACTTTTTTGTTAATCATCTCATCGTACTCGCCGAAGATCTCTCTTCTTTCAGAGTGACCAATGATAACAAAATCCGCTCCACATGACTTAATCATAGAAGTGCTAATCTCGCCAGTAAAGGCGCCTTTGTCTTCAAAGTAGATGTTTTGAGCACCTATCTTAATCTCATTAAACTTTTTAGTTTTATTTGCTAAATAAATATCTGTAAATGGAACTGCGATATAAACGTCACACGAGTCATTAGGCTTTAGACTCAAGTCCTTGAAGAAGCCTTCAGTCTCCATTACGTCCATATTCATCTTCCAATTTGCAGCAAGTAAAAATTTTCTCAAATTTGTCTCCTTATTTATCATTTATAGCAGCTATGCCAGGAAGTACCTTTCCTTCCATTAGTTCAAGTGAAGCGCCGCCACCAGTTGAAACGTGTGTGATCTTTTCTTCATAGCCAGCTTTTTGAACAGCGCTCGCACTATCTCCTCCACCGACAATAGTTGTCGCATCAGAATTTGCAAGTGCCTTGGCAATGGCGTTAGTGCCGTTCTTAAATTTATCCATTTCAAAAACGCCCATAGGTCCGTTCCAAACAATAGTCTTTGCGCCTAATAACTTTTTAGTAAATACGTCAATAGTTTCTGGTCCAATGTCAAGACCCATCATGTCTTCTGGTATATGATTTACTTCAAAGCATTCAGCTTCAGCGTCTTCTTTTATTTCTTTAGCGCATAGAGCGTCAACTGGTAGAACCAAATCAACTTTCTTTGCATCAGCCTTTTTTAATAGTTCAAGTGCTAGCTCTAACTTGTCGTCTTCAACTAAGCTCTTGCCTACATTTATGCCCTTTGCCTTTAAGAATGTATATGCCATAGCGCCGCCTATAAGTATCTTATCAGCCTTATTTAATAGATTTTCAATTACGCCTATCTTATCAGAAACCTTTGATCCACCAAGTATAGCTATGAATGGATGATTAGGTTCGTCAAGCTCTTTCGCCATGATATTCATTTCTTTTTCAACTAAGAAGCCTAGTGCCGATGGTAAAAATTTGCTTACGCCAACGTTTGATGCGTGAGCTCTGTGTGAAGTACCGAAAGCGTCATTAACATAGATATCTGCAAGCTCTGCTAGCTCTTTAGAGAAGTCTTCATCGCATTTTTCTTCTTCTTTTCTAAATCTAGTATTTTCTAGTAAAAGAACTTCTCCTTTTTTAAGATTTTTAGCCGCATCTTTAACTTCATCATTAACTACTTCAGGGCAAGAGATAAACTTTACATCTCTTCCAAGAAGCTTTTTTATCTCTTCCTTAACTGGCTCTAGCGTGAATTTTAAGTTGTATTCGCCCTTTGGTCTACCCAAGTGGCTCATCATAATCACTTTTGCACCATTATCAAGAAGGTGCTTGATAGTAGGAAGTGACTCATATATACGTTTATTGTCAGTGATAACGCCGTCCTTCATTGGCACGTTAAAATCACATCTCAATAAAACTGTTTTATCATCAAAATTATAATCTTTTAATGTTTTTTTCATTATCTTTTCCTTTTATATTATAATAATTATTCTTGATCAGCAATGTATTTTGCTAGGTCAACTACTCTGTGGCTATAGCCATATTCGTTATCATACCAAGAAACTACTTTAACTAAGTTGCCTTCTATAACTAAAGTTAAGAATGGATCGAAGATTGATGAGTGTCTGTCACCAACGTAGTCAACAGAAACAAGCTCTTCGTCAGCATATTTTAATACGCCCTTTAATTCATTTTCACTTGCTTTTTTAACAGCTTCGTTAATTTCTTCTTTAGTTACATTTTTATTTAATTCAAATACAACGTCTGTAAGTGAAACTGTTGGAACTGGCACTCTAACTGCGTATCCAGTTAATTTATCCTTTAGTGAAGGGATAACTAGTGCAACTGCCTTTGCTGCTCCTGTTGTTGTAGGAACCATAGACATAGCTGCCGCTCTTGCTCTTCTGATGTCTTTGTGCTTGTGGTCAAGTAAAACTTGGTCAGAAGTGTAAGCGTGGATAGTTGTCATAAGGCCTCTCTTGATGCCGAAATTATCTTCAATAACCTTTGTTAATGGTGCAAGACAGTTAGTTGTACAAGATGCGTTACTGATAACATTGTGTTTAGTCTTGTCGTATTCTTTTTCGTTTACACCCATAACGATAGTTTTATCGATTTCGCCCTTTGCAGGTGCAGTTAAAATAACTTTCTTTGCGCCGCCCTTGTCGATGTGTTTGTAAAGAGTTTCGTTGTTTTTAAATGCTCCAGTTGAGTCGATAACGATGTCTACGCCATAGTCCTTCCAAGGAATTTCTGCCGGATCTCTAAATTGAGTGTTTGTAACCTTCTTGCCATCGATCATGAAGCCATCTTCACAAGCTTCACAAGAAACTGATAATCTACCATATAGAGAATCATTTCTAAATAGATGCGCAAGTGTCTTTAAATCACCTGAAGCATTGATGTGAGCTAATTCTAGGCCATTGTTCTCTTCAACTAGAATCCTAGCTACATCTCTACCAATTCTACCAAAACCATTAATACCAACTTTCATTTGTTGACCTCCTTAATTATTATTAAAATACTTTTTATCTTCTAAACCCTCGGGCAAATAATTTTGCTCAGGTTTTTTGTCCTTATAATTGTGCGGATACTTGTAGTCCGCGTGATCACCAAAGACCTTCTTGTCATTGTTGTGAGCGTCCCTTATGTGCAGAGGAATTTGAAATTCTTTGATCTTATCGACATCCGCCATCGCCTTGTTAATGGCGACATAGGTCGAGTTATTCTTATCTGCAAGCGCCATGTAAATGGCTGCGTTACTCAAGATTATGCGTGCTTCTGGCATGCCGATGGCTTTGACCGCATAAAAGGCTGACGTCGCAAGCGTTTGCGCGTTTGGGTCAGCTAGACCAATGTCTTCTGAAGCAAATATCACTATACGTCTCGCTATGAATAATGGGTCCTCGCCATTATTTAGCATGTGAGCTAAGTAAAAGACTGTTGCGTCTGGATCCGAGCCTCTCATACTCTTGATGAAAGCTGAGATTGTGTCGTAATGCATAGTCGAGCTCTTGTCGTAGGAGTGTGCTCTTTCAAAGACAAGTCCCTTGACGTCCTCGTACTTAATATGGCGAGTCATATCAGCTTCTGGATCTTGACTTAAAACAGCTATCTCTAAAAAGTTTAGCATATTTCTCGCGTCGCCATTAGAAATTCTAACTAGATACTCAAGTGCGTCGTCATCGATGCTCGCCTTTAGTGAAGCAAGTCCATTGACCTCATTTGCTAAGGCTTTCTTCGCAAGCTGGGTTAAGTCTTCCTCACTCATCTTTTCAAGCCTTATTATGAAGCATCTCGATATAAGTGCGCTATTGACCTCGAAATATGGATTTTCTGTCGTTGCACCTATGAGCGTAACGGTCGAATCTTCAACGTATGGAAGCAGAAAATCTTGCTGAGCCTTGTTAAACCTATGTATCTCGTCTACGAAGAGTATGGTCTTTTTATTCTCTTCCAAAAGCCTTTTGGCCTCCTCTACCGCCTTCTTTAAGTCGCTTACGCCGCTACCCACGGCACTAATCTTTATGAAATTCGACTTACTAGTGTTAGCAATAACGTTTGCAAGTGAAGTCTTACCAGTGCCTGCTGGGCCATATAGTATAAGCGAAGGAAGTCTGTCGGCCTTGATCGCCTTGTATAGAAAAGAGTTCTTATTAAGTACCTTCTCTTGACCAATGTAGTCATCGAGGCTCTTTGGTCTAAAGCGTTCAGCTAAATTTTGAGATAATTTTAAATTTTTTTCTCTTTCCATGTCAAACAAATTCATTTTCTCACCTTTTTTATTATATCAAATAAGCTGCAAGATGTCCAACATTAATTTTTATTATTTTAATATTAATAAATTTAATTAAAAAATAAATATATTTAAAATATTTTCAAAAATATATTGACATATTTAATTAATAGATGTATAATCTTAATAAAGGAGGACGCTATGATTAATAAAGCATTAAATGAATGTCCTGTTTGCGGTTCAAAACTATACATAGAAAGGTTAGTTTGCGACAATTGCAACACGACTATAGAAGGAAGATTCGAGAATAACTCATTCTACAAGCTTAATAGCGAGCAGATTGACTTTATTAAGACTTTTCTATTAAAAAGAGGCAATATTAAAGAGATTGAAAGAGCTTTGGGTATATCCTACCCCACTGTAATTAAAAAGCTTGATCAAATCAACGAGATTATCTCTGATCAAAAGAGTTCAACTAGCGAAAAAGAAATACTTGAGCTCTTAAATAGCGGTACAATAACAAGTAGTGAAGCAGAAAAAATGCTTTTAGAACTAAAGGAGGTTTAAAATGTCTGAAGAAAAAATTATGATCCTTAAAATGTTAAAGGACGGCAAGATTGATGAAGAAGAGGCGCTAAAACTTCTTAACGCTGTTGGTGAAAAGAAAGGCGAAAAAACTTATAAGCCAAATAAAAAGAGAAATGAAATCCATATTGAAGGCGACGACTTTGACGTCTTTGACGCGTCAGATAAGTTTGCTAACAAAATCTCAAACTTTGTTAACAAGATAGTTAGTAAGTCATTAGAAACTGCTGAGAAAGGCATGAGAGACGGCCATATATACGCAAGCTACAGCTTTGATGATAGATTCAAAAACAAAAAGTTCGCAACACTTAAACTTGATGTAGACAAGAATAAAAAATATGATTTAATAATAAATAATACTAATGAAAAAGTAGAGATACTTCCATCGAGCTCAGATCAAATTGAAATCTTTGGCAAAATCTATTACACAGATAAAAAAACTATTCCTGGCGATTATGAGTTCATAAACTGCTTTATCGATGATAAAGAAATACTTATCGAGCCAAACTACGAAAGTTTTACTAAAAAAGATTTTGCAGTTAGCCTAAAGGTTTTAGTACCTGCTTTAAACTTTGCTAAAGTTGATGTTAAGACAAGCAATGACAAGATAATTCTTGACTCAGTCAATTGTGACGAGCTATACTTAACAACAAGCAATGACAAGATCAAGATTGAAGACTCAATCATTGGCAAATCAGAACTTAAAACTACTAACGATTCAGTTAAGATAAAGGACGCGAAGTTCACTGACCTTCTTATAAATACAACAAACGCTGAAATAACTATGCATAACACACCATTTGTTAATCTAGAAGCTCACACAACAAACGCTTATGTTGATGTTAAAGACGTCTTCAACTGCGCTGAAAACATTATTATAACTAATAGTAATGGACCTGTCACAGTTGAATTAGAAAGCGTTAGCAGAAATGTCAAGTTTAATCTAAGAGGTCTAAGTAAATACACATGCCCAGCCATCTTCGACGACAGCAGATTTAAGCTTGATGAAGACGGTGACGAATTAAGTACAGCAGTACTTAATAACGATTCAGACCTTACTCTATTCGGTGATATAAAGACAAGCAATGGACCTATCATCATCGAATAAGTCTAATATTCCCATCACAAATCCTGATCACTTATGTGACCAGGATTTTTTTCTTTACAAAGCTGTTAAATTTCTTGTAAATCGAAGTCTTTTAATGTATAATTATAGTGCTAAGAGTTAAGAAACTATAATTATAGGAGAAAGTAATGAAAATAAATAAAATAAAAATAAAATTTAATATATTTGTCTTGCTAATAACGCTGAGTGTATTTTTACTCGTGTTAAGCACAAAAAATACAGCTTATGCCGAGGAAGCTGCTAAGGAAACTGAAAAAACTGAGGAAACTACGGAGACTAAAGAAGCTGAGGAAACGAAAGAAAATAAAGAAGATGAAAAAGGCAAAGAAGCTGAGGAAGCTAAGGAAGATGGCTTTGAGTTTAAAGGCGCCAAGCTTAAGTTTATCACGGGAAGTTTTGATGGCAAGGACAGTTTAGATATTGATTTTCCTATAAAAATGAAAGATGCGAGCTGCGAATACATTGATGAGGCTGCGAAAATTATTAGCATAGAGAAAAAAGAATTCAATATTAAAAATCCAAACATAGTCATTTTGCATAGCGGCGAAAAATACTACGTGATCACAGCCATCAACGCTTACAAAGATGTTCAAGACAATATTATTGACAAGGTGAACATTGAGAGCGAAATTACTTATGACAAGACAAAACTAAAGATAAAATTAAGACTAAAAGATATCAAAGACACGAATAAAGACATTAAATACAGCATTTGCTACGCGAGCATGGATGAAAAACCATTCCAAACGCAAGAAGCGTTTAAACTTGTCGACATGAAGTACAGACTTGATAAGCACTGTATCATTCCTGATGGCTACTACTATCAAATGAATCCGCGCTCGGTGCCATATAAGGAGAGCTACTTCTTTTTGCAAGGCGCTATATATATTGCAAACACTCACCTAGATACGATTGACAGCAAATTTTCACAAGTAATGACAGCAAAGCTTATAGACGATACAGCGAAGAAGCTTAATGACGAAGGCTACTATCCTATTCCATATAGAAGTGAGTGGCTAAAGGCTGACTACAACATTGAGAAAGGCTACTTCGATACAAGGTGGAATCTTGATTACGCCTACATCTGCTTAAGAATGTATGAAAAGTTTCAAGATGAAAAATATTTAGAGCTTGCCGATAAGGTCTTGACTTATTACAAAAAATACGCTAATCAAAACGCAATCAAAATTCCTTATAAAGAAGATGCCTGCCTAGTTATGGACTACGGCGCTGAGTACTACATCGGCATGACGCACTCTTCACTAAACCATCACCTAATGGGCTTAAAGGCTCTTATGTACGAAGACCTTCTTAAAGAAAAGCCTGTAAATACTGAGTTTATAAAGAAGATGCTAAATGGCGTTGAAGCGACTTGCAATAGCTGGATTAAAAAGAACGGCGATCTTGAATACGCCATCTTTGTTAATGGTACTTATGGCCTTAAAGATTATCCAGATTTAACATTAAATGACTTGAGAGATTGTCAAGCACTTCACGAAAAGCTTTATAAGAGCAAGAATGCTTCTTTAGAGACATTAATAGTTTCAAAGCAAGCGTGGTATGACAATGTTTATAAAAAACAAGTAAGCAAAAAGAAATAATGATACAAAGAGGCTAGTCAAATAAAGACTAGCCTCTATATATTAATCGTATTGAATAAATCACAAAAATGCCTTTCCTGTAAAACAAGAAAGGCATTTCTTATACTAATTGTTTTGTTCGTCTATTATCTTTTGGAGCTCTTTCATAAATGATTGAGTATCTTTAAACTCTCTGTATACTGAAGCAAATCTTACATAAGCTACTTGGTCTATCTCCTTAAGGCCTTGCATAATAAGTTCGCCTACTTCGGTAGATGAAACTTCTTTCTTCATCGTGCTCATAAGCTTTTCTTCGACACTATCTGCCAAGCCTTCAATTTGACTTAGGCTAACAGGTCTTTTCTCGCAAGATTTGATTACGCCCTTTAATATCTTACTTCTGTCAAATGTCTCTCTGTCTCCGTTTTTCTTGACAACTATTAAAGGTGTTTCTTCAATTTTTTCATATGTTGTAAATCTTTTTTTACAGCGAAGACACTCTCTACGTCTCCTAATCGCAGTACCCTCATTAGTAGGTCTTGAATCTAGTACTTTTGAATCTTCGTAAGAACAAAAAGGACACTTCATAATTAATTATTCTTTAAAAAATCAGGTACTAATAAAGAATCGTCGAAGCTTGAAGTAGGTTCACTTCTCTTTTCTTCGTACTTTTCTTCTTCTACATCAGAATCCTTATTTGAATCTTTTTTAGCAGGTTTAGATCCATCTTCAAATTCTGTAGCGATAACAGTTATCTTGATAGAATCGCCAAGGCTTTCATCGATACCAGCACCGAAGATGATGTTTGCATCGTCAGCAACTGATTGTCTGATTAAGTCTGCGGCTTCATTTACTTCGAACATACCAAGGTCTGTACCACCTGTGATATTTAATAGAACGGACTTAGATCCTTCTATGGATGTTTCAAGTAGTGGTGACTTGATAGCAAGTTTCGCTGCGTCAGTAGCTCTGTTGTCTCCTTGAGCAAAGCCTATACCCATGTGAGCAATACCCTTTTGTTCCATGATAGTCTTAACGTCAGCAAAGTCTAGGTTGATTAGGTTCGGTACACTGATTAGATCAGATATACCTTGTATACCTTGTTTAAGTACTTCGTCAGCCATAATGAAAGCATCTTTTAATGATGTTTTCTTGTCAGCTATTTGAAGAAGTCTGTCGTTCGGAATAGTTACTAGAGTATCAACTACTTCAAGTAATTGGCTAATTCCTTGAGATGCATTCTTAGCTCTCTTCATACCTTCAAAGCCAAATGGTCTAGTTACAACGCCTACAGTTAGTATGCCTTGTTCCTTTGCTAATTGCGCAATGATAGGTGCAGCACCAGTACCTGTTCCACCGCCCATACCGGCTGTGATAAATACCATGTCAGTGCCTTTAAGCATTTCAGTGATGCCTTCTTTATCTTCAAGAGCTGCTTGTGAACCAACTTCTGGGTTAGCTCCAGCGCCTAAACCTTTTGTAACCTTATCTCCTATTTGAATTTTGTTTTGTGCCTTTGATGATGCAAGTGCTTGTCTATCTGTGTTAACTGCAATAAATTCAACACCCTTTACGCCTGCATCAACCATTCTGTTAACGGCGTTGTTACCTGCTCCGCCAACACCTATAACTTTAATTTTGGCAAATTGGTCAATTTCTACATCAAAATCAATCATTTACGAATCCTCCTTTTATACTAAGTATTTAATTATTTACTCTATTACTTATATTCTACCACAAAATCTACATTTTGTTTAGTATTTTTCTTCTAATTGTCGCAAAATTGTTAAAAATTCTTCCTCCGAAGACGAAAATCGCCGCATAATATAAAGGTATGCTAAGAATATCGCCTAGCCAAGTAAGCAGCGCCGCGATTAAGGAGTTACCAATAAGACCCGATAAAAAAAGCTTATTGTTAAAATTGTTGTCCATGTGTGCGTTAATACCACCAAAAACTGAGTCAATCGCAGCTAGTAGCGCCATGGATATATACAAGGAATAATATGGATTGTAACTATATGGCAGTACATAGCCGATTATTATTCCGATTATTATACCAATGAGTGCAATAATCATTTTTTATCCTCTCCCGTCAATTTTTCTGAATATATAATCTTGTCCTCGTCTATCTTTTTCTTAACAAGAACATTTTCACTTTGCTCTATATCAAGCTTAATTGGGTTTATGGTCTCTAAGATACTAGCAAAAGTACCCGGTGACTTAATCGCTGAATAAAGCTTGTCACTGTTGCCTATCGCCTTTATTACAAATGGCGCTCCCTTAGTTCTTCCGTTGAGCCTAACAACTGGTCCATTGCACTTAACGCCAGTCCTTGAATAAACTCTTAAATCGTTTATGCTGATGGCTTCGGCGCCTGAATCCCTTAAGTCGTTAATTATCCTTAGTAAGTCGCTATCGTGAACCACGTCAGTCCTCTTGACCGGCCTATCGACAGCTTCCTCACTTATGGTAAGTACTATGCCTGGGCCTTCAAGATCAACGTCTCCTGATATCATCTGATAAAATAATTTTTCTTCATTTAAAAATGCTAAAAAATCACTATCGTTCTTGACTAGATTATCCAAAGTCTCAAGCTTTTTCTCTTGCTTGTCGAGCTCTTCATTAATGCTCTTGATTTCTGCTTTTAAATTCTTTACCTTGATGCTTGTCTCTTTCATCTTGTTTATGCTTAAAGGCTCGTAGAATTCTCTGTCTGTCTTTAAGTATAAGCCAAGGAAAATTCCTACAAGTATATAAATTATAACAAGCACAACGCGTTTAATCTTATGCTTCATTCTTGCACGTCATTAGCAGGCTTTGCGTATAGAAAGTCGATGCTCTTTTTGTATCTCGGTATAAGTATATCGTCTCTTACAGTTAAAATGACTTGGTAGTTATAGTTTTGCAGCTCATCTTTAATTCCGCCTTTAAACTCAATAGCCGATTGCATTGTGTCAGCGTCGCCTATAGCCTTTATAACTATGGGCGCAGATGTACTTACTCCGCCAACTTCTATATGTTTACCTGCACTTACTATCTCAGTAAATGATGTGTATCTCTCTTCATTTATAGATATAGCCTCAGCTCCAGCGCTATTTAAAACGCTAATGGCGCTAAGAATTAGATCTATATCGTTTTGTATGCCAAAGCTCACTTCGCCATCGGCAAGTTTTGGTTCATCTATAGTTAGTATGATGCCCTTGCCCTTTAGATCTGTGTAGCCAGCTATCATCTTATATTTTTCAGTTTCTTCGTATAATTTTTTTGCTATCTCATTATTGCTCGAGCCAGGTTTTTCATACTCTCTAAGCTTTTCTTCTGTCTCATCAAGCCTTTGCAATAAGCCGTCTCTCTCTTCTTCTAATGATTTTACTCTTTGAGCAAGCTCTTGCCCCCTCTTTACATTTAGAGGGTTGCCAACAGTTTTCTTCACTGTTTTAAGCTGCATCGTTATCGAAAGACCTATAATTACACTAGCTATGAATAGCAATATTTTTTTCTTATCAATTTTCATCTATTCACCCGTATCTAAAACTACAACAGGCGCCTTGCCCTTATTAAACATAATCATCCTAGGTACTTGTCCTTTTTCCTTAAGCTTAGTCATGGTCGCATTTAAGACCTTCATCTTGTATCTAACGTCCTTAAGCTCACCAAGCTGAACGACAAGGCCGCTCCTATAGTTTAGAGAAACTTCTAAGTCCTGATTCTTCTCTATAGTCTTGATTTCTTTCACTAAATTATTCGCGCTTATCTCAGTTATTAGCTCTTCAAGTGAAGCACCAACCTCAGTATTGTAAAAATTTTCGCCTTGTTCAAGATGAGTCTTGTCAAAATTCTTTATAAGCGGGTAGCCTTCCTTATATGAACTGCTGTTCTCGAGGACAGTGCCTTTCTCGTCTATGTAAATGTATTTTGAGTCGCTAAAAAATTCTGCCGCGATTAATCTTTCCTTAATTTCAATCGTTACAGTATCCTTTGACGATCTACTTAGATGTGCGTCCTCAACATATGGATTCATCTTAATCTTAGCCTTTGCTTCAGTAAGGCTTTGCTTAAGAATGTTCTCACCTATTTCAAGTTCGCTCGCCTTTATTATATCATCAGTAGATAAGTTTTTGTTGCCGCTAACATTTATATGCTTTAGACCAAAGAGCTTTGTATTGAATATAAATAGTATGAACGCAAAAACAATTACAGTGATTACGAAGAATCTCAAAAGACTTCTCCTTCTTTGCCTTTCTCTTTGTATTCTTTTTCTCCTTATATCCTGTTTACTCATTGGTTCCATAATTTCACCTTTAAATAGTTTTAATAATTATATCATATATTTCATCAATTGCATTCTTGACAAATATATTCTTAAGTCCCTTTTGCATAGACTTGTAAATATCTTCATTATGAAGTATATTATTGACCTCATCATATAGTAGCTCTTCGTTAAGGTCCTTTTCAAGTATCATCTTAGCAGCGCCCATATTCTCAAAATAGCGTGCATTGTACTCTTGATGGTTCTCAACTACATAAGCCTTTGGTATGATTATAACTGGCTTGGCTACACATGAAACCTCATTAAGAGTAAGCGCGCCAGCACTTGTGATAACCATGTCAGCATCTATCAAAGCCTTTGGCATGTCATATAGGTACTCGCCTACACGAACATTATTTTTTGTATAATCAATACCGTCTTTGTCGAGCTCTTCCTTAAACCAATTGTATGAATAAGTTCCGCTCACGTGGAAGATGTTGAAGTCCATGTCTTTATAATGTTTCTTAATCATGGCAAGAACATTTTCATTGATGGACTTTTGTCCACCGCTTCCGCCAAATGATAAAACAACTTTTTTGCCATTGTTAAAGTCGTAGTAAGGCTCATGGCTAGCCTTGTCATGAATACCGTCAAACTCTTCTCTAATCGGTATGCCAACTATATCCGTAATATCTTCTCTCTTAAGAAGCTTCTTTGTATTTTCATTAGTAACTAATATCCTAGTTGCTCTTTTCTTTAAAAGCCTTGTAGTTATACCCGCATGAACATTTAGCTCGAAGATCATCGACTTGATTTTTTTCTTTTGAGCCGCATAAACAAGTGGGCCTGAAACGTAGCCACCTGTTCCTATTACTAGATCAGGCTTAAAGTCTTTGATTATCTTTTTGCACTCGTCAAGCGATTTAAAAAGTAGTCTCAAAAACTTAAAAGCATCCTTCGGGTTCTTCTTTGGTATTTTAACTATGTCTATGCCTTTAAACTCGATATCTTCTTTGGCAACAAGCCTTTCCTCAAGACTTCCATTCCTGCCGACGTATATAACTTCGTGATTATTTTCAATCAATTTCTTTGCTATGGTCATGGCTGGGTATATATGCCCACCAGTGCCACCACCAGTTACGATAAATCGCATTATTTCACCTCTGAATTTGCACTCTTAGATATATTTAACAGTACCGCTGTTAGTATCATGTAAATGATTAAGGATGTACCACCATAACTAATGAACGGCAGTGTGATTCCTTTCGAAGGAACCAAGTTTACTGATACTGCTGCATTGATCCAAAATTGTATAGCTATCAAGGAGCTGATGCCACTTGCTAGCATAAGACCATATCTATCCTTCGCCCTAGCAGCTGTTAAGTATCCTTTTATAATTATAACAGAAAATAGGGCAACAATGCAAATCATTCCTAAAAATCCTAATTCTTCTCCGCATACAGCGAGTATATAGTCATTATACACTTCTGGTATATAGAAAAACTTTTGAGTGCTGTGACCAATGCCTACGCCCGATAGACCGCCATTGGCATAAGCAAATAAGCTTTGCGCTGGCTGCCAACCTGTGTCTCTGATGTTTTTAATTGGGTCTTTATAGGCAAAGAACCTGTTTCTTCTATATTCATTTCTATATATGGCTAGGTATATGCCAAGTATTGCAGCTCCAATGGCTGGCGGTATCACAGTTAGTGGCGCGCCTCCGATGAAGTACATGATTGATAGTGCTCCAGCAACTGTAACAGCTGTACCTAAGTCCTTTTGTATGTATATTAAAAATGTGAAGAAAAGTATAATAGCTGCAGGAACTAAAACAATGTTTTGAAAATTTCTCCTGCGCAAATTAATTTTGCTCATGTATGAGGCCATGCAGAAAACTGCCGCAACCTTGATTATATCAGACGGCATGAATGAAAAGCCGCCAACATTTATCCATCTTCTTGAGCCTTTACCGAAGTCTGTTCCTAATGAAGTAAACTTTAGTAATAAAACCAAGACGATGCTCGATACAATCATAAGGCCTATGAAAAATTTCGAATCATACTTTTTATAATCGATTTTGTATGCAAATAAAGACAGTATCGCCCCTGCTAATACAAAGACTAAGTGCCTTGTAAGGAAGTATACGCCGCCATATTTACCCCCTTCAAGCCTGTAGCTATAAGGATAAGAGCTCGTATACACAAGTATGATGCCTAAAATTATTAGGCATACTACAGATATTAAGATGTGATAATCAGGTGCATTACTTTTACTCTTGTTCATTTACTTCAACTCATTTACTAATTTTTTAAATTCAAGTCCGCGTTCTTTATAGTTTTTGTATATTCCCCAGCTCGCGCATAATGGTGATAGTAAGACTACATCGCCTTTTTGCGCATCTAATTTAGCTGCTTTTACTGCTTCACTCATATTGTTAACAATAGTTATATTTTCATAACCAATATTGGTGAAGGCTTCTTTAATTTTATCTTTTGTTTGTCCAAATAGTATTAGGCTCCTAATTTTGTTCTTTGTCTTAGATGCAAAGTCCTCGAACGGTATGTTCTTGTCATAGCCGCCCGCTATAAGCACTATGCTTCTATCAAAGGCTTCAACCGCTTTAAGCGACGCATCTGGATTAGTTCCCTTGGAGTCATTGTAGTAGTCAACCCCATCAAGCTCCCTAACGAACTCAATCCTATGTTCAACACCCTTAAAAGCTTTTATCTCTTTAACTATATTTTCTCTTTTTACGCCAAAAACTTCTAATGCAAGTGTCGCTGCCATGAGATTTTCATAATTATGGCGACCCTTTATAAATATATCGTCCTTATTAATCACTACTTCGCCCTCTTTATCAACGATGTTTGGAGCGATGTAGCTCATGTCCTTTAGCTCTTTTTCTTTTGAAGTGAAATATAGTATATTTGTGTCTTGATCAACTTTATTTAAGGCAATATCGTCATAATTAAGTATCAAATATGAAGATTTGTCCATATTTTGATAAATTTTCTTCTTTGCCTCTTCATATGCCTTGAACGAGCCGTGCCAATCCAAGTGGTCTGGTGTTATGTTTAGTATGATGGCGATGTTCGGCTTAAAATCTTTTGTGTACTCTAATTGGAAGCTTGATGCTTCAATCACGTGTGTATCGTAGTTCGCCGCTTCAAGTAGAGGCGAAACGCCGATGTTACCAATGACATTGACATTGTAGCCAAGGTCTTTAAGCACTTCGCCGATAAAAGTAGTTGTAGTTGTCTTTCCATTAGTTCCGGTGATAACTATAAATTTATGATCTTTAAAATCTCTATACAAGATTTCTATGTCAGAGACTATCTCGACATTTTTGTCTACAAGGTAGCGAATTATATCTGATGAAGGCTTTATTCCAGGGCTCTTTAATACAAAAGCGAAATCGATTGCATCAAGCTCAGTCCTTGTTAAAAACTTTACATCATCAAGGTTTTCATTTGCTCTGTCCTTTAAGATTTGATCCATATTGTCATCGTAGACATAAACATTAGCCCCTTTACTTATAAAATATAAAGAAGCTCCGTAACCAGATATTCCATATCCTAAAATTAGAATATTTTTGTCCTTGTAGTCCATAATATCACCTCAAAAATATTACTAGCGATGCAGCGCATAAGATGAGTGTCCATGCGCAAAACATCACGACAACCTTAGTCTCTTTCATGCCTTTCATCTCAAAGTGATGGTGAAGTGGGCTCATAAGAAAAACTCTTTTGCCTGTCTTTTTAAATACTGCTACTTGTATAATTACTGAAAGCGTTTCCATAATCAATACAAGTGCATATATAATCATATAGAAGTGCAGCCCCAATAGTATTGTGATTATAGCTAGGACGCCTCCTAAGAATAATGATCCAGTGTCTCCCATAAATATTTGTGCTGGGTACTTATTAAAGATTAAAAAGCCAAGTAGCGATGCAAACATAATTATCGAGTAAGCATAAGTAGTCATGTTTGAGATCTTTAATGAGTATATCGCAAGTGTGAGTAATATGATAGACATAACGCCTGTTGCAAGGCCATCAAGTCCATCAGTTAAGTTGACTGCGTTAGTACTTGCTACTAATATAAAGAAGTTAAGTAAGATTACCCACTTACCTAAATCCACTTCTTTATAGAATGGTATATAGACCATAGTACCCGCAAGTTTATATGCGAAGTATGCTATAAGAGCTGAGAAAAGCATTTGCAAAACTAATTTTTGATAAGCTCTTAAACCTAAATTTCTATGTTTAAAAAATTTAATATAGTCGTCTAAAAAGCCTACTAAGCCAAAGGCAGTGCTGCCTAGGGCTAATAAGATGATTTCGTTTGTAAAGACAAAACCTGCTAGGCTCGATACAAGTACTGCAATTAATGAACTTATTATGAATAGTACGCCACCCATAGTAGGTGTGCCGGCCTTTTTTAAGTGAGACTTAGGTCCTTCTTGCCTAATATTTTGTCCAAGCTTGTACTTTCTAAGCTTAGGTATAATTATCTTTGCAAGTAAACATACTAAAGCAAAGCTTAGTAATATAATGATTACGCTATATGCACTTATGTTTTTAAACATCTTAGTCCCCCAATTTTAACTCTACTATAGAATTTTTCTTCACTTCTTTGTCCGGCTCAGGTCTTTGCTCTTTAACAAGGCCATCACCCTCAATTTTTAGCTTAAGTCCAACTTTTTCAGCAAGACCAAAGGCTTCGTCTCTAGTCATGCCCTTAAAGTCAGGCGTTAGTATGATGTCATCCTTCTTCGCTTCAACGTCAAGCGTTATAACCGTGCCCTTATCAACAAAGACGCCAGGATTAATGCTTTGCGAAATGATTAAAGACTCATCTGTATACTCTGTATATTTAGTGTCAAAGCTTAAAGATAGGTCCGCAAGCTCAAGTCCTGCCTCGCCCATAGTTTTGTTCTTTAAGTCTGGCACTTGTACCTTTTCATTTTGTACTTCACTAACCGCACTTGCTGGCGGTATCTTGTAGTAGTCGATTATGAATTTTGCTACGTCTTGGAAAATAGGTGCCGCTACCAAAGATCCATATGCTACACCGCTTCTTGGCTCATCGACAATTGCTAAAACAACAAATTCCGGCTTATCAATTGGAAATGCTCCGACGAAGGAAGATATATAAGCGTTCTTCTTGTACTTGCCGTCAACAATTTTTTGTGCTGTACCAGTCTTACCGCCTATTCTGTAGCCATCTATCCTTGATCTTTTGATGTAACCATCTCTAACAACGCTTTCAAGAAGCTTCTTCATGTGCTCACTTGTTTCTTCTGAAATAACTCTTCTTCTGACAACGCTCTTTGGCGTGTCAACAACGTTGCCAAAGTCATCAACAGTTTTTAAAACTAATTTTGGTTTATAAAGCGTTCCGCCATTAACAACCGCGCATATTGCGTTCGCCATCTGTATAGGTGTAACTGCAAGTCCATGACCATAAGACATAGTCGCAAGTTCAACTGGACCTATAGCGTTAATATTTGTCGGAAGTATACCTAAACTTTCGCCTGGCAAATCGACTCCACTCTTTTCGCCAAAGCCAAAGGCTTTAGCATATCTAAGTATATCGTTTTTACCTAAGATATTACCTATTTGAACGAAGGCAACGTTACATGAGTTGTTAAGTGCCTTAGAGATGTCTTGAGTGCCGTGAGCAGTGTGATCTGCGCATGATAAGGTTCTTCCATAAACATCAATTGAGCCTGAGCATGAAAAGCTCATATTGTCATTAAGCTTGCCCTCCTCAAGTCCTGCTGCTAAGTTAATTACCTTGTATACGGAACCGGGCTCGTATGAGTCACTGATGGCATTATTACGCCACTTATCAAAGAGGATTTGGTTTCTGTCTTCATCACTTGCTTCGTCCCAAACGTTCTCATCAACATCATCTGGCTTCTTTCTCGGCTCATTTAGATTGTATCTACCGGTATTTGCTAGAGCAAGTATCGATGAGTCGCGTGGATCCATAACTATGATGGATACTGACTCAGCATTTTGTTTTTCTCTTGCTTCATCCGCTATCTTTTCGACTTCTCTTTGAAGTTTTTCATCTATAGTCAAAACTACGTTGACACTTTTTTTGCCTTCAATAATTCTTTCTTCTTGATTAGGAAGCGCATTAACCATATTGGCTTCAAGCTGTTGAACCTTTTTTGATTCTCTTCCTTCAAGTGCTTCATTTAGCTTAACTTCAAGACCATTGATACCGACGTTGTCAATATTGTTAAAGCCTATGAGCTGAGATGCAAGGTCATTGAATGGATAGTATCTCTTTGCCTTCTCTTCTACTTCAAGTACTGTTCTGAACTTAACTTTGCCCATCTCTTCCTTGAATTTTTTGTAATCATCAAGCTCCATCTCTTCAACTACTCTGATTCTGCTCTCATATGTAATCTTGTCGTAGACGTCTCTTGAGTCTTCCCCAGTCATTTCAGCTATCTTTGAAGCGACCTCTTCAGCTATCTCTTTGTATTTTTTTTCTCTTTTATATCTAGCTTCTTCCTTTTCATTTTCCTCTTCTTTGAATGGAACGCTCCAGAAAGTCACTATGTTTTTGTTAACTGCTAAGGGCTTGTTGTTCCTGTCGTATATAAAACCTCTTTGATTACCAAGGCTGACCGCCTTAGTCCATTGGCCTACAGCGTACTCCTTATAGCCTTTTGCATCCAATATTTGAACTTTAAATAGCTGTACTAAAAATAATGCAATTATAAATCCAAAAAAAGCCAGAACAACCAAAATCCTATTGTACTTGTTAGGAATTTTAGATTTGCCTGTCTTTTTCTTTCTATGTCTATCGCTTGTCGGCGTTTTCATTTTCTTTCACTTTCTTCTATACTTTGGTCAATGTCTGAATCAAGACTAACAATAACTTTATCGTCAATCTCTCTTTCTTCTTTACTGTTTGTGTTTATATTTAGTATTTGCGCTTCATTAGGGTAGATCATTCCAAGCTTAGTCCTAGCTTCGAACTCAATCGCACCAGCATTCTTAAGACTTTCAAGCTTTGCAGTCTCGTCTATAAGAGTAGTCTTAAGCCTATTGATCTCAGCGTTGCTATGGTTAATGGAGTTTTGCACTCTAGTGATTCTGTCAGCACAAAAAACAAGCATAGTAAATACAAGACCGATGGCTATAGCGCACAAAACAGTTCTCACGAAGAAAACATTAACGACTCTCTCCTTTGCTTTGGCTTTATGCTTAACGTTCTTTTTTACAAGTGGTTTGCTTACTGTCCTTTCTTGC
This sequence comes from Fenollaria sp. C0166D3, assembly GCF_056590255.1. Classification (NCBI taxonomy): domain Bacteria; kingdom Bacillati; phylum Bacillota; class Clostridia; order Eubacteriales; genus Fenollaria; species Fenollaria sp. C0166D3. Next base: position 111,980 of record NZ_JBWPVU010000007.1, read on the forward strand.
GAATAAACTGGACTATCATATAATTTTCTCGCTGCAGATGACATAGTGTACCTCCCCTATACTCTTTGAGCTATCCTAAGCTTAGCGCTTTCGCTTCTCGGATTAGCTTTTAATTCTTCTTCGCTTGCTACAAGTGGCTTATTGTTCACAAGCTTTAACTTTCTCTTGTGATTGCATGTGCAGATAATGCTCTCTGGTGGGCAAATGCAATCAAGTGTGTTAAATTTAAATATATCTTTTACGATTTTGTCTTCCATCGAATGAAATGTTATTACCGCTATCCTTCCATCTGGGTTTAAAATGTCGATAGCGTCTTGCAAGGCAGCGTTTAATGCGCCAAGCTCATCATTTACCTCTATCCTTAAGGCTTGAAAAGTCTTTTTAGATGGATGTTTGTTCTCCCTCGCCTTTTTTGGTATTGCCCTCTTAATTACGTCAGTCAGTTCAAATGTAGTCTCTATCGGTTTTTCTGCCCTATATTCACAGATAAATTCAGCTATCCGTCTAGCCCATCTCTCTTGCGAATATTTATAAATTACTTCTTCTAATTCTTCCTTAGTATATGTATTAACGATGTCGTAAGCAGATTTGCCGCTCTCTTGGTCCATGCGCATATCAAGCTTCGCGTCCATCCTGTATGAAAAGCCTCTATCCTTGTTGTCAAGCTGATAAGACGATACGCCTATATCAAGAAGTATGCCATCTAAGTGATCAACGCCTAAATTTTGGCAAATGGCTTTGACATTTCTATAGTTGTCGTGAACTAATTTAAAATTGCCGCCAACGCTTGATAGAACTTCGTTTGCTTTATTAAGAGCTTCTCTGTCCCTATCGACACCTATTAGTAGGCCGTCTTCATTAAGTTTCTTAAGAATCTCTTGCGAGTGGCCCGCTCCGCCAATGGTACCGTCTAGGTAGATGCCATTTGGCTTTATGTCGAGTCCGTCTATCACTTCAGAAAGCATGATAGGTATGTGCTTAAACTCCATAACTAATCTCTCTTTATGTTATTTGCAAGCTCTTCAAGAGGTGCAACAGTTGCTTTGTAGTTCTTATAAACTTCTGTATCCCAAATTTCAATTCTCTTTCTAACGCCAATTATGTAAACGTCGCCCTTTATATCCATCATATCTCTAAGCATCTCAGGCAGCATAACACGGCCGTTCTTGTCCATGTTAGCTTCGTTCATGTAAAGGAACATCTCACGTTCAAATTTTCTGTTTTCTAGAACAGTATCAGGTAAATCATCGAATTGCTCAAGCTTTTTCTCATAAGTTTCACGGTTATAAATGTAGATACATCTGTCGTATCCCCTAGTAATTATGAAGTCTTTACCAAGTTCATCACGCATTTTAGAGGGTATGATAACCCTCCCGTTTGAATCAATACTATGTTTAAATAAACCCATGAACATTGATAACACCTTCTTAATGCTATTCTAAACATTAATAACCATTTCGAACCATTTCTAGCTTCTTTACAACCATTTTAAACCATTTTCATACATTTTACTAGTAATATTACAATCATGTTACACAAATGTCTAAAAAATACTACTTTAGTAGTATTTTTTGAGCTATTAAAAATATTGCAAAAGAAAAATGACTAGCTTTTACACTAGTCATTAATATCTATGGGCTTATTAACTTTTATATATATTAAATTTATTTGATGCTAAATTGCTTCCTTAAGTAATAAGAAATTAAGTTTAGCACTTTCATTTAATAATTCAACTTTAAATTCATTTTTAAAGACTCTAATTACATCCTCGCCATTAAATTTAGAAAGTTTTGCTTTTCCAATCTTTCTACCAGCATCATTAAGTAGTAATACTTCTTTTGTATCACTGTACTCATCTTCAGCTCTTTCCGTTTCTATTATCCTTGATGCTATATTAAACTTAATTATCTTATCATCAATCTTAATAGCATCGGTATTAGACATGACTTTGTCAGCTTTTAAAAATAAAGTATCTGGATTGAAGTATTGATCATACACAAAAACTCTATATGCAAATGCTAGTGAAACTATAATTAATACTATCAAAAAAATCTTATCGTTAAGTCTTTTTTCATGGCTTTCCCAAGCCGCATTGTTCTTTTCTTTCATTTAATACTCACTCCTTATCATTCTTTCTATTTTAATACTATACTTAATTTAAGTATATACCTTAAATTTATTAATGTCAAATGATTTCGTACTTTTTTATAGTAAATTTATAAAATTCTATATATAATGTCTTTACTATAGAGAAGGCTTATAAAAAAAGAGAGCCTAAGCCCTCTTTATAAAACAGTTTATTCTGTCATCTTATATATTAAATTTTTTATCATCATAGTACTATCTTTGCTTGTGTTTTTCAAACTTATGTCTAAATCTTTAAGCTCGTTCATAAACTTCAGCAAAAACTTATAATCATATGAATACGCTAGGCTTGATAGCTTTTTGTACTCGTATGGTGATATCTTCAAGAGATCTTTTTTCTCTACTTCGCTTTTTTTCTCTATATCGCAAATTTTTAGTTCTAAAAGAAGTCTAAGATTTCTAAATATCATATACGATGTCTTTATATCTGCTTCGCCATTTGCAAGAAGCTTCTCATACTCATTTAGTGCCGCCTTTGTATTTTTCTTATTTATCGCGTCTATCATGGCAAAGATATTGTCAATGGTATTTTCCTTAACAACTTTTTCTATTGCACCTCGAGTGAGTCTGCCCTTACCTATGTAGCTTGAAAGCTTCTCAACTTCTGATTCAAGGCTATACATATTAACGCTCTCGTCGCTATAAAAGCCGAGTCTATCGATCAAAAATCTTGCTTCAGCAAAGCCCGCTTCTACGCCCAGCTCGTTAAATTTGCGCGCCGTCCACTTGACAAGGTCCTCTATCTTTTCCTTGTCAAAGCTCACTATGTGGTCATTTTTCTTGAAGTGCTTGTAAAATTTAAGCGTCTTTTTTATACTATCGTCCTCATCCATAAATATGATTATGCTCGTCTCTGGCATTTTCCCAAGCTCCCCAAGTAAGTCGTCATCGTTAAGCGCTTTGATACTCTCATTTGCTTTTCTTACAACTGTGATTTTTTTCTCAGCCATAAGAGGAAGCATAGTGATATTACTTTTAATATCTTTAATCAAATTCTCTGAGTACTTGAGATCTGCAAGGTTCATAAGCTTTTGATTGCTGTCAAGATAAGTATTTATCAGCGCGTCCAAGGTCTTGTCCATGAGGTAGCACTCTATGCCCTTGAAAAGATAAGCGCCGCTTACATTATTCATTTTTACTTCATTTAAAAAATTTCTATAGTTCATTAATCATGTCTCCATACTTTTTGTAGTCATCAATGACTATACTTATTATATAGGAAAATATTATAGATAGCAAGGTCAATAAGAAAATGTATTTTTTCATATAATCAAGGTACTTGTAATATTCCTTATAAAATGTTTCTATCTCGTAGCTGCCATCTTTGAAGATAACGCTGATCATGCCTTGCTTATCGGTTCTGTAAAAGTTCGCGCCAATGGCTTTGAAGTTTTCAAGCGTTTGCTCATGTGGATGACCATAGGAGTTATTCAGTCCTTGCGAGCTGATTGCGTCTTTTGGCCTAGTCTTTTCAAGGAAATTCATAGAAGAACTTGTTTTCGAGCCGTGATGAGCGACTTTTAAGATATCAATCTTATCTACTTTGTCAATATAATAATCTTCAGCTTCTCTCTCGATGTCGCCTGTAAAGAGGACTTTTGTGCCATTTGTATCTAGCTCAAATACAAGTGAGCTGTTGTTGCTATTTAAACTTACATCTCTATGGATAATCTTGATGTAATTCCCTTTGCCAAGATCAATGCCATTAACAACATCTGGGTCGATGTAATTAATTCCCCTATCAATAATTTTCGCCTTAATATATGACGGAGCTATGTCTTTGTAAAAACAGATGTTCTTAATATCAAATTCATAAAGTAGATAATCAAGGTTGCCTGCGTGGTCGCTGTCAAAGTGCGAGATAAACACTATGTCAAGGCTATCGGCCCCGGCGTTCTTAAGGACTTCTCTAAGCGTCCTATCATATGAAAGAGACGAGCCCATGATGTCACCGCCAGTATCAACCAGAATTTTCTTCTTATTTATATCTAAAAGCATTGCCTCCTCTTGACCTATACTAATCATATTGAGCGTGTCGTAATGCTTTTGACTAGTGATATATATGAAGCTAGATGCAAATGTGACCGCAGCCATCGCCATAAGCATGAATTTAACAAGCCTTGTCTTCATATAGCTAAAATTGTTCGCAAAGTAAAAGGCAACGAGCAAGGTGAAATACGCGATGATAAGCGCATCTTGATTGTAGAGCGAAACTTTTAAAATATCTACACTTGAGATGAAATATAAAATTTTGTAAAGGCCGCTGAGAATGTAATCTACTAGCATAAACAAGATCGCGACTTTGCTTATTATGAGCGAAAGTAAAAGTATTACGAAGCTTACTGTGATTATGGCTGAGTATATCGGAAGCAAAATCAGGTTTGTTAGTAGCGAAATAAAATTAAACTCATGAAATGTATATAGCTGAATTGGCGCTAAAATTAGGTTGATAGCAAGAACAAAAAGCAGTGCCTCCTGCGTTTTATTCTTCTTGTCGCCAAGCTTTTTAAGTCTCCTAAAAAGTATTTCTATCGCATAGGCCGCTCCATAAGAAAGGTGAAGCGATACTGAAAATACATAGTATGGATTAATTAAAAGCGTTATAATTAGCGCTATGGAGATGATTTCAATGCGCTCTATGTTTATGTCGTAGACAAAGGCTAGGTCAAGCGCGATAAATAGTATCATCGCTCTTAAAAATGATACAGGGTAATTAATCACTGTGCCATAAATAAGTAGAAAGATTATGCATATGGCGCTCGCCCTTCTCTTAGATAAGCCAAGTCCCACGAGTATAAAAATTATTGCAAAGCTAATAAGCGAGACATGTAGACCCGAAACCGCAAGCAAGTGGCCGAGCCCAACTGATCTATATGTACTCAGCTCATCTTCATCCAGGTAATTTGTGTTTGACATGAATATCGCCTTAAGGAAGTTAGCGTTACTCATCCTCATAGTATTTTTTGTGAGCGCATCAAGCTTTTTCTCAAAAGCAAGATTCATTTTCTCCGCAAAAGACATCTTCCAAGAGATTTTTTCGAAGTCCTTAAACTTTATCTTGTACTTAACGTTCTTCGTTAAATAATACATCTTCTCGTTGAAAAGATTTGGATTGGCATTTATCCTTATATCTTCTAGCTTAGCGCTTACTTTAATCGTATCATAATTATTTAAAGGCTCTCTGCCATTGTAATACGCTTTGAGCTTTTCGTTAAATACATTGCCATTAACGTTTTTGACAGAGGCTAAAAATGTAGAATATCCTTCGTATTCCTTGATATTTTCGACTCTTAATATGTATTCTTTTTCTTCATTTTTATAATTTTTAAAGACGCTTTGTCTCCTGTAATTCGTATAAATAGCTGTCGCGAAAAATATTGTCACAGACAAAAGCAAATAAAGCCTAAGGCGTTTCTTGCTAAAAAGACCTATACCCAAAAGGATGCCCAGGCTTAATAATATGTAGCTATTGATATTGAAATAATAGGTGTAGATGGCTGCCAAGGCCATAATACACGCAATAAATGAATATTTTCTTCTCATAATAATCCTATATAAAATTATATCACTTATGTGTAATTATTAAAAGAATTTACAGAAAATAAGTGACTTTTTCACAAAAATATATTATAATATATTTGGTGATACTATGGAAAATATTACAGACGCTTACATGGAGCGTAGAAAAATTTATAACATCGCCCTAAAAACTGCGGAGCTACTCATTAAGAATGGCTCGGAAATTTCGAGGGCAAATGATACAGTTAAGAGGATACTAGCAAGTCATGGCTACTTCGACATACCCTTATTTCTCTCGCCTACAGTTATAATCATAGGTGATAACAGCGATAATTCGTCCTTCTATCTTGTGAAGAACATCGAGACTAGAGGCAATAACATCGGCAGGGTCAATATGATTAACGCTTTCTCGAGAGAATTTTGTGCGAAGAATATAGCTATAGATGACGCTATGCAAAAGCTTGAAGAGATTGAAAAGAAAAGTGAATATAGCTTTATGATGATACTTGTGATGGCCTGCATCGGCTGTGCGGTCTTCACGCTAATGCTTGGAGGCAGTTTCAGTGACTTTGCCTGCTCGATATTTACATCGGCATGTGGCTTTGTTGTAAACGAGTATATACTAAAGCTATCGAAAACACCTTTCTTAGGTAATTTCGTGTCCTCGCTTGTTGCAACACTTGCAGCAGTTTTACTAGTTAAGCTAAATCTGGGACATAACTTAAACATGATAGTTGTTGGCTCGATACTACCACTAGTGCCGGGAGTTGCCTTTACATCAGGAATTAGAGACTTCTTAAGTGGCGACCTAATCGCAGGTACTGCAAGAAGCTTCGAAGCCATATTCGTAGCAGTTGCCATAGCCTTCGGCGTTGGTAGTGTACTTATGCTTGTTTCGCTAATGGGGTGGATATAATGAACTATGTAATAAAACAATTCTTACTTGCGAGCGTTTCGTGCGCAACTATATCCGTCTTATTTAATATACAAAAGAAGAATATATTCTTATGCGCAATCAATGGTGCAATTTGTTGGACTTTATATATGGTCTTGACAGAAAATAACTTCAGCTATATATTTTCGTCGCTACTATGTGCTCTATTGTGCGGTATACTTGGAGAATTCTTCGCAAGATGGCAAAAAACACCAGTCAATTGCTACTTCATTATAGGCGTCATACCACTAGTACCAGGACTTAAGATATATCAATCGATGAACTACTTCATCACTGACAATCTTGAAATGGGCGCAACAGAAGCAGTACAGTCTTTATTCATGGCAATTGCCATAGCCGTGGGACTTATGATAGCATCATCGGTAAGTAAGATATTTAGAAATGTAAAAACACAAAAAGAATTAAAGAGACTTAAAAAAATATATAAAGAAAAAAATCAATAGAATAAAGCATAAATATAGCCATCCGCATAATGGATGGCTAATTTTTTTATCTTAACTTTTATGAGACCATTCAATTAAGTCTCTCTATAAAATAAAATATACATTTAAACACATTATATATACTTAAATTTAAAAATTCAATTATTAATAACTATTCTATTATTAATATAAGTATTTATTTATTAGCGCCTCTTAAAAGTCTTTTCTCTAATCATAAGATTGACTAAAATGTATTTAAATCAAATCTATAAATATTTACATCAGTATAACCCTGTCTGCGTAAATCATGGCCTTGAGGAACTTCTTTTACTTCGATTAGATCTCCGCCAAGAAGCTCACAAGTGCGATACGACGGAATGTTATCTGGTTTACATGTAATTATTAAATAATCCATCTCGTGCATTTTAGCTAAATTGAATAATAGCTTACACGCCTTCATCGCATAATGATGTCCTCTGTACGGCTCGTCAACAACGTAACCGATGTTACCACCAATGTATGTATTTGAATTGTGACCAATTCGTAAATCGCATACACCAACTTTAGTTCCATCTAATAGACAAATGTCGAAGTAGTAAGCAGGTAGCCACTCCTTCTCAGGCTGCGCATCACAAGTTTTTCTAAGTTTTAAGTATATTTCATTATCTTTTAAATTTTCTGTATTGTAAAACATTTTATTTTCCTTTCTTTTTATATAAAAAAACAGACAGCATATAATGCTATCTGTTTTGCTAAGTGGCGGCTACCTATTATCCCAGGTCGTCTCCAACCAAGTACCTTCAGCGTTAAGAGCCTTAACTTCCGTGTTCG
>NZ_JBWPVU010000008.1:0-114040 GCF_056590255.1 Fenollaria sp. C0166D3
GTTACTGTGTAGTATTTAGTCTTGTCTGGATTTGGTGTTACGCCTGGATCTACTGGTCCTGTTCCTGTGCCACTGCCTTCGCTGTAGTGGAAGTATACTATCTTTCCTGCTACTTCGTAAGCATTTGTTACTTCATTTTTACCTTCTGCATCTGTTGTTACTTTTAGATTTGTATACTTAGTATCTATTGCTTTAACTAATGCTTTAGCATCTGCACTAACTTCATTCCATGTCCAAGTCTTACCTGTTTCTTTTAATAGGTATACTTTGTCTTTACCAGCATTTACTAGTTTAGCATTTGTTTTTGCTACTACTGTTAGTGTATCGTATTTATCTTCATCTGCTGGTTTTTCTGTTGTCTTTTCTTCTATGAAGTATGCTGTTACTGTCTTGTCGCCATTAATTGGTGCTTCGTCTTTTAAGCTCCACTTATCAAACTTGTATCCATCGTTTGGTGTTACTTTAGCTTTTACAATGTTTCCAAATTTTTGTTCTGGCTCTCTTGGTACATAAACTGTGTTTTCCTTAGCTACTTTACCGTTAGCTCCAGCTACAAATGTTACTGTGTAGTATTTAGTCTTGTCTGGATTTGGTGTTACGCCTGGATCTACTGGTCCTGTTCCTGTGCCACTGCCGCTATCTTTTATGAAGTTTGCTTTTACTGTTAAGTTACTTGATATAGGTGCTTTTCCATCTATGGCTGCACCATCTTCTAAAGTCCACTTGTCAAACTTGTATCCACTCTCTGGTGTATATTTTGCTTTCGCTATGTCTTCAAATGTTATACCTTTGTTCTTTGGTACATAAACTGTGTTTGCACTATCTACTGTACCGTGATCTCCAGCTACAAATGTTACTATATAGTTATCGCCTTGTGGTGGGCCTGGTTGCGATGGATCTGGGTTGTTAGGATCTACTGGTTTTGAACCTGCGCTGTAGTGGAAGTATACTGTCTGTCCTGCTACATTAAAGTCATCACTTACTTCGTTTTTACCTTCTGCATCTGTTGTTACTTTTAGATTTGTATACTTTGTAGCGCTTGCTTGTACTAAGGCTTTAGCATCTGTACTAACTTCGTTCCATGTCCAAGTCTTACCTGTTTGTCTAAATAGGTATACTTTGTCTTTATCAGTATTTACTAGTTTAGCATTTGTTTTAGCTACTACTGTTAGTGTATCGTATTTATCTTTATCTTCATTTGCTGGCTCTTCTGTTGTCTTTTCTTTGATGAAGTATGCTGTTACTGTTAAGTCTTTATTAATAACAGTTTTATCATCAAGTGCTGGAGACCATCCTTTGAATGTGTAATCACCAATGCCAGTAGCTCTTGGTGCTTTACCTGCTAAGTCAGCAAGTGTGTGTTTTGGATCTGCATCTTTATAAACGTAGAATGTATTTGCTGAATCAACAGTTCCCTTCTTTGTATCTTCTGATTTAAATGTTACTGTCCAGAACTTATTTTTATCTGGGTTTTCTCCACCAGGTTCGTTAGGATCTTTTGGTCCAGTAACAGATAATTGGTATCTAGCAATTATGTCTGTCTCATGCTCAAACTGTGCTTGTAATGGTGAGCTCCATCCAGTTAATACATAGTCTGCATCACAATTAACCCTTGGTGCTGCTAAGTTTACTTTTTTATTTGGATTTACCCAATAGATTACAGTTTGGTCATTTGGAATTGTGCCGTGTTCGCCAGCTTTAAATTCTACTTTAACGTATTCTTGTGGAACGTCTGGTTTTATTTGACCTGGTTTTTGTGGAACTGCATCGCTAATTCCACTCCAATCCCTTGCTAAAAGCACGTCAAAACTTACGTCTTCATTTCCGACGCCGTACGTTTGATCAGGATTTTTTGCTACATAGCCTTCAATTTGTGACTTCTCTACAAATTCTTTCGCTGTATATGTCTTATTTGGATCTGAATAGAAGGTATATACAGCCCCTAGTTGCTTTCTCTTTTCATTATAATATTTTACTTCAACCTTCACTTTGTTTGAATTTAGATTTGTTGAATTATTTATTATAAAGATATTGCCGGTTCTTTCGTAAGTTACCCTATAATCGTTTATGCCAATTGTTACTTGACCATCTTTTTCTCCATCCACGTTTACTTCGTAATTATATTTATTACCATCATTGTCATAATCATCATATAGAGCCGTTTCTTTTTCTGCAGATTTTTTTCCATCATTAAATGCAAAGACATTAGTTGATACTGTTTCTTTATTTCCTCCGTCAATGTATCTAATAAGATTAACTGTTGTAGCGGCAGTTGGCGAATCATCTATAAAGTTTACGACAAGCTTATACTTAGTCTTAGTACTTATAGGTATAAGTCTTAGATTCATTCCACTGTATACAATTCTGTAGCTAATACCTTCAAGAGTGACTGTATTGCTTGCGGAATCTGCGTCAACAACTTTTACAAAGTATCTATATGCATTGCCGTTGGCATCGTATCTCGCTTGATCTTCAAACTTAGCCTTATAAATACCGCTTTCATATACCACAGTACTTACTGCTCCATCAATCTTTTCGGTTCTTCCGCTAACAGTTCTATAAAGTTGCAATTTAACGACTGGCTTTTTATCTGGTGCATTTGCTGCAAATGTTAAATCAGATGTTAATTCAATCAAATCTCCAACTTCTGTATGAACGAAATTGTTTGCGTCTACTTTTCTTAAGTTGTAGTATTTACCATCAAGTTTTATACTGTTAGGATTGTTTGGATCTTTTATGAAGTCAACAGTATACTTATAACGTTTTCCGCTAGGGTCAAAGGCTGCTAGGTTTCTCCACGAGTACGAATATCCATATACTCCTTCTATAGGAGCAATTTCAGGTGTTGCATCAGCTCCTGTGATTTGGATTCCGTTTCTGTATATTCTTAACCTTTGTTCAGTTCTGTCATCATGATATTTTGGAGGTGTAGTGTCTTTTATTTCATATCTGTTGTTAGCAATTACATCGACATTCTTAAGTCTGATATTATCTACTGTGACAACTTCAGATTTTTTGCTTGGTGTAAGCTGCACTATACCGTTGTCTGGACCATAAAAATATGATCTTTGATTTGTAAAGACTTCTTTATATGGGAATGCAGCTGCATTACCATGTACTGGTTTTACAAAGTAGTGAGTAAGTCTGTTTGGTATTGGTAAATCTGTTAACGTAATTGAATAGTCCCCATTTTTATCAGGTAATACTACTTTTTTACTATATATAGTCTTATCATGTAGCCATTTTGAGTAACCATCAAAACCATATTTTCCGACTACTTCATATTCAAACCTATCTTGTTCAGCAATTTCTGCAGGAGTCATAGTTCCATCTACGTTCGGATTCTTGCCATCAACAAGAATATTTATTTTTAATGTTCCTGTTTCTGCAAGAGTCGCATTAAGTCCGTCGTAAGTAACTGCATAGGTCATTCCGTTATCAGCAGCATATTTGCCTCCATATTCCCCTACAATTCTTACGAAATACTCGAATGCATCTCCGTCGTCATCGCGAACAGCTTGTTCACCAAAGTCCGCTTGATTTGTTTCGCCTAGATTTGAAAGTGTAACTATCGCATCCCTTACTCTTTCTGCATTTCCTTTTCTGTTTCTCCAAAGTTCTAGAGTAACTTTTTGTGGTTTATTAGTAATTTCCTTTGCAATTAAAAGGTTTCCTATAACAGCATCGTTTTCGCCAAGCTCTCTATGTGCAAATTCGTTGCCGCCTAGGCTCCTAGCTCTGAAGTATAAATCGCCAATTTTAGTAATATTAGACTTGTTTAAATCTTTCGGTTTTATCGTATAATTTATAACTTTTCCATTAAGAGAAAGTGGTAAGTTTTTCCAAGTATAAATGTATGCATCATCTCTGTTAGGATCCTTCTTAACTTCAGGTTTCACATTTACAGGTCTCGCGCCTTCATAAATAGTTAATCTTGGGTCCTTTATATCATCAGGCATAGCTGCCCCAGATGTCATTTCATAGATATTTTTTGCACTTATATCTCCCGATGGTTTAGATAAACTGTTTATCTCAAGCTCTTCAAGTAGATTTTGATACGATAGTGTTATAGATATTGTGTTTTTGCCGTTGCCATTGATCGAAACTTTGTAATTTGAATCTTTATCCTCTATTTGTGAAACAGTATAAGTTCCATATGGCAGGTTCTTCCAAGCATATTCATAAGCATTTGCATCAGATAGTGTGATGTTTTGATTAATGTCAGGTCCCTTTATGTTTATGCTAAAGTTGCCCGATTTTGGATCGGCGCCATCAATCTTCTTTTTAATGTGAAGCGTTCCTAAAGGATAAACTCTTGTGATTGGATCTTTAGTCGTAGACACAGCATCATATCTTATGTGGAAAGTATCATTTCCAACTTTTACATATCCTTTGTCTTCGCCTTCTACTTTTGAAGAGTAAGTGTATGGATAACCTTGTTCATCACGAATAGGCATGTCTTTATACAATATGCCAAGTTCTCCTCCAGCTAATTGTTCTGGTGCTTTATATGTCTCAACTTCTTCAAGTGTTTTTTTAGAAGACATTCTTGAAAGATTTATCTTCATCTCTGGCTTAACTTGTATATGAGGGTCATACACAAGTTTACTACTTACGTCCTTGTGCGTAGGTATTTCTGTATATATAAAGTTTAGTCTATCCTTATCCCAAGTTATCATAAATTGTCTGCTGTCAATATTGGCAATGTATTTTACTCCGCCATCGTAGTCTGGTGATAAATCATATTTTGCATTTATTTCATAACTATGGTCTGATGAAGTGTCGCTTATTCTGTATAGATTTTCCCACTTAAAAGTGTAAGTCTTTTCACTTGCATTTTCTGTAACGCTTGGTTCAAATTTAGTATACTCCTTGCCATCGCGTTTTATATAAAGAAGGTCGCTCTTTGGAGTCATCTTTGGAAGCGTTCTTCCGTCCAATAAAACAAATTTTACAGTTGTGGCTTTGTCAAGCTTACCCTTAGTCCTGTTATTAATAGTAACAGTCGCCTTAGTAAGATCTGGTCTAAATAAGAAGTATCCGTCATTATATGTTGCATCGTTGTAACCCTTACTCAATACCGAAGCATCATTGTCTTGATATGAAGCAATGTACTCGCTATCCTCTGGCAATACCTCTTCAACCTTGTAATGCAATTTATTTCTAGTACTCTTATTTTCTGAGTAATAATAAGGTAAGTTATTTAAAGTGACGCTAAAATTATTGTCCTTATTTAATTTAATCTTTTCCTCAGTTAATTTTTTGTCACTAGACCAATATCCTCTTGTATTTTCTTTCCAAGCAGTCAACAAGACTTCAAATTCTTTAGTATCATTTGCATCTAATGGAATGCCGTCTATCTTTTTATCTATAGTGATAGTTCCGTATGGATATACATCTGCGTGGATGTATCCGTTACTGCTTGGTGCTGAATAGTCTATATAGTAGTTTTTGCCGTTGTTGCTAAGAGTGCCTTCAACATCACCTTTTGCTTTGAAGGAATAATTATACTCAAGCCCTTCGCTGTTACGAGCCTCTAAGTCCTTAAAAGTATATGAGTAAGTTCCATCGGCTTGTTTGCTTACAGTTTTTTCGTCAATTTTCTCTATTGTATGCTCAGCATTTGCTTTAAATAAGTCAAAGCCTATCTCAAACTTATCTTCATCGGCAATGTCTTTGTTAAACTTAATTTCAACTTTAAGGTCTTGCTTCATATTAAGTTCTTTAAAATTAAGCACTCCGTTTTTAATGCCTGAGGATCTGTATAGAACATTATTAAATTTAACTACATTATATTTGTTCGGTTTATCCGTCGCCTCAAAAGTGTAATTATATCTCGTTCCTCTGTTATCTACTAGGTATAAGTCTTTCCACGTGTATGTGTAAGTCTTTGTTTTTCCATCAGAAGATAGTTCTTCAGTAATTACTGGCTTAGTGTTCAGTACTGAACCGTCTCTTAAAAGTTTTATCTTTGTATTACTTTTATCATCTGGGAAATCTTTTTCTAATTTTTCGTAAATAACCTTAGCTGCAAGATCGTCTTTAGGTTTTGCTGTCCTTGTTATTGTTATATAATCTTTTACAGTTGTTCTCTCTGGTTCGCTGTGCGGAGTATATATATTAACATCCTCAGCAAGATATGGAACATACTCTCCAGTTCTGTCGTCCTTAGCATATTTTGTTCCCGCTTTATATGCAAGAGTAAGGTAATTTACAATATCTACTTCTTCATCTTCAGAATCTTTCACTAAGAAATAATTAGTATATCTATATGATCTTGAGCCCTTAGTAGTTAGAGGGATGTTTTTTATAAGAGTGTGATAATTGTTATCAGCATTTAAAACTACTGGTATAGTTTTGAACAATCTATCAATATTTTTATTTGGATTGTAATCATCCTTCATCGTAGCACCACTATATAAGTAAAGCTTTCCTTTGAAATCTTTCTTAGGGTTAGTTCCAAATTCTTCTCTTATATCTAGCATACCGAATGGATAAACTGTTACTTTTATAGTTTCAGTCGCTGATCCTATCTTATTATAATAAACATAGAAATTAAGCGGTTTTCCTTCATACTGTACACTTGGGTGAGAAATAACCTCATCCTTTTCGCCAAGCACTTTTACTGAATATTGATATTCATCTCCGTTTTTGTCGTAAATAAATTCTTCAGTAAACTTTCCTATATATTTTCCTTCTGCATTCTTTTCAATCTTAAGAGGCGTCTTGCTAACTTTCATTTGGGCCTCAGAAGCGCTCTTTCTATAAAGATCAACGCTTATCTCAGGAATTTCGTCAATATCTATTTCCTTTAAGTAGTCTACTTCTACAACTACTTCTCTAATATTGTTAATTTCCTTTAATACATATGAGTTATCAAGAGTCTTTTTAATATCAAAGTACCTGTCGTTAATTATTACGGCATTTCTTTTATTTGCAAGTGCTTTTACTTCATACTTATAATCTTTCCTTGGATTTCCATACTCCTTAGGCAGGTCGTTTTTATCCCAAGTATATGTGTAAAGATTAGTTTTAGCTGCAGCTTTCTCAAACTTTACGTTAACGTTTTTTTGTAAAACTCCATCTCTGTAAAGTCCTAAAATATTTTTGAACTGCTCATTAGATTTCATCTCATCTAAAGTTGGGAATTCCTTGCCTTCAAGAACGCTGTCTATCCTGATTGCAGCTTCTATATCGTTTTCAATAGTTTTGAATAAGTTATTGATAGTAACGCTAGCTTCTTTAACGTCGCCCCCTAGTCTAACCTTGCCGTCACCAATACTGTCACTGTCTATAAAATCAGGTGGGTTTTGATAAGACGTTTCAGCGATATTTGTTTCAGTAACGGTGTAGTCACCAAGCGGTAAATCCTCAAGGACAGTCTCATACTTTCCAGCGATATCTGGGAAGTTTAAGACTTTTTTGTAAATTTCTACATCTGTTCCAAAAGCCTTGCCAACAACTTCCACAACAAACTTATCTATACCTTCCTTGTCAGGATTTGTAACGCTTTCAATGTCTTTGCCGCCTATCTGAGTCTTTACTGTAAGTTTTCCGTCTCTTTTAATCTCATTTCTTACATATATCGTAAATCCCTTGAAGGCGCCGGAAGCATCTCTCCTTGCAGTGAAAGGCTCTCCTTCTTCAAGAGGAACTTTGTCCTCTCCTTCAAACTGTATCTTAAGATCTGCCTTTCCAAAGTTTTTCTTCTGTTCATCACTTAGTTTTTGAGTGAAAACAAGGCTCTTTGCACTCATAGGCTCTTGTATGACGTATTCGTCATTCATCATTATCTTCTTCTTGATGAAATTTTCTGTTCCGTCTTGGTTCTTTAATTCATAATCTACTAGGTTGTTCTCAACCTTTTCCTCGTACTTATGCCACTCTCCCTTAGAGTCGTAGTAACCAAATTCAGTAACAACCTTGTTGCCATATAGGTTTACACTCTTGTTAGCAAAGTACTTAACTCTCGCTTCAGCACTGCTTGGATCGTCCACGTTTGGTATATAGTTAAAATCAAACTTTCCTTTTTTGTATACAGACACGTCAAGATCTTTTGCAGGTGTGTTTTGATTTGGCGACCTAATGATCTTATACGTTAGTTCAGCACTGTAAGTTGCTCTGTCGTCGCCACCAGCCTTTGGACCCATCCTCTTTGTAAGTTTTGCAGTGTCGCCAATCTTCCATGTAACGCTGTTTGTCTTTGGGTCTATGACGGGCTTGTATTGATCGTCATACGAAGTAAGCCCTTCAGTAGTTATCTCTGCAGAGTCTGGTACTATCCTGTATCCAGCACTTACAGTATCTGAAATTTTTGGGTTGTTCGCAGCAAATAGAGGGTTGTCTTGCTCTCTTTTGTCTGTCCTTAAGTAGGTTGGGAAATGTTCGAAAAAGGAGTCAATCATGGATGTTAAATCAAGATCTCTAGCATATACTTTTTCTTTATAATAAGAATAGTATTCCTCATCAAAATATTTAGCTCCTTCTTCACCAATTTTGCTTAGCGGTTTCACAAAATATATACCGTTTATATTTATTTTTTCATCTTTTCTAGATTTTCCATCTGAAGAGAATTCCAACTGATGTATAGTTTCGTCTTTTATATTTAGATTTGATACTGCATCTGGTGTACCAATTACTAAAATTTGTTTATTAGACTTAGGATTCTTTCTAAGTATTTCTAAAGTTTTTTTCAATCCCTCATCTAATTTTATATCTAGATTCCCTGGGTCATTTTTAGCACCAGAAATGTCCTCAATTTCTTTCAAAAAATAATCAAACGAAAGATTTTTGTCCAAGTGATGCTCATCAGACAATTCAGGGCTATTTTCGTTCACTTTGTAAGTTTGAGAACAAACTACTTCAGAATTTTTAGTCACAAATACAAAAGCATATCTCAGGTCTCTGTATCCTTTGACTCTTAAATTCTCAATTTTGTCTTTTATATATTTTGTAATATCACTTACGCTGCGTGATTCTGCTTTATCATGATATCCTTTTATAAATTTAGCCGTTCTTTTGTTAGACATTACCACCACCAAGTCGTTTGACTCTGGAGGGTAGTTCATAGCCTCAGCACGCAAAGTGACTTGATAGCTTCCTTCCTCACCTTCAACAGGGTAGACATCTCTGTATACTTGAACGTCACCTGGATACTGTGGTCCTTCTGTAACATAGGATATTCCGTTCTTTTTATTCTTATATTGATTATCCGAGCTGACAATCTTCGTCGTCTTCAAGTAAACAGTCGTATCCTCGTTAAAAGCGTAATCATCACTTAGCTCAGTACCATTTGCGTCATTTAAAAGCCAAGTTTTCTCGTATCCGTTGTCAACTTTTACAGCTCCTTCTGCTAGTGACTTGACAGTGGCCCAAGTTGTGCCCTTAGCAACTTTAATCGAAGCTTTGTCAGGGTCAACGGTTACTCTTTGGTCACCTAAGACCGTGATACTTACTTCGCTACTTGTAGGAGTTTGTGGCCCTGTAGGATTGCCACCCCCCCCCTTCAGCCTTAAGAACGTCTGAGAAAGGCGCAATTAAGCTTGTAAATATCATGACAAAAGCTAATAAGAAAGATAGCTTCTTATTTGTTTTCAATGTCTTCACAATAATCCCTCCAATAAAAGATTTTACTTAATATTATTATGTACATAAGTCACGCCTTATTGAACATATGTAATATAAAACACTTCCCCTTATACTATAGGGTATACTATAAGTTCATGATAATACATAATTTAAAATCTGTCAATAAGATTTTGCCAAAATCCAAAGAGCATCACTTTATCTTAATACGTCATTACATATATTATATCACTTTAAAGATTTAAAATCAATAGGCAAATGCTTGAAAGTGCACAAAAAAGAGACCGATTAAGGTCTCTTAAATAATTATATATTGTATTTGTATAGCTATATTAATAGTCTGCTTACATAAATTTTGCGGAGCGATGAAGAACCCCGTCCATAAATGGACGTGAACCTTTGCGCTATGATGAGATTGGCGTTGTACAGAATTTTTTGGAGTGGCTGTAAGTTTAATCAAATCGACGTTCACTAACGTTCCATCTCTTTGTAAACTCTGGCATAAGGCATGCATAGCCAATGGAACATCGCTAACACTCGTTCTCTTGGTGCATGGACTTACCGTGTGCTAAACGCACTCCGCAGCGACAAAACAATTCGAAACTAGCCAAGATCGCAAATTGAACACAAAAGAAAAAAAGTGAGTACACATCAATCTATGTACTCACTTATGGGATTATTATTCATTCATTTTATTAATTTCGCATTCAATTCGCGCCTGAGACTCATTCGCTTCGCTTTCTCCCTCAACGTACCACTTAGTACGATGTCGGTCGGCGCTACGTTCCATTTCGTCTCATGCATCGAATTGCTCTGCAAAATTTGATTTCTTAATTCTAGAACCCGCCTCTCATATATATAATTAAAGCTATAAGAGCCATTAAAATTACAAAGCTCACCATCTTGATTGTCGTCCAAGTAGCGTTCTTTTCTGAGCTTACCTCTTCTGTAAGTCCAGCGCCTGCTAATGCGCTCTTGATTGGCTTATAAAGCAGTATGATCAATGCTGCGTTAATTCCGCCTTTGATTAGGTTAAACGGTATGATAACTGGCATAAGTTTTACTACTTCTGCTCTCGGGAAGCCTGTGTATATCGGTGTTACAACTAAGTTCCAAAGCGACATAACTACTGTTAGTGCTAAAACTGCGCATACTAGTGACAAAACTGCTCCCTTTGTAGTTCTTTTCTTGTGGTAGATAGCTACTGCTATACCTGAGAATGAAAGTGTTGCGATGATGTTCATAACTGCGCCCCAAGGTCCTGACTCGGAGAAAGTTATCATCTCAACCAAAACTTCTATCACTGCTGCGACTATCGTTACTAGTGGTCCAAAGATGAAGCCTGCTGTTGTTAGCACCACGTCTTTTGGATCGTACTTAAGAAATGGTAGTGATGTGATCGGGAAGCGAATTATCGCTGTTAAAACTATTGCCATAGCGGCAACTGCTGCAATTAATGTGATTTTTTTTGCTTTTGACATAAAAAAAACACCCTCCTTAATGATTATTCAACTAATAACCTTTAAGATCTTTTTCCATCCTGACTATACAGTCGGCACCTGAATCTCACAGGTTCTGCAAACGCTCGCGGGCTTTACCGCCGGTTAAAAGGAATTTCACCTTACCCCAAAGTATTAGATGTACCTTTATTATAGTCCTCTCTTAATAATTTGTCAAGGCTAAATAAAAAATTCGAGGCTCATCACGGCTTTGCTCCCACTATTCACTTTATAATAGCGAAGTTCGTGGTACCAGTTTGTAAAGACTTTTAGATAAATTTCTCCCATCGTTATGGCGTAGCCTGTGACTATGACCCAATGTGCGCTTTTTACTGACTCTACTAGGAGCATGGCTGTTATGTGTCCTTCGTCAATGGCCTTTACCATATCCATGGTTTTGGGAAAATAATGTCTCTTTACTAAAACTGATGTCTTTCTATTTTTAATTATCTTTTTCACGCGCGGCTCCATAAATAGTACTGGTCCTGAACGTATATGACTATACACTTCATCAAAACTTACTTCACTAAAGCCCATCATCTTCATGATGTTGGTGGCTGTAGTGAAGGCGCAGTGATTGTTTAAGCCCGTTCCCTCAAAGTCTTTCGTAATAGAAAGTGATGCTAGGTCCACTCCCAGCATCACTTCTTTATCTACTTTATCTAGTTTTTTAATAAATCCGTAGCTCATTACTCTTGATAAGCGTGGTAAACTGCTTTTGCAACGGCTTTTGGAACTCTTTCGTCGAACATATCTGGCATGATGTGATCAAGTGTAAGGTCTTTATCGTCTACAAGGTCTGCGATTGCATGTGCAGCTGCGACTTTCATGTCGAATGTGATTGTCTTTGCGCGTCTATCAAGTGCTCCTCTGAATATTCCAGGGAAAGCTAGGGAATTGTTGATTTGGTTAGCAAAGTCACTTCTACCTGTTCCAACTATCTTCGCGCCGGCTTCTTTTGCTTCGTCTGGATAGATTTCTGGAACTGGATTTGCCATAGCAAATACTATCGCGTCTTTGTTCATTGTCTTAACCATGTCTTTTGTAAGTACGCCAGGAGCTGAAACGCCTATGAACACGTCAGCGCCTACCATTGCGTCTTTAAGTGTGCCTTGTTCGTTATTTGGATTTGTCTTTTCAGCGATTTCTGCCTTGATCCAGTTGTTCTTTTCATTTCCTCTATAGATAATGCCCTTTGAGTCGCAAACAAGGATGTTCTTAACACCTAGGTTAAGCATCATATAGGCGATGGCAATGCCTGCTGCGCCACTACCATTGATAACGACTTTAAGGTCTGCGTAATCTTTTTTAACAAGTTTGCATGCGTTGATAAGTGCAGCTGTTACGACGATGGCTGTGCCATATTGATCGTCATGAAATACTGGTATATCAAGCATCTCATCTAGTTTTCTCTCTATCTCAAAGCATCTAGGCGCACTGATATCTTCAAGGTTAATGCCGCCAAAGCCTGGAGCGATGTTTTTAACTGTATTAACGATCTCGTCAACGTCTTGTGTATCAAGCATGATAGGGAAAGCGTCAACATTACCAAACTTTTTGAATAGTATGGACTTTCCTTCCATAACTGGCATGCCTGCCTTAGAACCGATATTGCCAAGGCCAAGAACTGCTGAACCGTCTGTAACTACAGCGATAAGGTTACCCTTTGCAGTGTATTTGTATTGAAGCTCACTGTCCTCGTGTATAAGCTTGCAAGGCTCTGCAACACCTGGTGTGTAGGCAAGTGCAAGGTCATGAGCGTTGTTTACCTCAACCTTTGGAACTACTTCTAATTTACCTCTTTTTTCTTCGTGAAACTTCAGTGCTTCTTCTTTGTAAGCCATGTCATCCTCTCCTTTTAAATAATTATTGATGATATTTGCCGCTCTATCCAGTGACTCAGAGTCATATGTAAGGTCTATCATCCTAGTAAAGCCTTGCTCGATGAAAGAGGCTTTCTCCTCTTCTGCGTCGAGCGCCAGACCGATAATCTCTTTGTCATACTCTTTCGCCTTGTTCAAGACAAGGGCCCTAAAACTTTCCTTCCTAAGCTTTAAGGACAGATAGTCGTCAACTAGTATTATTATATCACTTTTTTGAGCAATATTGTCAAAATTAAAATATTTTTCTAAAAAATCTCCTAAATCCACTACTTTTGCGTTCAAAAATTTAACTAGGCTAAGCATGGATCCGCCGCCTGCACCAGCCGCTTCAACGCTTTTAACCTTGAAGCCAAAATGATTTTGCAAAAGGTACTGAAAATTCTCCATATTGCGTTCGAAAATCTCAAGGATCAGATTGTCCTTGATGAGCCTGTTCTGATAAGTAGTGCCTCTGTAGCCGATGAAGCGAGTCTTTGAGTACTTCAAAACGCTAAAGTCAACGCCGTCCACAAGCGCGTCAAGCTCAGTCGTGTCAAAGTGCTTGATCTTGTAAATGTCCCTCGTCTGGGTCACTTCTTCGTCTAGGACGTTGTAAAACTTCACGCCCATGGCACGCAAAAAGCCTATGGCAGCGTCATTGACACCGCTTCCGCCTATGCTTATGGTGATCTTCTTCTCGCCACGCTCAATGAGTTTCTTAACGAGAGCGCCTGCCAAGTAGCTCGTAGAGCTTAAGTCGCCTTTAACCTTGTATTCAACAACGTTTGAAAAGGAGACAAGCACATGCTCATCGAATCTTAGGTACTTAAGATCGTGTTCTTCGCCAGCTTCGTCCATTACCGTAAGCGTCTCGACCGTGAATGAATCAAGGTCCTCCGTCGCCTCGTAAATGTTGCCGTAACCGTCCGGAAGCGCGTATATATCTACGTCGGCATCTATTTTCCCTTCTATCGCCTTAAGTAGCTCCAAGGACGAAATCCCTGAAATAAAGGAGCCGGCGATGAGTGCGACCTTCTTAGACAATTCTATTTAAGCTCCTGCCATCGATGTAGGCTTTGATATTGTCATAAATCACTTTGTAAAGCCTTTGTCTTGCTTCAAGTGACGCCCAAGCGATATGTGGCGTGAAAGCCGCATTATCAAGGGCATATAACTTGTTATCCTTAGTCATAGGTTCAGGCGCAGAAACGTCTGAAGCGTAGAAAGCGACCTTGCCATTCTTAAGCGCATCAGCTAAATCAGCCTCGTTAATAAGGCCGCCACGTGCTGTATTTATGATGATGGCTGTGTTCTTCATAAGCGCAAGACTATCTTTATTAATAATTTCTTTTGAATCCGCATTCATAGGCGCGTGTAGACTAATTATGTCCGCTTCTTTGAAAAAGTCTTCGTAGTCACGGAAGAAGTCCCCATCGGCATGGTGACCCGCTACCTTTAAAGC
Source organism: Fenollaria sp. C0166D3 (assembly GCF_056590255.1). Lineage (NCBI taxonomy): Bacteria > Bacillati > Bacillota > Clostridia > Eubacteriales > Fenollaria > Fenollaria sp. C0166D3. The sequence continues at coordinate 14,409 of NZ_JBWPVU010000008.1, forward strand.
GATGACCTTCATGCCAAGAGCTCTATAAGCGTCGGCAACTTTTTGACCGATGTCGCCGTAACCAACAACTCCCGCTGTTTTACCAGCAAGCTCGTGAATAGTGCCTAGGAAGAAATTAAAGTCGCGGCTGTCCACCCATTCTCCATTACGAACATTTTTTGCATAACTATAGACATCGTTAGTCGCATTAAGTAAGTGAGCAAGCGTTAGCTGTACAACCGAATAAGTCGAGTAGCTAGGAACGTTCGCTAGACCTATGCCAAGCTCCTTAAGCGCATTTAAGTCGATGTTGTCGAAGCCAGTCGCTGCCTCGGCGATGAACTTCACCTTAGTGCCCTCAAGCTCAGCTTTGCCAAGCCTTACCTTGTTTGTGATCACGATGTCCGCATCCTTTATTCTTTCTTTTATATCAGATGGATTAGTTCTGTCATATGTAATAAATTCGCCAAGCTCCTTGAACATGGCAGTGTCAATGTCGCCCGGATTTGAATTGTACATGTCTAAGAAAACTATCTTCATAAATATCACCTCTAATGTATATATGCCCAAAGGGAAGTGATTTTAAACGGTGGGGTGCGTTTGTGAAAGGCAAAAAAATTAAGCACAGGAAATCCTGTGCTTTAACTCACATCAATTAGAGTACCTTGTCCTTAAGTACTAAGGCTTTCGGTGCTTTCATTATATAAATGTTATGTAAATGTCAAGAATATTTATTCTATGCACTTTGAAAAATATTTTTGCACCTTTCATCCATAATTTAATAGTTATTTAATTATCACTTTTATATGCTCTTCACCATTTTTATACTGCTATATAGGGTTCCATCCTTCAAGATGAAGGCATTAGGAGTCTCTCCAACTTGAATAAATCCAAGTTTATCATAAAGAAGTCTTCCTCTTTCATTACCTGAGTAATAATCAAGCTCTCAAACTATTCATAAATGGATACAATTTAATGTTTATAAATTAGAGTATAAATATTCGCTATTTGCACCCTTTTGTTTTAAAACATTAAAAAGTATCCAATAAAAAAAAGACGGCATTTCTACCGTCTTAAATAACATATTTTACATCTTAACTTTTAGCACTATTGGTTAATCAAATCATAAAATGTCAATTCGTCTATAATGTCTATATCATTACCTTCTAGTTTTAATTTTTCAGCCTTCTTATGTTTTGATGACTTCTCACCTTTTAGTATTGCATTATAATCGTTATCTCCAAGTATTAAATAATTAGTTTTATTATTCACGCTATTGTCGAGTATTCCTCCTAAATTAACAATTATCTGCATTGCATCTTTTCTTAACATCTTCTCCAGCTTTCCTGTAAATACAACATGCCTATTGTAAAAATAGTTGTCTTCATCTATTTCAACTACATCTGGTGTTATTGAGTTTATATCAAATTTAGTCCTTTTAGTTTTCCATAGATCATTAATAGCAATGTTGTTTTCACTCATGTGTATTTTAATACAATCATAAAGTTCCTTTGTTGAAATGCAATCTGAAATAGAGCGATGCTCATTATTATGTAGATTTAAATATTTTGTCATATCAGAAAGTCTATGATGCTTCAAATCTGGATACAACTTTCTAGAGAATTGCATTGTATCCATGTATTTATTATCTAGTTCTGTCTTAAGGCCACAATTTAAAAACCTAATATCAAAAGATGTGTTATGACCAATAATTATATCGTCGCCAATAAAGTTTAGTAATTTATCTTTAATATCCAATATAGATGGCATGCCTATAAGCATATCATTAGTAATGCCTGTTAGAGAAGTTATAAAATCATCAACTTCATATTTTGGTTTAATTAGTTGTGAATATTTTTCTACAATTTCATTGTTTCTAACTCTTAACACACCTACTTCTATAATTTCATCATAATAAGATGATAAACCCGTTGTTTCTGTGTCTAACACGCAATAATCATCTATTATTTCTTTTGTATAATTTTTATTGCATGGCATAAAATCACTCCTTTAATATCAAAGTTTACATTTATTATACCATATAAATAGACTTGATGAATATATATATACTACTACAACAATGAAAGGATTCAGAAGAAAACAAAATGGATGCCACCTACTTTGTATAGGTTAGCATCCATAAATGTAAACTAAATATTAATGTGTCCAGTTTTCTGGGTACACATCATTTACGGAATGCTCCATTTTTTAATTTTTACCTTGTTAGGGAGAACCCTAAGACCCCGAAATATATTTTATAAATGAGAATAAAATGACAAATAGATTTAGAAATGAAAGAATAGAAATTAAGCTAACTAAAGAAGAAAAAGAAGTTTTTGAAAAGAAAATTAAACTTGCAAATCGCAAAACTATGTCTCACTTTCTTAGAAAATGTGTATTAGGAAAAGAGATTTATGTAGTTGACTTAGAACCATTTAGAAATCTACAATGGTGCTTTCAAATGTAACAAATAACATAAACCAGATTGCAAAAGCGAGTAATACAACTGGTGTTATTTACAAGAATGAAATTGAATCAACTCTAAATTTGGCAATATATTATATTACTAAGAGTGAAAAAACTGATGAAAAAATCTTAGTATCTTCATTCAAATGTCCTCCATCCACTGCCCATATTCAATTGATGAAAACACGAAAGATCATATTCTATAGCATATTTTGAAACAAAATAAATATCCCTCGGCCTTTTCTCATGCGGCACAAAGGGCCTGTATTACTAGCCACGTCTCATCGTTTAGTTTTGATATAGCATTTCTGACTGCCTCAATCATCATCTGTGTTTTAACAATCTTTTCTACATCAACGCTTTCATCAGTGATGTTATCTATAAAATGTCCATCATGATCCAAAGAGGAAAAGAAAAACAGGTGGTTTTTTCTGTCCACCTGCTCTTTTTTTATGTTCTCTTTTTTGCCAGTAGACTTTGTATATCTGCTCGCTTACTTTGATTTTTCGCCCACCGACATAAAGGTAATATTATTTTGTCATTTATGTTTCTTACATTCTTTTTTTGTCTTTATGCTTTAAAGAAATCATTTAATTTGTGAATATTTTCTTCAGTATAGTTTCCTGACCATTCCACATGTCCGTTTTTCAAAAAAATAAAATAATCACAACACTCCTTTAGTAATTCAGGATCATGAGTGATGAGGAAAAAAGTTTTATCTTTCATCTGCTTTAAACTTTGAGCCACATCTAACATATTATGATAATCCAGACCAGAGGTAGGTTCATCTAATATTAGTATGCGACTATTTGAAGCAAGGGCACTAGCTAAAGCTACTCTTTGCTTTTGTCCTCCAGATAGCGACATGGGATGGAGCTCTTTTAATTCCAACAAATTTAATTGAGCTAAAATCTCATCTACTTGTCCACTTATTTCATCTGAACTAAGGCTAACTGTAATTTCCTCTTTGACACTCTCTGTAAAGAGTTGGTTATTCACATCTTGCATGACCATATAAGAAATCTCAAGCCTTTCTTTGCTATCGTAGCTTTTTCCTTCTAAGGTCATTATCCCTGTTGATTCTTCTGCAATACCACACAGACAATTGGCAAAGGTAGATTTTCCAGCACCATTCTTCCCAAGAATTCCTATTATATGTTTTCTAGGAAGTTCTAGATGATTGATTTCTAATCCATCCACTTTATTGTAATATACACAAAAATTATCAAGTGCTATTTCATTGGTATACTCAATGTCTTTACTCTCAAACTTAGGAATATGAGAAGATCTTAATCCCATCTCGTGCAACTTCTTGTCTGAAATATCCTTAAATTCCTCAATGCTATAATCCTTGCTAATTCGACCATCTTTCATATAAATAACTCGGTCGACCAAGTCCATTAAATAATATAACCTATGTTCAGCTATTATAATTGTTTTGCCTTGTTGTTTCCAATATTTAAGTATATTTTTTAAATCATCAATGCTTTCAATGTCTAAATTTGATGAAGGCTCATCTAAAACTAAAATAGGGGCTTCCATCACAGCTGTAGATGCACAAGCAATTTTTTGCTTTTCACCACCTGATAAATTAAATAGATTCCTATCTAACAGTTCATGAATGTTTAATGTATAAGCTACCTTTCCTATTCTGTCAAGCATCTCCATTCTATCAACACCCATATTCTCAAGGCCAAAAGCTATTTCACTTGTAGAATCCACATTAAAAAATTGTGATTTTGGGTTTTGAAATACAGAGCCGACTACCTTTGAAAGTGATTGAATGCTGGTTTGTCCTACTTTTTCTCCATTGATCTCCACTTCACCTTGTAAATCTCCAGTATAATATTCAGGGGAAAGGCCATTAATTAGTCTCGTAAGAGTAGTTTTCCCACATCCAGACTCACCTGTCAGTAGCACAAATTCTCCTTCTTCAATGGATAAACTTATATTAAAAACTCCACCTTGTCTTTCTTTGCTCTTATAGGTAAAGCTAGCATTGTTAAATTTTATCATCTCTTTCCCCCTCATACTAAAGACCAAACTATCAATCCTATAATCAATAGAAAAATCAAAAAATCATATTTGCTAAATTTAACCTCAACAAGGCTCGTTCTGCCTTTAACATTATCTAATCCTCTTGTTAATGCTGATGCAGAAAGTTCATCACCTATTTTGACAACAGAAAATAGGAGCGGGATAATTCTGTACTCTAAAAACAATGATGGATTGGCTTTTGTTTTTTTACTATTAAATCGTATCCCCCTCATTCGCATAGCATTTGATATTGCCTTATTTTCTTCCTTTAGAGTAGGTATGAAACGAAATACTACAGAAACAGGAATAATAAATGCATTTGGAATTTTCCACTTTACCATAGCTGCTATAAATTCATTTGGTTTGGTGGAACTAATCGTATAGTATCCCATCATGAAAATAGGAAAAAGCCTTATGACTAATGAGTTGAGCAATACATTAATCATGTTTAATATGGATGGTAATTCATACATATTTTTAGTTTTATTTGAAATAACAGCCAAAACAAATAAAATTCCATATATGGTTGCAGCTTTGTAATTTTTATTAGATACAAGCAAGAATATAGCGATAGAAACTATCGCTATATCTATACCTATATTGTCATAGACAAAAAACATTATAGTGCTAATGAATACCATAAATAATATTTTTGTTCTCGGATCTAAATAAAAGCCTTTCTTTATTGGGGGAACATAAGTTTTGTAAGCCTCCATTAAGCAATTCCAGCTCTTTCAAAATGTTTTTTCAACATTTTCTTGCCTAGATTAGCACCTATCACTGCTCCAACAAACATGATGCCAATTGCAGCAATTCCCATCCATGGTGGCATATATTTCGCTAAATCGGTCGCAAATTGCTCACCCATTTGTTGTTTTACTCCTTCCATATAGGTATCTGCCATAACCCACATTGGCATCTGACAGCCTAACTCAGCACATGAAAACAACCAAAATCCTATTGTATTAACTTTAAAACTTTTATACTTTTTAGTATTCATAACTACATCAGCAATAATTGCCATTGGAATATACACGGCTGGTGCTAACCAAGTGTAACCCATAAAATACCAAAATACTCCTAAAATGATTCCCATTAGAGATACCATTCCAAACTTTTCTACCTTGGTTAGAAATAGCATAAATGGAATACCTGTTAATATTGGGATTAATATAAATATGGTAGGATAAAGTATTGGCACAGCCCCTAGCATTCCTGTTACGAAAAATATGACTAAATAAATAGCTGTATAAATTCCTACGTTAATTAAATCCTTTGCTGTTAATCGATTCTTCATTGAAATCCTCCTTATTTTGTTTAATCTTCCAGCTTTCTGTTTCTTCTCTTGCTTCTATAAATTTCTTATAAGTGCCTTCTTTTCTAATTAAATCTTCATGTTTCCCCACCTCCTCTAATTTTCCGTCTTTAAGAACTATAATCTGATTCGCATTTTTAACAGTCTTTAACCTATGAGCAACCATTATAACCGTTTTGTTTTTTGTTAAACTTTCTATGGCTTCTTGAAGTTTATCCTCATTTTCTGGATCAACATTTGCTGTAGCTTCGTCAAAAATAATAATCGGGGCATTTTTTATCATAGCCCTTGCTATTGATATTCTTTGTCTTTCTCCGCCTGAAAGAGATGTGCCGCCTTCGCCTATGATGGTTTGATAGCCTTCTGGCAAATTCATAATAAAGTCATGGCATTGGGCTTTTTTTGCCACTTCTATGACTTCTTCCTTCTTAGCTTGTGGTTTGCCAAATTTTATATTATTTTCGATGGTATCTTGGAAAAGATAAACATTTTGGAATACGGTGCTAATTAAATCCATTAAGGATTCAAGCGTGTAGTTTTTAATATTGACATCTCCAATCGATATGCTGCCTTGATCCACGTCCCAAAATCTAGAAATAAGCGAACACATGGTGCTCTTACCAGATCCACTTGGTCCAATAATGGCTGTCATAGCCTTTTCCGGAATATGAACGGAAACCTCCCTTAAAATAGGTATTTTATCATAAGAAAAGCTAACATTATTGAATTCAATATCTGTATGATGAGGCGTAATCTTCTGGCCCTCAATATCCATCTGAGGCATATTTTCTGTTGTTTCTACTTGTTCTATAGAACTTGTTGCAACTCTTAATGTCGCCATGGCGGATCCTGCGGATTGAATACTTGCAAACACCAGGAATGACATGATGATACACATAATTGCTTTCAATAAATCCATGGTGCCATTGATATAAAAATAAAGTGAAAGGACAATCATGGCAACACTGGAAATTCTTAAAACGAGCTCTTGCCCGATGGTATAGGGTGTAAATAATTTCTCCAAGGCTAGATTGGCTGAGCGACTTTCTTCTAGTGCCGAGCGTACGGTTTGGTCCCCTTTTCCTGTTAAATTAAAGGATTTAATGATCGGCATTCCCTGGATATATTCCAAAATCGTTTCTACTAAAAGAGATTGTGCCTCTTGCCTTTTTGGAGCAAGTGTCCTCGACTTTTTTTCCATGACAGAAGTAATATATAGATATAAAACCGTTCCTGCTATAACAATCAGCCCATTTCTCCACTCGAAAAATAAAATCATCAGGGTGAACACAAATGAGTTAATGAAGCCACTCATCATAACAACTAAAACCATAGGAGCTGTATTCTCAACGTCATCTAGAACAGTTGTTAAAACACCAGTCACTTTTCCAATATTATTTTCATTAAAGAATCCCATTGGAACCGTCTTCAGCATTTTTCCTATACTTATTCTTCGATTAGCTACCATAAAATACCCAGCATGAGTTTGATCTAATTGAGCAAAATAGTTGGCAGAAGACCTTCCGACAATACTTACCAACAGCATAAGAAAAACCTTCAGTGCTATAAAGGAATTAAAATCTTTTGTCACCAAGGCTTGAAGCACAAAGTAAATGGCTCCTATTTGCAACATATTGAAGATGGCATACACAAATTCAAAAATAACAGACTTGTTTAAATTTATTCGTTCCTTATCTGCAAATGCCCATATCTTTCGAAGTCCACTTAACATCTAAGCCACCTCCTTTCCACCGATATGTGCTTCCCACATGGCTTGATAAAGTTTATTTTCTTTAAGAAGTTCTTCATGATTGCCACTTGCTACAAGTTTGCCATGATCGATGAGATAAATCTGGTCTGCATTGGTTATTGTTGATAACCTATGAGCAATCATAATGATAGTTTTTCCCTGAACAAGCTTATTAATTGCTTTTTGTAAAACTTGCTCATTTTCAGGATCAATATAAGCCGTCGCTTCATCTAATATGATAATTGGAGCATCTTTTATCATGGCTCTAGCAATGGTGATCCTCTGTTTTTCACCGCCTGATAAATGATTTCCTCCACTCCCTACTTTGGTCTGATATCCATGCTCTAAAGACATAATAAAATCATGACAACCTGAAGCTTTGGCAATTTCAATCACTTCTTCATCGCTAGCCGAAGGCTTGCCCATTCGAATATTTTCCATGATGGTATCGTTAAAAAGGAAAACATCCTGCGAAACAAAAGCAACTAAATCATAGAGTTGTTCAAGTGGAATATTGAATAAATTAATTCCGCCAATCGATATTTCTCCCTGTTCTACGTCCCAGAAACCAGCAATTAACTTGGCAATGGTTGACTTTCCTGAACCACTTGGCCCAACAAAGGCATTTAAACTTCGCTCTTGAATCACCATATCGATTCCTTTAATAACTTCTTCTCCTGGTTCATAGGAGAAATGTAGATTCTTGATAGCAATGTCATGATTTTTTAAATGAACTCTTTCTCTACGATGAACTTGTTCTGTCCCATTTAAGATTTCATCAATTCGTCCGACAGTTGTCCCTGTTTGAGCTAAGGCATCGACAAAGTTAATAGCAGCTAGTAAGGGACCAGCTATACCAAGAGAAAGAATGATGGTCGTAATAAAGGTTGACATCTCTAAACTTCCATTAATAAACATGATCCAACCAACAGGTAATACCGTAATCAAAGTTGTTGGTGAAATGTTCTTGGATAAGGACACTGGCATTTGACATTTTTTCATCCAATGATAATAAAATGAAGCATTAGCTATCACTTTATCGGTGAATTTCCCATAGGATTTTTCGCCTTGATTAAAAGTTTTAATCACTTCAATTCCGCCAACATACTCAACAATTGTTTTATTCATTTCGGTATTGGTCGCAACCGACTTACTATAATCTTCTGCATAACCTTTCATAATTAATGACATAAAAAACATACCTACCGGAATTGAAACGAGTGACAATAAAGCCATTCTCCAATCTAAAATTAATAGATAGATGAAGATGGATACAGGCCCTAAAATATTCGCCGTCATCTCAGGCAATAAGTGAGCCAAAGGTCGTTCCATTTTTTCTACTTGATCAACAATGATTGTCTTTAAATCACCACTATGGGTGTCAATAATCGTACCAAGAGGCATTTTAGGCAGCTTTTCCAAGAGCATGATTCGTACATTTCTTAGAACAGAGAAGGTTGCTTTATGGGACTCTGCCAAGGCCTTGGCGTAAAAAATTGGTTTTAAGCAATAGCCAATCAAGATTAGAAAACACCAAGGTAGGTAGAAAGAAAAATCTTTATTTCCAACAAACAAACCATAAACAATTTTGCTTACGCCAAAATAAGGCAACATACCTAAAAGAACCCCAATAACTGCCAAAAAAATGGAAAGCTTGAGGGCTTTATGTTCTCCTTCTGCCAGCTGCCATAGGCGTTTCATATAATTATTTTTCAATGGAACCCTCCTTTCCTTTTTTCTTTCATCTTTAACACCTCCATATGATAGATAACTTTATTAGCTAACTTAGTTATCTTTACTTTAAAAAATATAAGGGTGTTTAATACCCTTTCCCTTATATTTAAAAACCTCTCAATTTCTCCCATCCATCATAAAAAAATTTCGAAATTATTCTTGTGTTTAACTTTACTTCTTCTTCTGTTTGGGAATGTATTATAATTTCACACAACGCATTAATATAGGCATGGTTTAACAAATGCATTGCATCTTTAGGGACTTCTGATTTTATATTCTTTTTCTTTGAAATAATCTGAAACGCTTTATGTCTGTTTATATCTTCCTTTTCCACAAGAAGCTCTATAAAATTATCATATTTCGTACCATATGATTTAAATATTAAAAGATTAAATAAATCTTTTTTGCTAAACATATATAATGCAGATTCAATTGACCCTTCAATGTTAATTTTTGATAAATCTTCTCCACAATTTTTTTCTATGTTTTGAAAAGATTCCTCTTCAAACTTGCTATAAAAACCCAAAAGTTCGTTTGCCAATGGATCAACTAAACTGATAAATAAATCTTCTTTATCATTAAAATGCCTGTAAAAAGCACCCGTTGTAACCCCAGCATCTTTGCAAATTTTTCTTAAATTAGCTCGTTCATAACCATCATTTAAAAAATTAACTTTACCACTATCCATAATCTTTTTATGTGTTAAATCGTAACCAGTAATTTCTGTCATATCCTCACCGCCTCGACTAATTGCTCAATTTATAATTTTGCGGAATAATGATAACTTTGTTATCATTATATACACTTATCTTCTTTATGTCAATATGAATAGTAGAAAATCATACTTAAGTATGATATAATCATTAATAATTTTAATACACGCTTAACGCTTGCTACTCTAATTATTCTTTTGTAGCAAGCACAGTAAGTGTACGTGCACTTACGAAAAATTAATGGATCAGATTTTTATGAGATGTATAGTCCCATTAGGCTCATTTGCTTACTATTTAATTATTTCATTTACCTTTTTCTGTATATCATAATAATCATATCCAGCTTCTAGCAAGCGTCTTTTTCTTTCGCTCCCCGTGCCCCAAAGTCCTCGAATGACTTCTCTGGCAATCATATCTGTTTTACTATCATTTTTTATTTCATAAACAATAGCACCTTTATCGTCAAAAACTTTATACTGTGGATTTTTATTAACACACCTTTTAGCAAGTTCTAAATACTTAAATGCTCCTATCTGGCTTTTTGCATCTTTCCATGATTTTCTTACTCGATACATTGTTGATACTTCCATAGGCTTGTTATTGTCTGCTCTTAGTTTTTTATTGACTTCGTCAGCGATAAATGCTAGCTTATTTGAAAGGTATGGACCAGGGCAGCTTGTTTTTGCATACCATTTATGCATTTGCAAAACACCATCTTTTCCTCCAGTATATGTGCATGGATAAATTTCATTTCTTCTACAAATGTCTGTAACCAAATCAATAAGTCTTTTTAATACATAATTAGACACCAGCCACTGTGGTGCACAGGTAGAATTTCCCACTTCAATTGTTACTGCCCTGTTGTCGCACCAAGATGAAGATGTAGTCCAAGCTCTATTTTGCTCATCAACACCAAGAACTATAACTCCATCTGATCCTAAGCAGTAATTTGCTGAGGCTTTTCTTGTTTTTGATACAAATAGAGATGCTAAATTTCTTCCATTAATAACTCCAGCAGCATGGTGTATTGCAATCTTGCATATTTTTTCACTTCTCTTTCCACTATGATTTGGAGATAGTATCTTATCTTGGATTAGTGAGCTGTTTGACATTTACTTGTCCTCCTTTAGCTGCTCAAGCATTTCTCTAAGTTTTTCTGGAACAGGTAAACCTATTGCCATTGTATTTTCTAATATAGATAAACCTTCATTAGCTATATAAAAAAAGATGATGGCTGTTCTTATCATAGTACCATCACCTTTAATTAAATTTACATCGCATAAGTTTGCTATACCAACAACAATAAATATAACAATCTTCTTTGCTATTCCTTTAAATCCTACGCTTGATGAGAGCTTTCGTTCTACTCCAGCTCTTAAAACACCTGTTATATAATCTGCTATTATAAATGCAAGTAAGGTGTAGATAAAAGCGTCAATGCTTCCTAAGTAAAAGCCTATATAGCCACCTATGACTATAAAGACGTATTTGAGACTTTCTAAAATTTTATTCATTTCCTTCCTCCTCTGTTAATGTATAAGTTATTTTCATTGTCTTATCTGCAGTTTTTAATATTGGCGTAGATAAATTGTTAATTGTACCTAGATATGGCGTGTGTAAATATAATTTTTTGTATAATGTATCATCATATTTTCCATAACCTAATCTAAATGGTCCTATTTCTATTAATTCAGTTGATATATTGTCTAATCCTACTCCTTCGTAGTTATCGCTAAAACTTTTAATAATTTCATCTTTTGAATTTATTTCAAAGTTATAACATAATATATAGTCACCTAGCTTATACATATAATTACTACAATATCTACCGTAAGCAATTTTTCCCTTAAAATTAAGAGGTATTTTCACAATGTCTACAGGATTATTGATATTTATTTTATATATATTAATCGAATTAAAATCGGGTACGTATAAATAACCATTATTAAAAGCACTAGAAATAGTTCTACTACAATACCCATTGGTATTTTCATTGTATGTTCCAAACTCATTAAGAGATACTTTTCCAATATCAAAATTATCAACTGTATAACTGTAGTCAGATTTTTTTATTTTGACTCGTCTAAGGTTTCCATCTTTTGTAAAACCATACCAGTAACCATCCTTGCCGTCAAAAAATATCCAATTTTTCCAATTATACAAATCTTCACATATTTTACTGAAATCAATTATTTTTTTATCAATTTTTTGCATAGTATAGCCAGCCATCGGGTTATTAAGACCTATATTTAAATAATCTTCTTTAAATTTTACTATTTCTAATGTTTTATTGCTTCTTAAAAATATCGATGTAAAAGTATTATTCTTTACATCAGCCTCCACCATGCCTATATATATTCTAAGTATTTCATAGCTAGTGTTTCTATTACCTACTGAGTTTAAGTATAATAATGCGTTTCTTCCATATTTATTTCCATAAAAAAATCTTCCTGCTTTATAATGAGTTAGTGCTAAAGATGATATTTTGCCATTAGCTTGTGAGGTTGAAAAGTCCCATACAAACTTGTATCCGTTTTCTAGAGCTTTAGATTCTGCTAAATTTGCAGATCCTCTTTTTTCATAATCTGTAGTATTTACATTGTCAGAAGCAAAACCTATAACATTATTAGATGACGGTACTATATATTTATTTGGATCTTCTTCCAAGCGGTCTTCAAAAAGAAGTATTCCACCATAACATTTATTAGCTATTGGAAACAACTCCTCCTTAAATCCTGTGGTGCTAGACTCATTCTGATACATAAGACCACTAGGATTAAGGCTAAAAAGATCTTTTACAGCATTGGTTACCAGGTTCTCTTCCTCATACACTTCCTTCTTGCTAGTATTAACATCTGTGAGTTCGATAGTTGCTTTACCTTTAAACATAAGCATTCCTCCTTTTATTATATTTCAGCATTATTGTTGTTATTTAGATATCCAACTTTAAGTCCTATATACTTAGTCTTCTGTATTTTCTCACTAAAAATTATATTTTTTGGAGTTTCAACTTTAATATCGTATTTTTCTTTCAAACCTCTAAACATGAATAGTTTAGATATATCAACTCTGCTCCAAGTTTCATCAACCTTAATCTTTCCATCCCACTCTTCATTAGAACCTAGTGATTGACCAGATATTGCTGCTATAGCATTATCCTTGCTTATCATAGCCTTACCAGATTCTAGCCTAATAAGTACTGAGAAGTTATTCATTGTTTTCTCTTTTATTTTTGTCAAAGGATAAAAAAGGTTTAATATATGCTCACCACTCATGTAAGTTTCCTTTGGTATGTGGTGCTCAATTTTTGTATCATTGAAAACGTAAGTGACAACTAAACGAGTAGGAACTTCAACTGTTTCTATAAGCTCAAGATCTTCAATAACTTCTTTGTTTTCAAACTTTGGTGGGTTGAATGATTTTTTCTCGTCATTAAGGACCTCAACTTTTTTAGTTTCTTTTCTTTTTACCTTCCTGTGTTTTTCTTCTGTGTCACATATAACATTTAATAAAATTGTTGCATTAAATAATGCTTCTGTTTCTTTATCTGAAGCAAACTCAATTCTAATAATTGGTGTGTCTGTTGTAGATAGATTGATAGCTGAATAGTTAGAATAAGAATGCACCACTAGCTTCTCAGATTCAATCTGATTTATTAGACCAGTGATGTTTTTATCATTTTTGCTTTTAGCTCTTGAAAGATATGGATTTTTTCCAACACCAATAATTCTGTGTTTTCCATTTATCTTATATTCAATATCTGTAATCAGACCTTCTATTGTTTCATTGGAATATATTATTTCAATCCTATCTCCAAGATCAAGAGAAGGATCACCTATTGTTTCCATATCAAAAGGTGTGTGCTGTATTTTAGTCACTTCATTTAATAGAGCTTCACACATTCTTTGTCTTTTCTCTTCAAGTCCAAGTTGCATAAGTGGGTTTATCCCTAGATTCATAGTCAAGCCGTTGTCTTCATCCAAGGAGTAGTATTCTGCAATTTTAGTCTTTGCATTCGTTGAGTTAATTGCTGTGTACCTAGTTTTAAAATCAGATATTGAAGATGAGAACCTCTCCTTAGCATTAATGCTTGTTGAAACTTTTTCTGAATACTTCATAAGAACTAGCTCGCCTGTTCTATTAATTTGAGCAAAAACTCCCAGTGTTGATGCAATATAGTGAATAAAGTCTCTATAAGTTTCTATATCATTTTCTTTATAAATTGCTAAGGCTTCCTGCCCATTAGCAAAGGCTTTTATATCGTCCTCGCTCATTCCTAGCTTAACTTTGCATTTTTCACATGAAAGACTTAAAAGGTCGTACGCAGATCCAAAGGTATCTGTAATAGGAAAGTTCTTATCAAAGCGTAGCATATAGTCATAGCCTTTAAGTTCTAGTATTTTCTTAGACCTATTCGCTTCTGTTACATCAAATATTCCCATAGGTATCGTTTCAACTTTTCCATTAGATAAAACTTGATGATAAAAAAGCTCAAGCTTAGAATCTTCAAGGCTGTATCTGTCGATATTTGAAAATAAACTGATGCCAAACTCCGCAGCATAAACTGTTCCTATCTCAAGCTCTGATGAACCTGAACACGACCTGTGAATATATCCAGATCCTTTTAATATGTCACTATTTGTAAAAGGGATTACTTTCTTATCTTTTAAAATGATATTGCCAGTCCAATAAAAGCTACGAGAATTTTTCTTTATTTCTGTTTTAAAATCTGCACTTGTAGAATACATTAATATTCCTCCAAAGAAAACGATACATTCCAAAGCCCTTTATATGAAGTATCTTTCACTAGCTTTGTTTTAAAACCATCAATGTACATCTCTGCATCTTTTAATGATAAATCTTCTGTGTCTAAGTATTTAACTTTTAACTTAGCTTTCTTAGTAAATTTGCTTAATACTTTCACTAGCTTGGGACTACATGAGAAGTCAACTGATATGCTAGCTACTTTACTTCTAATAATATCTCTTTGAATAGTACCTGCTTCTGTCTCTCCTCCTGTGTCTGCCTCTATATCTCTAAAATCAATAGAATAAGAGTTAGGTAGAGGCAGGTCTACTCCTTCAATTATTAAATATGATTGATGCTTCATTTACCTACCTCCACTTCTTAAATTTCTTCTTTGAGATGCACTTACTATGACCTCATCTAGGAGTGTACCTCCTAAATATACAGGTATAACTATGTCGCCAGATTGTTCAGCTTTTAAGTCAATATTTGATAGTGCAGCTTTAATTTGTCCTCCTATATCAACCGAGCTAGCTTGAGTGACACTTGCTCCAACCGTTGCTAAACTTGGATTTAAAACCATATCGCTTGCCACATTCTTCATTGATGATTGGACTAAATTTCTAGTCTTTTCTATCCCTCTTGCTAAGCCTTTCATAAAGTCTGGCATCCATGTTTCATAATCTGTTAATGGGCCTACATCTGGTACTGAGAAGTGCAGGAAGGATTTTATTGTAGATGCTACATTAGAAACTGCAGATGCGATTCCACCTATAGCACTTTTTATACCATTAATAATTCCATTAATTAAATCTGCTCCCCAGTTATATGCACTAGATATAAGGTTTTGAATAAATGATACTGCGTTATTAAAGCCAGTTTTTATTGTATTAACTATGTTTGACATTGTATTTGAAATTGTTGAAAACATCGCATTGAATACATTAGATACAGTTGATTTTATTCCATTTATTACTGAAGTAACGCTATTCTTTATATTATTCCATGTATTAATAACAAATGTTTTAATTGCATTAATAACTGTTGATATAGTATTCTTTATCGCATTCCATATAGATTCAATCGTTGTTTTCAATGTATTTACAGTGGTAACAACTGCTGTTTTTATGTTATTCCATGTTGTACTTATAAAAGTTGATATCGTTGTAAGTATTGTAGTGAAAAATGTGCTAATTGCATTCCATACTGTTTCAATGCTTGTTTTAATATTTTCAATACTTGTTACTACAAAATTCTTAATATTTTCCCACGCTGTTTTGAAAAATTCACTGATGCTATTAAAAACAGTAGTCGTTGTATTCTTTATTGCATCCCACGTATCAGTAAATATTGTAGATATTGAATTCCAAAGTTCAGAAAAGAAATCTTTTATTGCATTCCATACTGTTATTGTCGCTTCTTTTATTGCTTCCCAAACTGCAATAACACCATTTCTAAACCATTCACACTTATTCCATAAAAGAACTAAAACAGCGATTACAGCACCTATTACAATAGGTACTATACCTATTGCTGATACGACAGCTGTTATAGCAGGGATAATAGTTCCAGTTACAAAGCCAGCTACTTTTGCAAAGGCTCCAACTACTAGTGGACCTTGTGTCATAATCGTACCAATTGACCATACAAGTTTGCCTACTATAACAAGAATAGGACCAATAGCAGCAATTAAAACTCCTATGGTTGCAATAATACCTTTAACAGGCTCTGGTAGTGCATTTATTCCATTTACAAGCTTAGTCAAGAAATCTACTAAGCCTCTAACTGCAGGCATCAAAAGCTCTCCAAATGATATAGCTAATTCCTCTAAAGCTGATTTTAATATCTTAAGCTGTCCGCCTAAGTTATCCTGCATAGTGTTTGCCATCTTCTCAGCTGATCCGTCAGCGTTATATATAGCATCACTTAAATTATTGTAATCTTGCTCGCTAGCGTTAATTATTGCAAGCATACCAGACATAGCATTTTTGCCAAATATCAATGAAGCAGCCTGTGCTTGTTGAGTTCCATCTAGACTAGCAAAAGCATTTCTAAATGTCATCAATGTTTCGTCAAGTGACAATCCTTGAATATCCTCTACAGTTAAACCAAGCATAGCCATACCATTTGAAACTTCTTTAGTTGGTGATGCTAGTCTTGTCAATGCAGATCTTAGAGCAGTACCTGCCTGCGAGCCTTTAACACCAGAGTTTGCCATCAAACCTATAGCTACAGCCATGTCTTCTACTGAGTATCCTAAAGCTCCAGCGATTGGTGCAGCATACTTAAATGTTTCACCCATCATAGAAACATTCGTATTGGCATTAGAAGATGCAGCTGCAAGAACGTCAGCAAAATGAGATGAATCTTCTGCTTTTAATCCGAAGGCAGTAAGAGCATCTGTAACTATATCTGAGGTAGTAGCTAGATCCTCGCCACTGGCTGCAGCAAGGTTCATAACACCATCAATACCATCTATCATTTGCTTAGTTTTCCATCCAGCCATTGCCATATAGTTCATAGCATCTGCAGCTTCGCTAGCTGAAAACATTGTCTTCGCACCCATTTCTCTTGCTTTTTTGCAAAGAGCATCAAAATCAGAGCCAGTTGCTCCAGATACAGCCTTTACCTTTGACATACCAGAATCAAAGTCTGCTGCTGTTTTTACAGCTACTGCACCAAGTCCAGCTACAGCGAGAGATACTGGCATAATCTTTTTGCCGACATTTTCTATGTTCTGTCCAGTGTTTTGCCATTTTTCTCCTGCAATAGCTACATTTTGTAATGTTTGATTAGTTGTTGCACCTTGCTTTTCAAGAGATTTAAGTGCTTGTTCTGTTTCTATGATCTCTCTTTTTAAGGCATCATATTGCTCTTGTGAGATTTTGCCTTCAGCTAGAGCCTGTTCTGCTTGTTTCTGTGCCTCTTTTAGTGAATTAAGCTTGTTTTTTGTTTCTTCTAATGTCTGTCCTAGAAGTTTATGCTTTTGTGAGATAAGCTCAGTATTGCCAGGATCAAGTTTAAGAAGTTTATTTACATCACGAAGTTCAGACTGGGTATGTTTTATCTCAGTATTTACTGCCTTTAGTGCCTCTTGAAGCTTGGTGGTATCTCCTCCAATTTCAACAGTAATCCCTTTTACTCTATTTGCCAATATCTCACCTCCTTAATTTTATATGAAAATATCCATCGCTTAACGATGCTTAAATAGTTTATTCATTAAAATTTGTCAAAATCGTCTTGTGTCGCTACTTCTTTATACTTGTAATCATCATTACTTTTTTCAATAAACATATCGTTTACAAGTCCAATGGTTAATAAACCTAAGTCAGAAACAGAAAGACCAAGTTCCACTGCCCTTAGTAAAAATAAGGGTGTAGTCATTGGTCTTTCTGTCGGTCTTACTTTTTTTTAGATTTTTCCTCCATCTTTATATTAAGTCCCCATAGCTCTATTAGCTGAGGTAGGATTTGATATATAGAAAATGTTGAGAAATTATCTAACCATTCTTCTGTGCTATCTGGAACAGATTTGTCCCCATGCTTAGCCATTACATAGGCTATATTTTCAAACAATTCTAACGAACCTATGTCAAGGTTAGATTCATTTTTATCATTCTTTTTTATTGACCTCTCTAGTTCTATTAGGTCTTTAAAAATATCTCTGCCAAATTTTATTCTATATATTCTAGGGATTGCTGCTGATGCACGAAAGACAACATCTTTGCCGTCAATCTCTATTGTTTTTGTTAATGCCATTACTATTTTCCTCCTACACTTGCTTTTGTAGGTGTTACTGCAGTTTCTGTAGGCATATAAACTGACTTATACCATCCTTCGTAAGTCTCCTTGGTTGTTGAATCTCCTGTTCTTGCTTTTACATTTCCATTTGGAAGAGGTCTTGCTTGAATTGATAAAGTTTCTGGTTGAACTTCCCTTGACTCTTCATTTGTCTCTCCTTCAAGTTTTGGTCTTGCAGCAGAGCAGTTATACATGATGTGACGGATTTTCTTTTGATCTCCATCAAACTCAAAAAGAAGAGCAAAGTTCGCTGTCTCTGAATTAGATGATTCAATAAGAACTTTATTTGTATCTACTTTTTCCATTAAAACATCTGTTCTAAACGACTCTGGAATTAGTGCTATTTCTAGGTCGCCATCATAACCCATGTTATTAGAAATTGTGTAATATTCTATCCCGTCAGCATAAAAGCTTTCTGGCTCTCCATTAGGCTCTAATGAAATAGATACGGCACCAGGCATTGGCACTGGTTCTTTGTATTTAATCGTACCATCTTCTGTTTTATCGAAAAGAGCATAGTGAACATTACATATGTTAAATTTAACTTTATTAGCCATTATATTCCTCCTTATAATTTATCTTTAAAGTAAACTCGTAGAGAACTTCATACAGCCTTTCAGATTCAATCCATACTTCTGATTTTTCATAGTATATCTTTTCTCTATCAAGTATTTCTTCTATTTTTTCTTCTAATTGTAAATCTTTTTTATCTGTGTAGACCTCAAGATTCACTTCTGTATTTTTATAATAAACAAGTCCATCTGCTCCAAAGTGTTTATTTTTTGGAAACAGATATACCATAAAAGGTGGGTCTGGACTCTCTCCTTCAGCAAAATGCGAATAAGCAAAAGGAAGTCCTATCTCTTCTAAAATTTTTATTAGTCTATCCATTCTTTAACTTCCTTATAATGTTTTCTTCCAATTCCCTGACTCCTTTTTCTTCTGCTGGTGCTATATGAGGCTTTGCCTTTACTCTGCCACCCTGTCTAAGCACATGACCTTTTTCAAGTAAGTGTGCTAGCTGATATCTATCTCTTGAGTGAACTATAAGCTCGATTGAATTAGAAGTCTCTCTATTATTTTTTACAGTCCATGACTTTGCATATCTACCAGTCCTTCCAACTGGAGCTGTATCCTTTATATCTTGTTTGATATTTTTAGCTGCTTTCTTAACCTCACTCTTCAGTTCATCGCTAGCCATCTTAGAATAATCTTCTAAGCCTTTCATTATTTCACTAGCTAAGTTATCTATCTTCACATTCATCTTGACACCTTCTTGCATCTTAGTTTAATCAGCTTATTTTTATAATTCATAAAATCAACTGATAGTATATTGTATATATTTTCATCGAAGCTAATTCTATATTCACTAGAGTTTATTGATTTTAATTTTTGCTGATATCTAATGGTAAAAGATATATCAGAGCTATCTTGCTCCATGCCTAAAAATACTGCCTCTCCTTTTCCTTGAAAGGATATATATGCATTAGTTGTAATATAGTCACTCCAAATAGATTTATGGTTTCCAATCTTGTCTATTTCAAGCTTCTTATTTTGTATCTTTATTTTTTTATTAAGGTCAACTATCTTCATTAAAACTCAGCCTTTCTTATACCAAATAATAGAGCTCTAAGTGTTAAATTAAGCTCTGCGTGGTCAGCCTCTTCTCTGTGTTCATAAAGATATGCAATCATATATAGTACAGCAATTTTAGCATTTTTATGGGTAGCAAGCTGCTCATCGCTATCGACTCTTGCAATTTCTTTGCAATGCTCTATTGATGAAAGGATGAGCGTCTTTATATACTCATCCTCATCATCAAAATCAACTCTTAAATACGTCTTAGCCTCATCAAGAGTTATCATGCTCATTTTCCTATGCTGTAGTTCCTATTTTTAATAGCTTAACAGCCTCTCTTAGTACTAGCACTCCGTCAACTCTTTCTTTGCCTAAGAAGCCTACCATACCATTACCAGCGAATAATTCTTTTAAGTCTTGGAATGATCTGTATCCTCTATCACCAATCTTGTAATAAGAAATATCGCCAAACGCTACAGCAAACTTTCCTTTTTCTGCCTTTGGTGCATATGCAGATGTATATGCTGGATATCCTAATAGTCTATCTGGTTCTCCATCTTTTAGTGAAGGTTGCCAAATATATGCACCATTAACATCTTTTAGCTTTCTTATTTGAGCTACTGTTGCATCGTTTAGAATAAATACAGCCTTTTTTCTGTATGGTCTGTCTAATGAATAAACAAGGTCTACTAATTCATCTGATGTTATTGTTGCAGCCTTAGATGTTACTCCAATTTCTCCACCTTTTTTAGCATCAAAAATTCCTGTAGGCTTATTTACACCGTCTCCATTTAAGAAGGCATCTTCTTCAGCATTAGCTAATGCTTTTGTGAATTCTTCTGTGATATAGCTTTCCAAATCAAAAGCTGAATCGTATAAAAGCTCTTCTGTTACTTTAACTCCAACATGAAGCTTGTGAGCATCAAGTGAAACTTGGTCGAACTTGCCGTCACCAAATGTAAGTTGTCCACCTTCTTCAACCCATAAAGCTGCTGGTTTTGTAGCAGCAATATTTATTTTGTGAAGTCCTGAAGTTTTAACTTTTGAAGCTAGCTTTCTGATAATGTTTTCATCTTCAAGTCCACTTACTATTTCTTTCTCAAGTTCATCTGGAACTAAATATCCACCACTC
This sequence comes from Fenollaria sp. C0166D3, assembly GCF_056590255.1. Lineage (NCBI taxonomy): Bacteria > Bacillati > Bacillota > Clostridia > Eubacteriales > Fenollaria > Fenollaria sp. C0166D3. The sequence goes on from NZ_JBWPVU010000008.1 coordinate 35,659, forward strand.
TCGTCTGCTCCAACTTTTAGTTCGTTTGAAATATCTCTAAAGTTTGATCTTAGAGCGTTCATCATTGATTTTTTATAAACGTTTCTATATCTCATTGGTATTTCTTCATCATTACCTACTGTAGGTTCGTTTGTTAAAGCTTGAGTGGTAGGTTTTGCTAGGTCTTTGTCCATTTCTTCCTCCCTCTTTTTTCTGTTAATTTCACGAGAGTAGTTCTCGATTGTCTTCTCCATTTCTTCGTAAGTCTTAAAGTCCTCGTCAGACATTAAGCCGTTCTCATCTTTTTTGGAATCAGCAAAATTCTTTGCATTGTTCCATGCCTCTGTTCTTTTTTCAATTAGTTCATTTAAAGTCATATAATTACCTCCATTTATTTTTTATTTGACTTAGTCTTTCTTCCACTTCGTTTATTGAGTGGTTCTTTACTTCTTTCTTTATTTTTGTCATGAGTGAATTAGTTACTGCTCTTCTAGAAAAGACCATATTTGTTACTTTTTCATCTTTTCTCTTATCGCTTAGAGTACCATCACAAAATCCCATCTCTATGGCTTTGTTCTTATCAAACCAAGTCTCTCCATCCATAAGATCAGAAATCTCTTTTCTGGAAAGTCCTGTCTTGATTTCATAAGCGTTTATAATTGATTCTTTGACTTCATTAAGCATCTCTATAGCTTTCTGCATTTCTTTCGAATCGCCAATGGCTACAGTCAACGGGTTATGGATCATCATTAAAGATGTAGGGCTCATTAAAACTTCAGTTCCTGCCATAGCGATAACTGAAGCAGCTGATGCTGCAAGCCCATCAATCTTTACAGTTACATTACCTTTGTGTTCTAAAAGCATTGTGTAAATTCTTGATGCTGCTATACAGTCGCCACCAGGTGAGTTGATCCATACCGTTATGTCACCTTTTTTATTTTTTAATTCTTCAAAAAAGAGCCTTGGTGTGATTTCATCATCAAACCAAGACTCTTCTGCTATAACCCCATCTATATAGAGTTCATTTTCATTCTCTTTCCAGTTCCAAAATATTTTATTTTTCATCCTCTAAATCATTACCTCCATTCTTTTCATAAAAAACTCCCGCCTTATTAAGTGGTAGCATGTTTCCATTAACAAGATATAGGTCGCCACCTTCTTCAGCTGAAATTCTATCAAGATTTTCTAACTCTCGTATATCGTTTGCACTCATCCACCCATTCTGTCTTCCGACAGCATAACCATTCATTCTTGATTCATAGTCTCCTCTTAAAAGTCCATCAAGATTAAACTTAATGAAATAGTTTTCTTTTTCTTTTTTTGTTAATAGTGATCTCTCTAGAGATTGCTCCCATCTAATTATCCATGGATCGAGAGTATATTTAACAAACTCAAGTGACTGTTGTTCAATATTTGAAAAAGACGACCTTTCTAGGTCTCCTATCATATGAGGTGGAACTCTGAAAATTCTTGCTATTTCATTTAACTGAAACTTTCTAGTTTCTAAAAATTGAGCCTCACTTGGAGCAATAGCTATTGGTTGATACTTCATTCCTTCTTCGAGTACAGCTACTTTGTTTGCATTCTTTGGTCCTTGAAATGCAGCATTCCAAGATTCCCTAACTCTTTCAGGATCCTTAATGATACCAGGATGCTCTAAAACGCCACCTGGTTGGGCTCCATTTTGAAAGAAAGAGGCACCATATTCTTCACAAGCCATAGCCATGCCTATAGCATTTTTTGCCATTGTAATTGGCGAATATCCAATAAGTCCATCAAATCCAAGTCCTGGTATGTGAAGAACGTCTTCTTTTAATAAATAAACATCCTCATACTTATACTTGTATTTATAGAAGATTTCTCCGTCTTCACTTCTCATAACAGTCATCTTATTTGGCATCAAAGGATAAAGACCGACAATTTCGTTTTTTCCATTTCTTATTATTTGAGCGTATGCATTACCCCATAGTAAAAGATGTGTCATTAATGTTTCTCTAAATACAAATGAAGTCATTTCACTATTTGGTTCATCATGTAATAAGAAATATAAAGAGTGTTGTTTTGCTTTTTTTTTTAGAACTAGAATTCTCTTTTTTGTAAAGATGTAAAGGTAGTCCAGCTAAAGTTTCTGCAAGAACTCTAACACACGAATATACTGCTGTCATCTGCATAGCTGTAAATTCATTAACTTCCTTATTTACAATTGTTCTACCAAACAAAAAAGACGATGAAGATATTCTCTCCCCGTCTTTTGGCTTGTCCCTCGACTTAAATATTAAATTTAAAATGTTTATATTACCACCTCCTAAAAGTAGGTATGAAAAAAGCACCTACTAATGTAGATGCTAAAAAAATATCATGAATAAATATATGTTAAAACCACTTTGACTTTTCTTTTCTAAATTTAGGAATCTCTCCATAAGCATATGGATTATAATTATCTATATTACATCCAAATTCTTTTAATTCTATTATTTTATTATCAAAACCCCATTTAACCAAAGAAATTCCATTAAATTCATCAATTTTCCCATTATTCATCACTGATTTAAAATGCCATTCCACAATTGATTGGTCTTTAAAGTCTAAAAATTGTACAATATCCCATGTTTCAACTTTTGCACGACTGTTCCATTCTTTAAACCATAACTCGAGTGTACTGCGATTATTATACTTTGGTCCCCAACTTTCTGTATACACAATATCATTAGCAAAAATATCTTTAATTCCTAAATCTTGTTTTTTTATCCACATATCAAACCATAAACGAATAATATCTTCTCTATTCCTCATGAATATCACCTCAAAAATGTTTTTATTTATTTAATTATACCCATATTAAAAAACAATCAATCCTCTATCATCATAAACAGATTCACTTGTATCATTGCCACACCTTATAGCCCTATCAAGTGCCATAATTGTAGCAATAACTCCGTCTATCTTTTCTGTGGATTTTTCTTTATCTGCCTTAATATTCCCAGCTGGATCTGTTCGTATAAATATGTTGTCCATCATCCATCTTAAAACTGGGTGTCCTGCATGAGCTATTTTCCTTTCGAGTGTTAACTTCATCAATTCTTTTGTAGGTGGTGACATATCTTTGAAGCCCTGTCCAAATGGCACTACTGTAAAACCCATATTTTCAAGATTCTGAACCATCTGAACCGCTCCCCATCTATCGAACGCTATTTCTCTTATATTATACTTTTCTCCCAAATTTTCAATAAATTTTTCTATAAATCCATAGTGAACTACATTACCTTCTGTTGTTTGTATAAAACCTTGCCTTTTCCACAAGTCATAGTTTACATGGTCTCTTTTTACTCTTAAATCAAGATTGTCTTCTGGTAACCAAAAGTAAGGTAGTATCTGAAATTTATCATCTTCATCTAGTGGTGGAAACACTAAAGCAAAAGCTGTTATATCCGTTGTAGATGAAAGGTCTAGACCACCATAACAGACTCTACCTTTTAATTCATCTTCATTGACAGCAAAATTGCATAAATCCCATTTATCCATTGGCATCCATCTTATAGCTTGTTTTACCCATTGATTAAGTCTTAGCTGTCTAAATGAGTTCTCTTCTGATGGGTTCTGCTTAGCAGAGTTGAATGCTTGTCTTACTTTTTCTATTGGTACAGTTATGCCAAGTGAGGGATTAGCTTTATACCAAATTTTCTCGTCAGTCCAATCATCATCTCTATTAGCTCCATAAATAACTGGGTAGAATGTAGGATCAGTCTTTCTGCCCTCAAGAATATCTACTGCCTTTTGATGTGTTTCGTAGCAGATTGACTTTGTATCTGTTCCTGCAGTGGTTATTAAAAAATATAAGGGTTGTGTTCTTGCATCTCCAGATCCCTTAGTCATTACATCAAATAATTTTCTATTAGGCTGTGTATGTAGTTCATCAAAAACAACTCCGTGAATATTAAATCCATGTTTTGAATATGCTTCTGCCGACAATACTTGATAAAAAGAATTTGTAGGTTTATATATCATTCTCTTCTGTGATGCTAGTATTTTTACTCTCTTAGAAAGTGCAGGGGACATTCTTACCATATCTGCTGCGACATCAAAAACGATAGTTGCTTGTTGTCTATCTGCAGCACATCCATATACTTCTGCTCTCTCTTCTCCATCGCCACACGTAAGAAGTAAAGCTACAGCTGCTGCAAGTTCTGACTTTCCCATCTTCTTTGGAATTTCTATATATGCTGTATTGAATTGTCTGTAACCAGTTTCTTTTACAATACCAAATAAATCTCTAATAATTTCTTCTTGCCAATCTATAAGCTTAAAATCTTTGCCTGCCCATCTACCTTTTGTGTGCTTAAGACACTCTATAAAGGTAACAGCATAGTCAGCCTTCTTTTTATCATATCTTGAGTTTGCTAGCATGAATTTACTTGGTGTGTATTTCTTTTTCATTGGTCCTCCTTTCTGAAAATGGGCATAAAAAATACTAGCCTTTAGCTAGTTCACTACGACAAATAGAGCCTAACTCGTTTTGTCTTTTATTTTAAAATAAATCGTCTATTTTATTGTATTCATCTCTTAGTTGGGTTAGCTCTTGATATATGCATTGAGCTCTAAAATTGTTTCTTGTTTCTCTTAGTTTCTTTTCTAAATCTTCTATTTCTTTCTTTCTTCTTGTTAATACCTCAATTTCGTCTCCTTCTAATGCTGCCTTATAATCTTTTTCAAAACTTGTCATTTTGTTTTCCTCCTCTTCCTTATTTCTTGTGTACATATTAGCGTACATCTAAGAATAAGTCAAGTATAATTTTCAATATAAATGGCTATTTTTCAATCTTTTTATTTGTTTTGCTTGCCAAGTTCATACGCTTCTCTAAGCATTTCTTTTAAAGACCATACTGAAATGTCTAAGAAGTCTTCTGAGTCGTTATTTCTTTTTTCTAAATCTCCTCTGTTTTCTACTGCATATGAGTTTTTCTTAGCGATTTCTAAAAGTTGTAAATTTTCGTTTTTTAATTCTTTCTTTGCCATTTTGTTTTCTCCTTTTCCTTTTTTCTTGTGTACATATTACCGTACTAATCGATATAAGTCAAGCATTATTCTCAATATAAATGGCTATTTTTCAATCTTTCTTAAAACTAAAGCAGGTTTTATTTCTTTTTCATCTTCTTGTGTTTCAAAATTCCAGTCTATTCTTCCTGTTTCTTGTTCGATTAGGTCAACTATGGAATAACCCTTATTTTTGAAGGCTTGCAATTCATTCATAAGTGCTGTAGATTGGTCTGAAATTGTAAATTCTTTAATTTCAAATCTCTCAAGGTTTTCTATAATTTCTTTGTAGTCTTTTTCAAATCCCAATTCTTCAAAGTCTAGTTTTTCAAGTCCTGCTCTTTTAGCTTTTTCGTAGGCCCAATAAAATCTGTGGTTGATTTTGTTTTCTTTGAAATCTTCATTTGTTTCAAGGTTTTCTAAAATGTCAATTTTTTTCATTTTCTTTATCTCCTTTTCCTTTTTTGTTGTGTACATATTACCGTACTAATCGCTATAAGTCAAGCATTATTTGCAAAATAAATGGCTATTTTTCAATATTTTTTAAAGATTATCTATGAAATCATCAAACCACTTTGCTCCGATTTCTATTCTTATCATTGGAAGTCTTCCTAGCTTTTTATATTTTAAACTTACTATTCTTAGATCATTAGGTAAGTCACTTCCATATAGTTCATTTATCGTTCTTCCCATTGTAATGTAAATATTGTCGTCTTCCAAATAGTCCTTTAAGTACTCTTGAAATGCTAAATCTCCGTTTTTGCCTTCACAAAGTCCAACCATTGTTATTGCTGATGAATCAATCAACTCCTGAATGTCTTTTTTAGTTTCTACGTTTTTATATGCCATATTTTTTCCTCTCCTTTTCCTTTTTTGTTGTGTACATATTACCGTACTAATCAATATAAGTCAAGTTATATTTTCAATATAAATGGCTATTTTTCAATCTTTTTAACGCTATCAACTCTATATAAAACATTAAGTGTTGATCCATTGTCCCACTTAACTAAAATCGATCCAATGTCATCAACTCCATATACTGTTCCTAAAGTTCCAGCAGGAGGTGCTTGCTCATCTTCCATGCTTATTAGTTTTACTCTAGCACCTGCTGGATATGTTTTTCTTAAATCTTTTATAATTTCCTTTGAAATCATCTAATCACCTCACATACATATATTGCTCAAACACTCTATTTAGTCAAGTCTATTTGCTCGTATTTATATTTTTTACCATCTCTTAATAGGCTTACATCTTCGTCACTGCCAACAAGCTCAATGTATCTTTTTACAATGACATCTACGAACTTTTCATCAAGTTCTATCATTCTGCATACCCTATCTGTCTGCTCACAAGCTATAAGGGTACTTCCACTGCCACCAAATGGATCGAGTACTACTGAGTTAGCCATTGATGAGTTTTTAATTGGATATGATAAAAGTGGAATAGGCTTCATTGTAGGGTGATCGCCATTCTTTCTTGGTTTATCAAATTCCCAAATAGTAGACTCTTTTCTGCCAGTGTACCAGTTATGTTTGCCCTTTTTCTTCCAACCATAAAGTATTGGCTCGTGTTGCCATTGGTATGGACTTCTTCCTAAAACTAGTGACTGTTTCTTCCAAATGCAAGTGCCAGAAAGATAGAAACCAGCATCTTGAAATGCTTTTCTGAAGTTAAGCCCTTCTGTATCTGCATGAAACACATATATAGAGCCATCGTTAGCTAAATATTTCTCCATATTTAAAAAGGAGCTTAGTAAAAATTCATAGAATTTACTTTGCTCCATATTATCATTTTTAATTTTTCCAGCTGACCCTTCGTAATTAACATTATATGGTGGATCTGTAATTATCAGATTAGCTTTTGTATCTTCCATTAATCTTTCATAAGCTTTTTCATCAGTAGCATCACCACATATCAATTTATGCTTTCCTAAGGTCCATATATCTCCAGATTTTGAAAAGGTAGGTTTTTCTAGCTCTTTATCTACATCAAAGTCATCGTCTTTTGTCTCACTATCTAAGTCAAATATATTAGATAGCTCTTCACTTGAAAAGCCTGTAAGCTCAACATTAAAACCATAGTCTTCTAAAGCCTCAATTTCAACTCTTAAAAGTTCCTCATCCCAACCAGCATCGAGTGCCATTCTATTATCAGCTAGAATGTATGCTTTCTTCTGAGCTTCATTTAAGTGATCTGCAAAGACACAAGGAACTTCTTTTATTCCTTCCTCCTTAGCTGCCATAATTCTTCCATGACCTGCAATAACTCCGTAGTCTTTGTCAATTATAACTGGATTGATAAAACCAAACTCACGAATAGATGCTCTTAGTTTGCTTATTTGGTCTGGTGAGTGAGTTCTAGCATTGTTTATATATGGTACTAATTTGTCAATATCGACAAGCTTCATCTCTTTTGTCGTTATCATATTAACCCCCACTTAGCAAATTCTTCAAAACCACCAATAGAGTCAATATACTCTTTTGCAATTGCTACAATTTCTGAGTATGGCGTTCCATCTATTTCGTCATCGCCAATAGCACATGAGAGCTCAACCTCTCTATTTTCTTTTTGAGCCTTTAGATAAGCATAGATATTAACAGAAACGTCTGCTTTAGATAAATCTTTTCCATGTAATCCTCCGCCTGTTACTGCTCTACCCATATCTGAACCTATTTTTCTATTTGTAGCTCCTGTATCGACATCTGTTCCACCAGTCCAATCACCTAGTGGATTGATTATTGCATTTGGATAAATGTCTTGTAAGGTTTCTGATTCTACATTCGATTGACAAATAATGAGTTTATCTCCATCTAAAATGTACTTACCATCATGTGGGTGATTAGAGAAGATCTCTCTAGCTATTTCTCCTAGCCTTCTTTCTTCATTAGATGTTGGCACGCCTTTAAAAATTCCATTGTCGCCACATCTTATTTTACCCTCTTGATTTTTAGCAAGCTTTGTATCTTGTTTTACAATCTTTATATCACAATTTACATCTCCTGCTATTCTTTTAATAATTGCTTCTATTTCTTTTATTTCAAACTTGCAATCCGTCTCTATAATGACATGACAATTTCCATGACCTAATAAAACTTCAACAGCTACTTTTGCTTTGTCTTGTTTTTTATATGCTAGGTCAACAATAGCACCTGCAATGCAATCTGCAATTTTATCAGGATGCTTTGGATTTACTTTTTCAAACATTTTCTACCTCCTCTGTCTTAGTAGTTTTTCCATCATATCTTCTCCATAATCTTCATATACCTCCGTACAGTTTTCTTTTACAATGTCATAAATTTCATACCATAATAGGTTAGCTGACTTTTGAAACTGCGATGACATTTGAACGAATGGTGAGGTTATTACTCCACCTGTTGTTGGATGTTTACCTAATAGACCAAACTGACTTATTGCTTCTTCGCATTGAATATATCTTGCAAAAGCTTGTGAGTAGGATTCTAAAAGTCTTGGATTTACTAATTTCTCACAAGACCTATCTTTTAGCCACTGCCATGTCTCTTTATATATTTCATCAGCTCCAAGTGGTATGCCATTCTTTTGCTGTGCTGACAAATAGTCGCTTGGTTTAGGCATATCATAACCCTCCAGCTCAACTCCATCTGGTAAGTCTTCAGCATCAAGTTCGTCTGGACTAAATGTTGGTATATTATTTAATATAAGCTCTACTTCTTTTCCTTTTTGTATTTTTTCTATAGCAGGTGTTGGTTTTCCACCAGCACGAACTCTTCGTCCACCTCTATATGTTCCATCTTTTGCGATAATATCACCTCCTAATATATAATGTTCTTTAATACCCCCTTTGAACTTGCATTTTTGTGCGTAAGAGGGCGGCACCGTTGGTGTGAGACTTTGCAATAGAGAAGTTAACTCCCCCTCCCCTCAAAGATTTTTTACCTACTAAATCTGTCTCCAAGCTCTGCGTGAATCTTTGAGTGGCAGGATTTACACAAGCTCATAAGGTTCTTCTCATCATTTGTTCCGCCTAGAGATAAAGGTTTTATGTGATGAACATGTTCTGCTTTTGTCATTCTATTTTCTTCCAAACACTTCTCACAAAGTGGATGCTCAGAGATATATCTTTTGCGAATGACTCTCCATGCTTTTCCATAACGCTTGTATGTTTCTGTGTTTCTTTTATACTTTTCATAGTTCTTGTTGTATTCCTTTTCATGTTTCTTACAAAATCTTCCCTCGACTAACTCTGGACAGTTTGGATAAGAACATGGTCTTTTAGGTTTTCTTGGCATCTTACTCTCCTCTTAAAACAAAAACCTTGAAGAAATATTCTCCAAGGCTCGTTTTATTATTCTTTTTCTATTATAATGATACTACAGATACATAGTGACATTCAATGACATTTAGTGACATGATTAACTATCTTTGAAGTTTCTCTTAGTCCTTGATTATGCAATCTGTGAATATGCCTAATGTCATAGTTTAGCTCAACAGCAATCTTCTCCCAAGTTTCAAAACAAAGATATCTTTTTTCTAAAATAACTTGAAGCTCTTTATCCTCAATCTTATTGATCACACCTACAATTTCACTTTTTAAATCTACTAATTTATCTATATCTTTATTGATCTCTTCTTGCAAGTCAATAATTTTTACTATGGTGTCTTCAAGTCGTGACGTTTCTCCATTTGGATTCTTGGGCATATCAGACAGAGTTGAATTAGCTTTTGTTGCTAAAGCATTCAAGCTCTCTACCTGTTCTAGCTTTGAGTTGATTCGTTTGTCAAGATAAAATGCCTGTTGTAAGTATTCCTTTGTATTCATACATATCACTCCTCATATCAAATTAACTTTAACTGCTTCAATTAGTGCAGCTTGTGTTTTATTCTTATTTTCTAATGCTTTCATCACATCTTCATCAATTGTATTTTTACAAAGTATATGATGAATCACAACTGTTTCTTTTTGTCCTTGTCTGTACAGCCTTGCATTTGTTTGCTCGTATAGCTCTAAGGACCAAGTTAATGAAAACCAAATAAGCGTTGATCCTCCTGCTTGCAGGTTTAATCCGTGTCCAGCAGATGCTGGATGGATAATTGCAATTGGTATTTTTCCTTGATTCCACTCCTTAAAATCAGCACTTGTTTTTAACTCTCTCACATCAAATCTATCTTTAATTCTTTTTAAATCCGACTTATACCAGTAAGCTATTAAGACTGGCTTGCCATTTGCTCCTTCGATTAAATCTTCTAAAGCATCAAGCTTTCTATCGTGAATATGAATAGTATTTTTATCCTCATCGTAGACAGAACCAGATGCCATTTGAAGTAATTTGTTAGATAAAGCTGCAGCATTAACTGCATCTATTTCTTTATCCTTTATGCTTATTACTAGATCCTTTTTAAAGCTGTCGTATGTTTCTCTCTCTTTATCCGAGAGATTTACAAATACCTCGTTGTTTATTTTTTCTGGCATTGTTAGATAATCTTCAGCTTTCATCGATACTGTTATGTCAGATATCTTTTTATATATTGCATCCTCAGCAAACGGTAGTGGCTTATATGAATAGATGATTGCTCCATTTCTTTTATCTGGCTTAAAGTATATTTCTCTATATTGTCCGATAAATCTTCCAAGTCTTTCTCCCATATCTAAAAGTCTAAACTCTGCCCATAAATCCATTAAACCATTTGATGACGGTGTTCCTGTTAATCCAACAATTCTTTTAATCTTTGCTCTAACTTTCATCAGTGCTCTAAACCTCTTAGACCTATGAGATTTAAAAGAAGAAAGCTCATCTATTATTATCATATCAAAATTAAAATCGCTACCATTTTTATTAACGAGCCAGTCAACATTTTCTCTGTTAATAATATATATGTCAGCTTTTTTATTCAGTGCATTTAGCCTTTCTTTTTCACTTCCAATAACAACAGAGTATTTAAGCATCTTTAGATGAGGCCATTTCTCTATTTCTTCTTTCCATGTATCTCTTGCTACTCTTAGTGGTGCAATAATAAGGACTTTAGAGATTTCAAAAGAATCAAATAGTAAATCATTAATGGCTGTTAAGCTTATAACTGTTTTACCTAACCTAAGCCCATATCCAAGAATAATGCTGTTATTTCATTATTTTTTATTTGCTCAATAGCATAGCTTTGATAATTATGTGGATTGAACTTCAATAAAGATCACCTCCTATAGCTTTTATTACTTCATCTATCTTTTCTTTTTCATCCAGTGTGAAAACCTTAAATCCTAATTCTTCTAAGTCTTTTATTCTTTTTACTTGAATAGGTCTTGCTTTGCCACCTGGTCTTTTAAGTTCTACAAAACCAAGCTTACCTTTAGGTAGAAGAACTATCCTGTCGGGTATTCCCATCATTGATGGAGATGTAAATTTTATGCAAAGACCTCCTAACGCTTTAACTTTTTTAACTAATGCTTTTTCTATATCTTTCTCTAACATATAAACCTCTATTTTTAGCCATTGTGCAGGTCGTGAAACTCTCTTCTATAACCTCTATATATATACTAAATTTTTTTACTTACTATATAAAACATATAGATATGACCTTCACGACCTGCACAATGTGTATTTTTACACAAATTCAGATTTTAACTTAAGTCCACTTATGACAATTCCTTGACTTGTTTTCCTCCTAACAAATCCATTGGATGAAAGAGCAGCATAAAAATCTCCAGTACTTCTTACATAATCTCCAGTCCTTAAGCAATAAGATCTATATTCTTGATATAAATCTCCAGACTTTTCTTCATATGATGAATCAAGCTCACAGCACTCATTTAAAAAATGCTTGAACCAATTGTTAGACTCCTTATATTCATCAATTGCATCTGAGACTTTTTTAGGAAGAGTAAACTTGAAGTCTTCATCAATAGCTTTTTTAGCACCCTCGATTAACCAGCTAAGAACTGCTCCTCCAGCTTTGTCAACCAAATAGTCTGTATAGTTTTTAATATCACTACTACCCTTTATTTTTGCTTCAAAAGGAATTACTATAAGTCTTCTCCATGTTCCCTCATCTAAAGCACTCACCTTTGGTAGGTGGTTGGTATATAGGACAAGGGTGTGAGAAGGGACAAACTTAAATGGATCTCTATACTTTTTCTCTGCTACAATTTCATCTGTCGAACATAGCTGCTTTACATTGGAAGTATTGAGTCTAAGTCCTTCTTGTAGCTCTGCTGCTATAAGGAGTCTTTTACCTCTTGTTTCTGCAAGCTCTGGCTTTGCATTTCTTTTTGAATTGACTGTCAATATATCAGCAGATATTGAACCACTATATAGGTTTAATACTCTTGATATAGTATTCCAAAAAGTAGACTTACCATTTCTACCATCTCCGTAGGCTATAATTAGTGCTTCGATATATACTTTTCCAATAAGAGAGATACCAGCTACTTTCTGAACATAGTCAATAAGCTCTTTATCTTTTAGAAAAAAAGTATCAAGTGCATCTAGCCATAAATCCATATTATCTACACTTGGATCAGTCAGCGTTTCTTTTGTGATATAATCCTCTGCAATATGCTCTCTATACTCTCCTGTTTTTAAATCAACAGTAAAGGATGGTGTATTCAGCAAAAACTCATCTTTATCTAGTTCACTTTGACTTATTTCAAGCATAGGCTTTGACTCTTTTAATGTCGCATGTATAGCTCTTGTGTCTCCTCTCTTAACAGCATAATTCTTATATGACTCAAGTGCGATCAATTTATAATATAAAAACTTTTGCTTATCATCAAATACACTCAGAGCTTTTTTCTCCGACATGCTCGAGAGTATTTCCTTGACATTTGACTTTTTAAGATCGTCTTGTATTTTTATAAGCTCATTATTTATTTCCTCAGTTTGTCTCAAAACTAATTCTTGAGAGTATCCTTGAGCTTTAAGTTCAGATTCTTCCCAGTAAGAGTCGTTATATACTAAGAAGCCTGTTGATGTAGCAAATCTGAGTCTATCCTTATATTCGTTAACAAATACCTCAGCTTGACCTATATCAGAAAACTCACTAGGCTTTAAGCTTATGCCATCTGTGTATTCATCTGGAGGGATATACTCTTTGCTACTAGAGACCTTTTTATAGAATTTACAAGCTGACTTCCATATCTGTTCCAATTCATCTTCAGGAAGAGGTGGTGAGCAAAGAGCTGCCTTTTTATCAAACAGCTCCCTAGCCTCAACTGTCTCTCCATAGCGAATAAGAACTCTACCAGCAAAATGATTCATAGTTGAGTTTCTTGATCCTTCTTCTATAATGTCTGATAAGTTGTCAAGCTCAGCAAAGTCATCTTTTATTACTTCTGTAATAAATTTAGTGCCTCTTACAATTTCCACAACAGGATTAGTAACTCCAAAGAAGAATCTTGCTCCATCAAGTGCATTGCTGTCAAAAAATGAATACTTATCTGCTATTGCTTCTTTTATTGAAACGTATTCATCCAGCGAACTTACAATTGGTATAGGAAAGTAAATATGCATTCTTGGTCTTGCTGCCTTTCCATGCTTTTGCTTATTATGATGTCTGCTATAAACAACAGCAAAATTAACGCCATCGAATATTCTCTTTACTTCATTTATGTCTATCCACTCATTTGGTTCCTCAGATTCGTCATTGTCTATATCCATAGCAATGCAGTTTGACTCTATAAAATTATCGTTAGAGCGATAGTTATTTTTATATTTTGCCATTACATGGTCAAAAGATGCTACCTTTTCAAATGACCTTATATCTATTACATCGTTTTCATTTGGATAAATACAATTTGATTGATTAGCTATACAGTTCGAAGTGTATATTTTCATCTACTCACCAGCTTGAAGTTCTAAAACTTTCACCGCAAATTTTAGAGCTTTAATAAATGTCATCAGCTCAGAGTCTCCTTCAAAAATCAACTCTACTTCTTGAGTTATAATATCGCCTACATATGCAGGTCTTATTCTCATCTCCAAATCAGTTCCACCTAAGTCTTTTAATTTAAAATAGGTTCTTGATCCGTGTCCACTATCTCCACCTTTAAATCCATTAGTACCTACTTCAACTGAAATTGCATTTGCTGCAAGAAACTCTTTAGTTAATGTTTCTACTGTTTTTTCATTTATAATTCTCATTTAAATTACCTCCTTGATAAATTTAATCTTCATCTTTCTTTTCTTTGCTATTCTAATTTCTTCTAACATTCCAAAACTTAAATCTTCTCCAAAGACCCATATCTCATCGCACTTACCTAATAAGACGTAGTTAAAGTGCATGGCAAGCCCTCTTTCATTTTCTTCACTCATAAACTGAGGATACATAAGATGTGGTGTTAATGGAATGCAGCCGTTGTCTATAGCAAAGCGTGAATAAATCCTTGCATTCTTTACATTCTTATGTGTATCACCAGCATAAGGGCTACATATATACACCAAGGGTAGATATGGCTTTTTTTCTCGTACATATTTTTTATTCATATAAAACATCCATCAATCTTTCTTGTAAAAGTTTGCTTCAAATCCATCTGCATCTAAAACAAGACCATCTGCCCATTTTGGAACTATGGACATAATTTTATTTACTTCATCTAAACTCGACGAATCTGTTTCGATAACAACCTCATCGTGTATATGCATAACGATATGAAGTCCTTTATTTTCTAATCTTTTCATAGCTTCAGCTAATATATCTCTTGCTATTGCTTGCACTATATTTTCTACAAATTTTCCTCCATAGGATTCTATCTTTTCCCACTTATTTCCAGTACTTAAACCTTCATATATAACTGACTCTCCACCAAAACGATTAACTCCAATCTTAGCCTTTGGATAAGCTAGTCTTCTCTTTGATGGTAGTTCTATAAACAGAATTCCTTTCTCATAGCTTATGCTTAAGTTTTTGTAAGTCTCTTTAACTTTGGTCTTTACAACTCTTTTTACAACAGCATCTATATCCCACCATAGACTGACAATATTTGGATTTGCTTCTCTCCATGATGCTACAATGGACTGTAATTCATCTTCACTTAGTCCCATTTCAATACCACCCATAGCTTTTAATGCTCCAAGAGCTCCTTGGTAGCCACAAGCAAGCGTAGCTATTTTTCCTTTTTGTCTTAATTCACCATTAACTCCGTGCTTTTCAACTGGCACTCCAAACATTCTGCTTGCAGTTCTGCAATAAATATCCTCTCCGTTTATAAAGGCATCTAAGACCCACTTCTCTCCTGCAAGCCATGCTAGCACACGAGCCTCAATGGCTGAAAAGTCAGAAACTATAAATCGAGTGCCTTTTCTAGCTATAAAGGCAGTTCTTATCAGCTGTGAAAGAACATCTGATGACGATTCAAAAAGCATAGAAAGAGTTTTATAGTCTTTATTTATAACTAGCTCCCGTGCAAGCTCTAAGTCTTTTATGTTGTTCCTTCTTAGATTTTGCACTTGAATAAGCCTACCTGAGTACCTTCCTGTTCTATTTGCTCCATAGAATTGAATTAAACCTCTTGCTCTATCGTCTTTGCCCTTTACATTTTCCATGGCATCATATTTTCTTACAGATGATTTAGAAAGTTCCTGTCTAAGCTCTAAAACTTCTTTTATTTTTCCACTAGCACCTTCTAAGGCTAAGTCAACATCTTTTTTAGAAAGCGACTCTATCTCTAATCCATTTTTATTAAGCCACTCTTTTAATTGAAGTGGCGAGTTTGGATTTTCAAGACCTGTAATATCAATAGCTCTTTGCATATTTTCTTTTCTTAAAGTTTCATCTAAGCTTATAGCTGATTTAACTAAGTCTTCATCAATTAATATGCCTCTATCGTTAATATCTTGATCCACCCAGTAATTCTCCCACTCTGATATTGGCACTGGAAATGGCGATAGCTTTTTTTGTATCGCTCTTTCTGTTTCAACATCTCGTATGTTATACTTCTTAAAAGTCGTCCACTTTTCTATGTCATCTTTTGCTAAGTTTCTAGTTCTCATGCCATTAGCAATTGTAACTTTGCATGGATAAGAAAAATACTTTATTAAAGCCTTGCCTTCACTCATCTTTTGCTTATCTAATTTAAGAACCTCTCCTACTTTTTCTAGCGATAGAGGAAGTCCAAGATATGCAGACCAAATTCTAGTGCAGTACCAGCCTTTTGGTTTTAGCCTCTTTCCTATAAAGCTAGATAAACAAACTCTCTCAAAGTTAGCATTAAATGCCCACTTTTCTATGGACTCATCTTCCAAGGCAGATAGTATGTTGCTTGGCAATTCTTCTTTCTGTGCTAAATCAACTATCTTAACATCACCATCATCTATAGCATATGCAAAGAGGAGGATTTCAAAATCCCCACTCTCAGCATATTTATATACTCCACACTTAGCTAAGTCTACCGATGAATAAGTCTCAATATCAATTGATAGCTTTTTCATTGTTATTCTTTTCAATTGTTTTCTTCATTTCTTTTAAGCTTCTATTTAAGTGCTTTATATCAGATTGAGCATAGCCAATTGTGTAGAAAACAAGTGCAAAAGTTCCTACTTCTAGAATTGTTAATAGTACATCCATGTTTCAACCTCTTATGCTAAAAAGTCATCATCTTCATCAATTGCATCAAAATCATCTGAAGCGTTTGACCTATTGCCTAGTGGCTGTCCGTCTCTCATTTTTTGAATGTTTCCAAGTCCAACTGCTACACCTTTATTGCCATTTACATTGTATGCATAGAAGTTGATTGATACTCTAGCATAAACACCTGAATATACTTCACTTCTATCAAGTATTGGTTCTACATTTTTATTAACAATCTGAGGTGCTGTTAGTGAATTAGCATTCAAGAAATATGCATCAGCATATGCTGGATCGTCTTTCTCTACATCTCCGTCTCTAAGTGGAAGCTTAATAGCACTCTTATTAGGTTTTTTGCCATTAAACTTTGATAGTCCTTCTTCTATAGCAGCATCAACTGCTTTTTCAATTTTTTCAATAGTCTTTTGGTCTTTCTTAGGTATTATGATTGACACAGAGTATTTTTCCTTGCCACCATTTATGCTCTTGGGTTCCCACACATTTGCATAACTTAATCTAACCTCACCTGTTACTACTTTTGTTTTATTTTCGTTTGACATATTACATACCTCCAAATTCTTCTTTAACATTGTCAATTTTTACTTCTTCTCTTTTATCCTCACTACTTACTAGTGTGAGTTTGCCTACTGGCTTTTCTAATAAGCCGCCAATATTTTCTTCAAATACTTTCTTGCCTAATAACTTGCTCATAGCCGTTATTCCTAGCAATTTTTCTTCAAATGGGTTGAACCCCA
Organism: Fenollaria sp. C0166D3; assembly: GCF_056590255.1. Taxonomy (NCBI): domain Bacteria; kingdom Bacillati; phylum Bacillota; class Clostridia; order Eubacteriales; genus Fenollaria; species Fenollaria sp. C0166D3. The sequence goes on from NZ_JBWPVU010000008.1 coordinate 52,956, forward strand.
ACTCTTTTACTTTACTTATTACTTCATCTTCATCCCTGTGCCTCCTTATTGACCTTCCTTCTACCAGCTTAAAATTATCCCACCTGTAGCCTTTGAGTGCTTTCTCTAAGGCATATGCTTTAATGTCTTGAACCCATTGCTCAAATTCATCAAGCTTGGGTAGTATTTCTTGAATTTCTTCATCTGTTAATTCTGGTGGAATTTTAAACTCTTCTCTAGCTACTTTTAAGCTTTCCTCAGCTCTCTTTCTACAAACGCTTTTTGATGGACAGAACACACACCATGGTCCACAGGAATATTCTCCACCTCCACTATATGCAAGTTCAGCAATAGCCTTAATTGACTCTCCCCATTCATATAGCTTTTTACTTTCGATCTCAAAGACAGAAATGTTTTCTCTCCTTGGTTGATATATATGAAGGACTACTTTTTCTATGTCGTAGATATTATCAAACAACACCAATGCACCGAGTCCATAAAGCATAAGCTGTGAGTTTTTCTTAGCATCAACTAAAATTCCTTGACCGTATTTCAGGTCTATTATGTGGAGGTCTTTATCTCCTACAATGACACAGTCTGCTGTTCCAAATGACTCCCTTACATACTTTGATAAGTCGAGTCTTTCTTCTATATAGACCTGTGGATCTTTGTAACGCTCAACGACTTCCATAACGTACGAGGCGTAGTTATCTGTAGCTTCCTCCATTTGCTCATCATAAAACTCTAGCTCTTTCCTTGGATCTGTAGTATCTAGATTCAATAATTTTTTTAGCTTAAATTCTCCAAGTGAGTGAGCACACGTTCCCTCAAGTGCATAGCTGCTTACTTCATCTAAATATTTCTCTGATAGCTTTACACTCGGTGGACAATGAATCCACCTATTTGATGATGAAGCCGATAATATAGCGTGAGTAGCCATTATAGTTTCTCCACATCAGCAAGTAAGTCTTTATACTTACTTGGATCAATCTCTGATAGCTTTGTAGCTCCGTGCTTTTCTAAGAGTTCTCTTATCTTAGTCGTATGACCTAACCTTGATTTGTCAGCTAGTATTTTTCTAACATCTTCAATCTCATAGGTCTTTTCATTTTGCTTTACTTTTTCTTCCTCTTTAGGTACTTCCTCATCACTTTCTAAAGCTGTAAGAAGAACACCTATACTAGATGCAAGATTCTCTGCATCTTCCTTTACTTCCATTAGTAGCTTTATTCTTAACATACTTCTTTACCTCCATTTCATTTAATAACTCTTTTGCCAGCTTTCTTGCTACGATAGATATGGCAAATAAGCTTGTTGCCATTTCTTCTTTCTTTTCCATGAAGATTCCCTCCTTATCTAGATGATAGAGGTAAGAACCAGATAATTAATTCTGTTCTTAACCCCTTCACTAGTCCTAAGACAAAATTGACCTATTTGATTAGTTTTTCTCTTAATATTTTTTTATTTTTTTTAATTCTTCCATTTATTGCACCCTGTGATATTCCTAAAATATCTGCTAATTGTCTTTGAGTTAAATCTGTATGAAAAACTAATTTCATTAGCTTTCTATCAAAGTCTGGAAGCTTTTCAATTTCCTCGGCTAATGCCTCTAACATTAGATGTTTTTCAGCTTGTTCTTCTACATTAATCTCAGATATAACTTCAAAATTGGTATTTTCTTTGCTTTGATCTAGGGAAATAAGGGTATCCCCATTTTCAGACATCTCCTTAAACATCCTTTGTCTTTTTTTCTGATACATCCAGTCTTCACGATTTACTTCTTCATAAATTTCTTTACTAACTTCTTCTTTGTAAACGTAATATGTTCCATCTTTTCTTCTGACTTTTATTAAGTCATTTACATCTAAACCAAAATCCTTAACCGCATCTTTTGTCATAAGTGTTTCCAACATTCGCTTTTCCATATAAAAAGCCCCTTTCTGTCATCTCGTTTGAGATACAAAAAGGAGCATTCAAATAGCTATTGTTTGATTTTGCACACGACAAATAACGGTAGCTGCATTGAAAGAAAAATTAGTCTTTATACACTAACTTTTATTCTTTTTGCATCTCCGTATTCGTGGCCACTCATACATTTGAGATTCTGTATTTTCTTGTACTACTAAGTACATGTATATTATCCTATATTCTTGATATATATAGTAATATACAAAATTAATCATTATTATTTTTTTTTATAACTTGAAATATATATATTTCTTATGTTATACTATTTATAGTGAGTAATTTTTTATTTATTTTTAATTATGTAGGTGATGTGAAATGTCTAGAGAATTTTTAAGCTATTTTACGTTTGACAATAAAAAATGCATTTGTGAAATTGAAAAAATAGCAGATAACAATAAAAACTGCCTTATAGATAAATTAGCTATTAAAAAAATTGAAAACGAGCAAATACCGATGGCTTACTTTTATGGTGAGGGTTTAAAACTTGCAAACAAAGAAAACACATCTAAAAATAATATATTAGGTGAATTTCTGGGCATAAAAAAAGACGATTTAAAAACTTATAAATCATTCTTTGAAAAATATGGCTTTTTATTCAATATTGAAAATTGCCATTTTAATACTATAACTGTAAGTGAAATTAATGGATTGAAAGACAATTTATTAGCATTTGTGTATCTGTTAAATAATCAATTTGATAATTATCTTTACTACAAGCAAGATAATATTAAGAAACTACTTGATGCTATCTTATATCTGCTTTTCAGAAATGACTATGAGCTAACAATGGACGAAAAAACTGTTTTTAATTTAGAAAAAAATAAGATTATGAAAATTATAGATAATGCTAGATTCCATAATGAAAGCAGCTACAATAAAAAACAAAAAATAGTTGATGGACAAATAATAGAATATTTTGAAATCAAAGATTGTTTATCAGATAATTGCTACAATGATATAAACGTTGAAGACTTTAATAACTATATAGATGGCGATTACCCACAATGGTTTATTAATTTATGTAGAGTATATAAAAACAAAAACCAGTTGATAGAAAACTCTAAATATCATATAATAATAGATTTTTTGTTCCATCTTACAACAGAACACAGTATGTTTTTGCCTAATAATATTTCTCTAGATGGAACTTTTAAAGAGGAGCTATATAATGAAATTAATAAAGATAGCAAATTATTAAAAGCATTGATAAAAATATCTAAACTTATTTTAGAATATGAGTTTAGAAACAATCTATCGAAAGTAACACCCACTTTCAATGTTGAAGAAATGAAACCCGACTGGAAACTTCCATCATTGTATTCTGCACTTTATTTTTCTTTATTTTATATGAATAGTAAAGAGGAAAATCTAAGAAAATGTGCCAATCCTAATTGTGGTCAGTATTTTCAAGTTTCCAAAACTAACTCTATAAAAAAGTATTGCTCAATATTGTGTACCAATTCTGTTTCACAAAGAAAGTATCAAAAAAAGCAGGCACTAAAAAAGAAGTAAGTTTTGCCATAGCATCTACTTACTTCTTTTCTTATTTTCCTCAATACTCTTTTTTATAGCAGTTGATAATTTTAAAATTTCATTTTCACTAGGTCTAATGCTGTTTTTTATTAGCCACTTCACATCAACCAAAATACCCTGTACTCTATGATAATTTTGTTTTCCATCTTTCCATTCAGAAACAGCCTCACCTATAGAATAATAATTATCCGTCTCTTTCACAAAATTATATACTTCTTCTTTTGAATCATAAGGCATTAAAAATGCATTGTATACTTCCATACCTGCAATTCTCTCATCAGCAAACTTCGCATCATAAGTCACATATTCTCCATAAGAAATTTGCTTATTAATAGAACTAGAGTTAGGTAAATCGGAAGGAAATCTTGTAACACCATATTTATAATATTTAGCGTCTAATATAAATACATCTCCATCCTCTTTCATAATTGTATCTGGCTCAAGTGCAGCATTTTCTCTTTCTTTTCCAAAGTTTAATATCCATTTAGTCCTAGGAAAATAATATTCTTTTTCTACGTTACCATAAGTTGCCTGGATTAATCTTTCCCAAATATACTCAAAATTATTAGTACCAAAATAAAATTGTTCAGGATCGTCAGTAGTGTTTTCAAAATTTAAAATGTCAAGCATTGCTTGAAATAAGCGTTTATCCTTGTCTACATTTGTTCTCAGCTTCTTATCATTAAGAAATTCCCTATAAAGTTGCACATTTTCTATAGGTCTTGGTTTTTGTGGTAAAGGTAACTTATATATCCACCCCAATCTAACATAGCTTTGATATACACAGAATTTATTAATTTCTGTTATCAAATCTTTATCTGTTTCATTATGCTGTTTGACTCTATAGTTTGGATATACAATACCATTTTTTGTTGGAATTGCACTTTTTGTTTCTAGAAGTACCGTTCTAGGCCAATGTATCTGACCAGAAATGCCCCTTGCAAACTGTTCTTCTGTAATCTGATAATATCCATTATTTAAATATTCCATAATCACTGTCATATAAGCTTGAACTGGGAATCGTACAGTTTTTAATACTTGTTCAGGAGAGATTTTAGAAATTCTAGATCTTTCATCATTATATTCTTGTAAGACTGATACGAGCTCTAAAATTTCGTCTCTAACCGCATCTTCTTTATCTGATATTTCATATCCTAATGGAAAATGAATAGAAAGATTATGTTCTCCATCTATATTCTCAGATTTAATTCCAACAAATGTATCACCTTCTCTATTAGTTGCATTCCTGCAATATTTAGTCAATGGAATATCTGGATTTACATTTTGAAATGGATCCATTGCATCACTCCTCTGATGTTTTTTCATTATTTTGTTCGTCAATGTCCATTTCTTTTATGTTTGCATTATTCATCAATAATGCCTTAACTTCTGCAGTAAAAACATTAAAACGATTAAACCCAATAAAATTATTAAAATCATCTATTACTTTTTCTAGGCTTCGATAGTTTGAATCAAATAATTTATTTCTAGCAAATTTGAAAGCATCATCCCACAAGTATTTTATAACTTTCTCTGAAAATACAGACTCATTTTTAGATTCTAGAATATCTTTTGTTATAAAATATGCCCCAAGTCTTTTATCCTCAGAAGACATAGTAGATGCATTGTTAGCTAATATAAACTCATTTATAGTAGTATTAAAATCCTCCCAAGTTACTCCAGTATCTAAGATTTCAATATCAGCATGTTCAGCTTTAGATACATCATTTTTAATTAACCTCATTATCCATCTTCTTTGAAAAGCAGTATCTAACGTAAAAACATTTTGGTCTGCTGTATTCATTGTCGCTAAGATTGACAAATTTGATGGAATCGATATAGGTTCATCCTCATCACCATATACAGTATTAGCAACATTATAATTTTTTATTGAATAAGTACTTTCGCCTATTGAATTCCTATCTAATAATTGAAAAACATCTCCAAATATAGCAGGAGCATTACCACGATTGATTTCCTCTATTATTAGATAATAGGTATTAATTGGATCTTCATAGGCTTTTTTCATAATTCTTGTAAATGGGCCAGGAGTAAACTCGTAGGTAATAGTTTTATCCTCTTTTATAGTTGGTAATATTTGACCAATAAAATCAGTATTCATATAGTCCGGATGGAATACTATCCTCTCAATTTTTGATTCATCATTGCAATATTCTTTACTAATAGTGTAGCTCTTACCAGAGCCTGGGACACCATATAGAAGGGTGTTTTTCCCACCTTTTATTCTATTTTTTTCTTTTAAATTAGGTATAAAATTTGTCTTTCTTAATTCCTTTAATTTTATGCAATAATCTCTGAAAACATCTAACGTTTTATTACCTCTTGGAATTTTCTCTTCGAATTCTGTTAAATCAAATTCATATCCCTCTATATATGATAAAAAGGCTGCCAAGTATGCTTTCATAACATAAAAATATGGTTCATTAGTTATTTTTATTCCATCTTTTAAACTAGTAGTTTTGAATTTTATCGTTCTATTTAATTCATCAATTTCAAAAAAAGTGTTCCCATTTCTTGTAGCAACTTTATTTATATGGTTATCAAAATCTTGTAAGGAATATATGAAACCATTTAGATTTATTTCATTTAATTTAGTAATGTATTTCTTTTCTTTCTTAGTAAAAAAATTAAAACCTAATTTTTTTACTATTGCTATATTCAATGCAGCAGATGTTGTGATTTCACTATCGTCTAAATCTAAAATATATACAGGAAGCATAGATAAATAGGCATTCTTATTATTGTTGTTAATATCAATTTCATCCGTTAATCCAGGAAAAACTTGCTGTGCTATATATCCTGTCCTTGTTCCAACATTTGGTGGTATAACAATAAAGTATGCTATTTTAGAGTTTCTATTATCCACGGCTATCCCCATATATGTTGTTTTGTTGGCTTGACCATCTATATCTTCTTCAAACTTTAGTTCATCTATCTTAAATTCAGTATTTGATTCTATCAACTCTTTTATAAGATTTTCATAAAATTTTCTATTTGAATTGAACTCTCTATCTAGCCTTTTTTGTAAGTCAGTATAAAAGTAAAGTTTCATTTTTTCACCCCTTAAAAGTTTTTTATTATAACTTCATTCTTAGCATATCGCCATCCTGATTTGCCCACATTATTAATAGAAAAATCATGTTCATTTGCCCACTCAATCAGTAAATGATTTTTTTTACCTTTATGTTCTATTACATTACTAAGCATGAATTTATAGCCAGCTTCATCAAGATTGCAAAGTACAGAAAGCAATTTGGATTCTTCTTTAGCACTCCATCCTGAATATCCCCTTTTACCATCATTATACGATGTACTTGTAATAAAGTATGGGGGATCGAAATAAAATACAGTGTTTTCTTTATCATATTTAAAAAAATCTAACTCTTTATAATTTTTATTTAAAAGAGTTACTTTGTTAGCTTTTGGTTTGAAATTTAGTATTCTGTTTTTTAAATCTTCACTATAACCAGCCACTCCACATGGGGTATTAAACTTTAAATCAGAATTAAATCTTATCATATTTTGGAATGAATACATGTGAAGAACAAATAATTTTAATGGTTCTTGATTTAAATTATAATCTTCCCTTAATTTTAAATAATTTTCTTTTCCACCTTTTTCAAGGCTGTAATGTCTAATAATTTTTTCAACATCTTCTATTAATTCTAGTTTTGGGGTGTTGTTTATCAAACTTATAATTTCAAAAACATGATTATTATACTCATTGTATACAACCTCACTTAATGCATTAATATTAGCCCCAACATTGAACGCCCCACCCATAGCATCGACAAAAACATCCACTCTTTTTGGTAACTCTCTATTAATTTCTTCAATCATTTTATCTTTACTGCCTGAGTAATTGAGTGGTGACTTATTTACAGTTAAATCTTTTTCAAAGTATATTATATACTCCTTTAATTTATTTCCTTTATGTTTCTTGCTTGATCTATGATTCTGATACTCTGTATAATCTAAATAATCAATATGAACTTTTTTGTTTTTTGCAAATTTAGATGCTAAATCAATTAACTCATCTACATCAATTAAACCTTGATTGCTATAGCTTAATATTATATGTTTGAAGTTTAACTGTCTAAAAAGATCCTCAAATTCACTAAGCGCTTTCGTTTTACTGGAATATAAAGAGTTTTTGTTTCCTCTCCCTCTTTTACCACCAACTCCATTAATTGTAGGATAATCATATTTAGCTATCGTTTCTAACATATGATACGCAGAAATATATTGTGTAACGGTATATGGCGGATCTAAGTATGCAATATCTCCAGAAATCGTTCTTATTAGCACATTTGTATCCTCTTGATATATTTCACATCCATTTAAACTATCAGTATTATTTATATCTATTGGTAATAGCTTAAAGCTATTCAGCGCTCTTGATTCCCAAAACTTAAAAAACGCTTCATATGTCCCTGAAGTATTTGACACTCTTGTAACGCTCTCTAGTAACGATGCAATCAAAAAATTATACTCATTTTCATTAATACTTTCTTCCTTATATAAATCCTCTATCTCTATACGAATTGCATCAATCTTTGCCGCGTTTTCTTCTGAAAAAAACATCCTTCCACCTTTTGGTGAATAATTGTTAAAAATAAAATAATTTCCGTTCGGTATTGGTGTTACACTATTTAAATAATCATAAATATCCAATTTGTAAATTTTATAAAATTTTTTAAATTTAGGCACGTCTTTATTCTTAAGTTTTGCACTTGATATAATTTTATTAGAATATAGGAGGTCATTTGATATAATTTTATATTTATCCTTGTAAAAATCTCCTACACTGGATGTGCCAGAAAATAAATCTGCAAAGACTTCTCCAGTAATATTGTATTTTGTTATTATAGAATCTATAAATTCCAATAATTTTGTCTTATTTCCTAAATATCTCACATCAATATCCTTCTTCAATTAAAAATAATTTCAATACAAAAAATGTATAACGTATTGAACTTATCATCTCTATTTAGAACTATTTCCGCTTTTTACCCATTCATCTAATGCGGTTTTTTTTAAACTTCCATAATCTACCTATCTTATAAGCTGATACGTCAGACTTATTTTTTATCCACTTTCTTAGCGTAACGGGTTTAGTATCTAAATATTCAGCCACTTCATCTAAACTGATATATCCTTTATTCATATTCAACTCCAATTAAGTACCAATATCTATCTTATATATTTTATCATATTAATCTCCATTTTTCAAATATATAATGATATTTATTTATATTAAATTACACTTATTAATATTTGCTTTCTTAAAAATATTATGTTATATCTAATCAAATAACCTCTTTTTGTCTTAGGACTAGTAGGAGGGATGTTTTATGATAGAAAAATTAAGACAAAATGGATACAGCTACAAAGAAATAGCTGACGCATTAAAAATATCAATTAACACTGTGAAAAGCTTTTGCAGAAGAAACGGACTAAGTGGTACTTCTACTAGCAAAACATGTATATGTATTAACTGTGGAAAGGAGCTAGACACAAACAAAAGATTTTGCTCCTCTTCATGCAGACAAGCTTGGTGGAATAAAAACTTGGACAAGGTTAATCGTAAGGCTTATTACTCTTTTACTTGCTCTTACTGCCATAAACCTTTTAATGCCTATGGTAATAAAAACAGAAAGTACTGCTCCCATGAGTGCTACATAAAGGATAGGTTTGGCAATGAATAATGAGTTTAAGTTTTATACTTCTTACCTTTTCTTTTTAAATATGTTTAATGAAGGAGTCTTAAACAAAAAGGAATTTCAAGAAATAACAAGGAAACTTATATGCAAATATAATGTCTATATTATGCCATTTATCTTAAATATAGCTTGACTTATAGGCTCATAGTATTGATATATAGTAGTAAGGGAGGAATTGTTATGAAAAGGATACAAAAAATTGAAGCTACTATTCCACAACTAAAAGTAAAAAGAAAAGTAGCTGCTTATGCTAGGGTTTCAGCAATCAAGGAAAGAACGCTACATTCAATATCGCAGCAAATAAGCTACTATAATCAACTTATTAGCAATAATTCTGAATGGGAGTTTGCTGGAGTGTTTTCAGACCTTGGCGTCTCTGGTGCCACTTCTAATCGTGATGGCTTTCAAGATATGCTCAAAGCTTGTGAAGAAGGTAAGATCGATTTAATTCTAACAAAATCAATATCAAGATTTGGAAGAAACACAGTCGACTTACTTGAAATTGTTAGGCATTTAAAATCAATAGGAGTGGAGGTCTACTTTGAAAAAGAGAATATAAAAACATTCTCTGGTGACGGAGAGCTTATGCTCTCAATACTCGCCTCCTTTGCTCAAGAGGAAGCTAGATCCATCTCAAACAATGTCAAATGGTATATTCGTAAGAAATTTAAGGAAGGTAGGGTCAATAGTTTCGTCCTATATGGATACAGATGGGATGGTGAGAAATTTAACTTAGTACCAGAAGAAGCTGAAGTTATAAAATATATTTTTCAAAACTTTCTAGATGGTAAGTCTGCTGAAACTACTGAAAAAGAACTAAGAAAACGAAATGTTCTAGGTTTAACAGGTAAGCCTATGTCAGCTTCAAGCATAAGAGCAATATTAAGACAAGAAAAGTATACAGGTACTTCAATGCTCCAAAAGACATTTACAGATTTCATCACAAAGAAAGAAAATAAAAATAATGGTGAGCTGCCTAGATACTGGACAGAAAACACGCATCCAAAAATTATTGACCTTGAAGTGTACCAAAAGGTTCAGGAAGAAATGAAAAGAAGGCGTGAATTAGGAGCTTTGGCAAATCCTGCAATAAACACCTCATGTTTCACAAGCAAAATCCACTGCTCATGTGGTAGAAACTATCAACGAAGTCAAAGAAATAAAAAAGATGGCAGTGGAGATAAATACATTGTATGGATGTGTGCTGGACAAAAGGATGCTAATAGAAAAGGCTGTATCAACCCTTGCATACCAGAGTATATATTAAAAGACAAGTGCTGTGAAGTTTTGGGAATTGAAGAATTTGATCCCGACATTTTCACAGAGAGCATTAGTGACATCAATGTATTAAAACCAGGGTTATTAGAGTTTGTATATAAAGATGGTTCTAAAGAAAAAGTACCATGGAAGTCAACAGCAAAAAAGGACTGGTGGACAGACTCTGTAAGACTAGCTTATTCAAAAACAAGAAGTGATCCAATAGTTAATAGGCGAAATAAACAGTTTAATGATTTCACAAGTTTTATAAAATGTGAAAAGTGTGGCAAAAGTTTTAGAAGACAAAAGTCTAAACATGTAAATGGAGATGAAAAAGTCAGCTATTATTGCTCTACTCCAGCAAGTCTATGTAAGAATTCAACCATCGACTTACAAGTACTAGAAAAACTTGTATGTGAAGAGTTAGGACTTACAGAGTTTGATAGTAAGATTATGATTGAGAAATTAAGTAAACTAGGAATAAAAGATAACGTCATCTACTTTTACTATAAAGATGGCAAAGTAAGCAGCAGAGAATATGTAAACCAAAGACATAAGTTTAATATGTCAGAAGAGTGTAAAAGAAAAATAGGTAAAGCTAACAAAGAAAGGTGGAGAGTAAAACGTGAAGAAAAAAGTAACTACAATTCCAGCGACAAAAACTAAATATTCTTCAAAGTCTAAAATACAAGTTAATAAAAAACGAGTCGCTGGGTACGCTAGAGTTTCAACAGATTCTGATGAACAGTTTACATCTTACGAAGCACAGGTAGATTATTACACTAACTATATTTCACAAAGAACAGACTGGATATTTGCAGGAATGTACGCAGATGAAGGTATTTCAGGAACTAACACTAAAAATAGAGATGGATTTAATAATATGATCAGTGATGCATTAAGTGGCAAAATTGATTTGATAATCACAAAGTCTGTATCAAGATTTGCAAGAAATACTGTAGATAGTTTAACAACAGTAAGAAAGCTCAAGGACGCTGGTGTTGAAGTTTATTTTGAAAAAGAAAATATATGGACATTTGATTCTAAAGGCGAGCTGCTAATTACCATTATGTCATCACTGGCTCAGGAAGAGTCAAGATCCATTTCAGAAAATGTGACCTGGGGACACAGAAAAAGATTCGCCGATGGTAAGGTTAGTATCCCCTATGGTAATTTTTTAGGATATGATAAAGGTCCAGATGGAAACTTGATGATTAATAAAGAAGAAGCTAAAATTGTCAAAAAGATTTATAAATACTATCTTGAAGGTAATTCTTTTTATAAAATAGCAAAAAAGCTAACTTCCGATGGCATATTAACTGTCCAAGGTAAGAAAAAATGGTCTGCTGGTCCAGTAAAAAATGTACTGACTAATGAAAAATATAAAGGCGATGCCCTGCTTCAAAAATCGTTTACTGTGAACTTCTTAACAAAAGAGAAGAAAATAAACGAAGGCGAGATTCCTCAGTACTATGTAGAAAAAAATCATGAACCAATCATTGAACCAGAAGTATGGGACTTTGTTCAAGAACTAATAAAAAATACTCCAAGGAATAAAAATGATATATTCTCATCTAAAATTATATGTGGTAGCTGTGGATCTTACTATGGTCCTAAGACTTGGCACTCAAACTCTAAATATAAATGTACTATTTGGAGATGCAATAAAAAATATGACAATAAAGAGACGCCCTGTAAAACGCAGCACTTGTATGAAGATGATATAAAAGAAGCTTTTATAAAGTCAATCAATCAGCTAATTAGTAACAAAGGTCATATATTAGAAGACTTAAAGCTTTGTAATGATATTTTTGATACAAGCGAACTAAACAAAGAACTTGATGTAGCAATTGAAAACATGAACAATGCTAAAAATAAAATAGAAAAGCTAATAGATGAAAACTCAAAAAATAGTCAAGATCAAGTTGAATATGCTAAAAAATATGAAATGTTAGCTAATACATTTAATAAAGAAAAAGAAAAGTATGAAAGCATCAGTAAAGAGATACAAGACAAAGAATCAAGGAAACTTAAATATGACTTCTTCATAAAAAAGTTAGAAAGTCTTGAATATTTAGAAGAGTTTGATCCATTGCTATGGAATCTAATGCTCGAGAAAATGATAATAAATGAAGATGGAACATTTGAGTTTATTTATGCAAAAGGAATATAAAAAATAAGCCCTCGCTTTTAATAATATATAAGCGAGGGTTTTGTATATCCAATAATTTCTTCATCAACTGTTTGAATAGTTTCATTACTCATGGCAATAATAAATGCACCCATTATTATTAAAGTCATTAAATTGTATAACAAATATGTATTTAGGTGGTGTGCATAATAAATCAACCAACACTGTTTCTTAATAAAAAATATGTAAATTTAAATCAGATTTTTAATGAATAAGCTCTAAAAGGCTGAAAATAGCCATATCTCAAGCTATTAAATTGTATCATTTACGCTACAGTTTTTTCAAGTTGTGAAAGCCCCAGTTTTTTTGCATAGTCTTCAAGGCATTGAAGCACCTTTGTCCCTATTCCTTTGTTCCAGAATTCTTTTAGCACAGCAAGAGCTACATTTCCTCTGTGGCGCATCTTCTTTCTTCTAAACCTTGTAATAGTACCATTTGCAATCAATCTTCCATCCAGTTCAACGACAAGCATAAGGGTATCGTCAGATTCGTTAAAACCTTTTATTAATTTCGCTTCCTCTTCGGCTGAGAAACGTATTTCTTCTGGATAAGAATTCAAAAAATCAGATTCTCCACTAACAGCTTTTAAATATTCAACTGTTTCTTCAGCGTCCTTTACTTGAATTTCTCGAATTGTACACATTCTGCCGTCTTTTAATTCGAAATTTTCTGGTGTAAACTTCATATTTATACCTCCAATAAGTTTTAATTTGCCCTTTTCATAATATGAAAACTCTTAATTCAAAACTTCTTTCTTCACACCTTTATCTGTCCAAGAAAGTTTATATGCATTTTTACTTGGGTTCGATTTAATAACTTTCATCTCATAATTATCCCAAACAATTGCTACCTGATTTTCTATTGCAATAGCATCTGTTAGCTGACCAGCATAAAACTCGTCAAAGCCTACTCTATCAGGCTCATCATAATGAGGGCAATGCAAATAAGGTATGATGCCTAGACCTTTAACCCATATAGGTTTTGGATTTTCACTATTTTCTATAAACTCACTATCGCTATGGCCTGAAATAAACCAGCATATAGAGCCTGCACTTAAGCCGGAGAGTACTTTGCCACTTTTATAAGCTCTAATTAATGCTTTGTCTACACCGTATTCTTCCCAAACTTTCATCATGTATTGGGTGTTGCCGCCACCAACATAGATTATATCTGCATTTTCTATCTTTTGATTGACCTCTTCCTTGTTTACTTCTACGTTTGATAAATATAGGGTGTCAGTTTTACATCCTAGCTCACCATATAACTTATCAATAATTTTTACATAAGCCGGAGCATCTTTACTTGCTGTCGGAATAAATAGAAAATTTGGATTTTCTTTTTTTGATGCCTCTACAATAAATTTATCTATCTCGTAAGTTTCATTTAAGCCTACTTCCCCGCCTCCAATAGCTACTATCATAAAATCACTCCTATATTAATATTGACTTTATTATATCATAGAAACGTCTTTGCTAATATTAAAAGTATAATACAAATTTAATTTATTTTTATCGCCAACAAAAAAGGATCAACAAGCTATACTTGTCAATCCTTTTATACTTAAACTAATTTTTTACAAAGCGATCAGTCGCTCTATATATACTCCGCATAAATTGAAGAACCTCGTTCTTAAGAACGAGAACCTTGGTGCTTCGCACTCGCGATGATTCACCTCTATATAAATACTCCGCCAATGATTTTGCTGGAAAAATTTATGGATTGGACGATGTGGACTGACGAAGCAAGCGCAGTGTACTAATGTACTCGAGCATTGCTGAGGAGGGAACGAGTTCAAGGCGAAATTTTAACGCAAAATCATTTTATAACGTTTATTACGTACGCTTCCCCATTATCATTAAGCGCAATCTTAATCACACTATCCTTAGCGTAATTCTTTCCGAAAACTACTCTCTTATCATTAGTATAAACGCTAAGTTCTTTACCCTTACTATCTTTAAGAGCTAGCTTTTCATTGCCACCTGCGTCGTATAAAACGTTTAGAACTGTGTATTCTTCGCTTAGATCAGTGATTAGCTTATCTAGTCTTAGTACCTTGCCGTCTTTATCAAGGCTTAGCTTAACGATGTCGCCTGCCTTGCAGTTCTCAAATTTTTCGCCATCTGTCTCGTAAACTCTAAGTGTAGTAGTCTTGTCGTAGCCTTCGAAAGACTTATCGATCTTGGCATCATACTCACTTCTAAGCTCGATGATATCTTCCTTGTCGACAACTTTCTTCTTTTCAACGTTCTTGAAAACGATTGCAACTGGCGCGTCGTCTGCTCCGTGGAAGCTGTCGTACTTAGTAACGTCCTTGTCCTTAAGGTCCTTAACTGTGAATACATAAGCTGTTACAGTCTTGTCGAAGCCTGCGTTTTTCACTTCATCTAGAGTTATAGTCTCAACTCTATAGTCCTTACCAATTTGAACTAAATTATATAATAAAGTATTGTCAAGAAGGTTCACTTCTTTGCCAGCTACGTAAATAGAGCTTCTTCTAACGCTCTTAGTTGGCGCGTAAACCTTATAAGTCTTGCCATCCTTGTCAAGCGGCTTAAATGCCTTGTCATAGTCCTTTAGTCCATTTAGAACGAATATCTTTTGAATAGCGTCCTTGTTGTAAATGGCGTAGACGATGTCGTAGTTATTTAGCTCAGAAAGTCTGATTTCCTTGCCATCTCTATAGATTCTTAAGTCAAGTGAGTCTTGAACCCTGATTTCCTTGCCATTTCTATCAATTAGTGCTACTGCATTTGTAGTCACTCTGTCAATCATGAAAACGTCTTCGTCAAAAGAAAGTTTTCCGTAAATCACTTGAACGTTTCCGAATATATCTAGTGCTAAATTAACTTTTTCATTTGTTAATAGCTTTACTTCGTCATTGTACTTCGCTGCATTAACTTGTGTAAATATCTTTTCATCAACAGTCGCAACAGCTCTTCTAGCCTTTTCGTCTGATAGCTTATAGTCTTTATTAGCTAGGTTAATGTATGCGCCGCCCTTGCTTAATTTGTATCTAGCGCCTTCGCCTTCTATTTTATTCTTAAGGGCGATGGCTTCATCCTTAGCGTAGAAGTGTAATACATCGTATTTTTCTAGCTTAGCTAGGTCCATTGGCATAAGTTTGCCATTATCATATAAATATGCTTTTTTAAGATTTCTCTTAACTATAGCGCCTGATTCATCGTCTATAGCCTTAACTGCGCCATTATCATAAGCAAAAACTGGCATTATATCATCAAAAGTGAAAGCCTTGATGTAAACAACTTTCGCGTTGATGCTTGTAACGTAGGCAAAGTCTGCCTTGTAATTAGTTTCCTTAGCAAAATCCATGAATATATCAAAGTACTTGCCATTAACTGCTGCGCCGCGGAACTTTTGTTCAGTAAGCGCCGCCTTGTCCTCAAGCACAGTCGAATCCTTTGAGTCGCCGCCGACGTAAAGTCTAGCGCCCTTGATAGCGATAGGCGCGATCTCAGTCTTAGCTAAAGCGCTTGCTCTGTAAGTTTTGATCACGTTGTTTTTGTCGATGTCTAGGTCATAAACTCTGCCTAAGATGTCCATAGCGTCCATGCCGTCCTTAAGGTCTACGATGTAGGAAGCGCCTTCCTTAAAGCCTTCTAAGCTTGATTTTAATACAACGATTTCGGCTTGCTTTTCACTTAGATTTGAATTAGCATTTGTCTTTGTAACTATGGCTGTAAGCTTTGATAAATCAGCTTCTCTCACGCCATCTAGGTAGTTATATATCATTACAAAAACATTTTCCCTAGTCGCTTGATCCTTGTATTTTAGCTCTCCTAGGCCATTCAAAAGGCCCTTGCTTGCTGCATAGCTGATAAATGGTGCAGCCCACTCGCCTTCAGTCGCTGGCTTGATATCAGTTCCGCCAGCCGCAACGGCTAGCATCTTGATGGCTTCTTGATAAGAAACGTTTTTTCTTGGTCTGAAAGTGCCATCGCTATAACCAGCGATAATTTTTAATTCGCTCGCGATATTGACATAACCGTTTGACCAGCGATCGGCTGCCATGTCCTTAAATGCGCTAGGCACGCTCATAGCTGCCTTTGCGGCATTTTCTTGCTTAAGTACCTTTGTTAGCATAACCGCAAACTCTTCTCTCGTAATTGAGTCGTTAAGTCTAAGTCCTTTGGCGTCGCCTAGAACGTAGCCTTTTTCAACAAGGTAGTCAATCTTGTCTTTATTAGTTTTTACTTCTCCTTGCGCAAAGCCTACGTTAATGGTACTCGCCACTAATACAAAGGCTAGAACGAAGGATAAAATCTTCTTCATCTTCATAGTATTACCTCCCAAATTGATTTGTGCTTATATTTATTTATACCATGGAAATGGATTTTTCAAACAAAAAAAGAGAAGCTATTGCTCCTCTTCTCTTTCCAATTCTCTCTCAAACACCAATTCCAGCCTCGGATTGGCATCAACAAAATCCCTACGCTTATCGATTGAATCAACATAGCGCCAGCCATCTTCCGCATGCTTCTTAATTATTTCTTGATAATCATCATACCAAAGACCTGTGGTCTTAACTGTAACGAATTTGTATTCATACTTTTTCATTGAATCGCCCCTTATTTATTAATTAATCAATAGTAAATTTATTAACAATATTCTTCTTCAAATTATTTTATCAGTATATATACACCGAGTAAATTTCGCAGGAAAAACGAGATGATTTAGCGTTGTACAGAATTTTTTGGAGTGAGGTGTGCTAAACGCACTCCGCAGCGACAAAATAATTCGAAACTAGCTAAAGGGCTCGTTTTAACAAGAAATTTTATTTTCTATCTAAAATCTTTTCATACTCCATAATAAACTTTATATTCTGCGCTTCCGTACTCGATAAAAACGTGCTATTATAATGTTCATCCACTATATACCAAGATTTCCCGCTAAAGTAATCAGCAAATTCCTTCGTTTTAAACGCATAGCCGTGGCGCGCCAAAATTTCTGCCTTAATCAGCCTTATCTCATTACGTGATAGTGATTTCAAAAGCTTCAGTGGTATCAATTTTGCATCGCCATTAAAAAGGTACTCTTCCTCAAAGTTCTTCTTATATGACTTAGAAAAGTTCTTGTCAAGCTTCTCCTTCGGCTCAACTGGCATAAAATACTCAGCTTGCGCCTTAATGAAGCTAGCGTCATCTATCTTCATCTTGAATTTTTCGTCGGCCTTATTAAACTTCTCAAGATCGAGATCCGTACTCTTGTAAATCTCCTCGTAAACGCGCGCGTCCTCACTCGCTTCCTTTATATAGACATGACTAGTCGTGTACTTATACAAAAAGTAAAAAGCCAATAAAAGCACTATGGCAACGATACTTAGCACCGCAGCGCAAATCTTTCTTTTGTCCCTTTGGCCCTCGCCGCGGCCCTCGAAATTTATGTAAACACCGTTATTTTTCCTTCTCATTCTATCACCTAAGCTAATTATATCACGCCTCGTCAATGTTTTCAATAGCGATTGGGTATCTATATACTAAGAGATTTACGTTTATGGCTGGGCCACTTCGTTCATATTGGTCGCGGCACGTCCATAAGCATAGTTAGATATAGTTAAATAGATATACAGAGGTGATTAAATGACTAAGCTATCGATACTAAATCTTGTACCGAAATACAAGGACGAAACAAAGAAGGAAGCCTTCGAAAGGGCCGTGAAACTCGCTCAGTTTGCGGACTCAAGAAGCTTCGAGAGATATTGGGTTGCCGAGCATCATAACAGCCCCGGCGTACTATCGAGCGCAACTGAAGTTGTTCTAACGCACATACTTGACCACACAGAGCGCATCAAGGTCGGCGCAGGCGGCGTGATGCTACCTAATCACACACCATTTCAAATTGCTGAACGCTACGGAACTATGGAGGCTCTCTTCCCTGATAGGGTTGACCTCGGCATAGGTAGAGCGCCCGGCACTGATATGGAGACTTCAAGAATACTTTATCGCGACACATATAAGCAAGAAAAGTTTTTAGACGCAATTCGCCTAATGCTAAAATATTTCGATGGCGATGCAAGTGGCCTAAAGAGTGCGCCTTATCCTGGCATGGGTGCGGGCGTACCGATAACTATCTTAGGAAGCTCGATGAACTCCGCTTATGTAGCGGCTGAGCTGGGTCTACCATACTCATTCGCAGGCCATTTCGCGCCTCACACAGTTAAGGCGGCCTTTGACATTTACAGAGATAATTTCAAAAAGAGCAAGTATCTTGACGCGCCATACACAATGCTTGGCGTCTCGGCTAACATTGGCGAGAACAAAAAGGATGCGGATGAGCTTGAGTTTCACGCGATGCAAGTATTTCTAAGGATACTTGACGTGGACAATCGCGATGAGTTCGAGAAGATCGATCCGAACGACGCGCCAGAGCTTACGAGCATGCAGAAATTTGCGCTTAAGGCCATGCGCGGACTGCACATCGGCGGCACTTATGAGGACGCAAAGAAGACTTACGAGGGCTTCAAGAGGGACTACGGTTTCGACGAGCTGATCGCTGTAAGCTACATTCCTGAATATGACAAGCTTACGAAGTCCTTCGAGATACTTGAAGACATTGTAAACGAGGGAAAATAGAGGTGATTTTATGAATAATAACAAGACCATACACCTAGCTGGCGGCTGCTTCTGGGGCATGGAGGGCTATTTCAAGAGGATACGTGGTGTTATGGGCACCAAAGTAGGCTATGCAAATGGCAATGGCGAGAGCACTAGCTATGATAAAGTTAAGGAGACTGATCACGCTGAAACTGTTGAAATAACTTACGATACAAGCCTTGTGAGTCTAGAAGAAATACTTCTTCGCTACTTTAAGGTTATTGACCCAACGAGCGTCAACAAGCAAGGCGGCGACAGGGGTAGACAGTACAGAACGGGCATATATTATAGTGATCCTGCTGATAAAAAAATCATTGACAAGGTATATAAATATGAAGAAAAAATTCACGGCGAGCTCGCTGTTGAAGTAGAGGAGCTGAAAAACTTCGTAACGGCAGAGGGCTACCACCAAAATTACTTGGAGAAAAATCCGGGCGGCTACTGCCACATCAATCTGACTGAGGCTGATGAGCCCATTTTCGAAAAAGAGTACAAAGAAGTTTCTGATGAAGAAGCAAAAAAGCTCTTGGATGAGCTTAGCTACAAGGTTATGAGGGAGGAAGGCACTGAGCATCCGCATACGTCTGAGTTAAATGACGAGTGGCGCGCTGGCATTTACGTGGATAAATTAACTGGCGAAGTGCTATTTACTTCAGAGGATAAATTCGATGCGGGCTGCGGCTGGCCTAGCTTTTCGAGGACCATAAACAGTGACAGCGTTAGCTACAACAGGGACGAATCTCATGGAATGAGGCGTGTAGAGATCAAGAGCAAGCACGGCAATAACCACCTCGGCCACGTTTTTAGCGACGGACCTAAGGAGATGGGCGGACTTAGATACTGCATCGATGGCGCCGCACTGCGCTTCGTGCCGCTTGATGACATGGATAAGGAAGGCTACGGCGAGTACAAAATATTTTTCTCAGATGAAGTGTATAAGGAAAATGCCGCGAAGAGCGTGAGTGAAGAAGTTAAAGCAGATGAGCCCGAAGCTTCAAGTAAAGGCGTTAGTGCTGATTGACTGATTATTTTACTAGTGATAATCGTTTTACTTAAAATATTTGGAAAGAAGATAATAGATAAGTTTAAGAAGAAAAACTAGGAGGATTATTATGGAAAAGAAAAATAGTTCAAGCATCATAGGCATGATAGGCGTACTCATTCTGATTATAATACTGTATAATTCAATGTTTAGCAGCAGAGCCAAGATGGATAAAAACCTAAAAGATCTTGCAGATACCAAAGAATTTGTGAGCACAGAAGTGGATAAAGATGTGCTAGATTATGTGTGCGAGCAAAAAGGCTATGCTATGATGAAAAAGAGCGATGCCAAAGACTATCAAAAGCTCGGAACTGTTAGAATGGTGGGGAAAAATAACAATACGATAAATACCTTCGACGTATATGTGAGAGATGGACATGATTACGCAATAAATATGAGAGGGATATTTATGAAGGTATTAAATTTAAAAGGTAAAAATTAATATACTTAGTAAAAAATAAAAGCTGTGAGAAAAATATTCTCACAGCTTTGTTTTTGTTTATTAAAATAGATTTGAATGTGAACCAGCTCTCAATATATTAAGTATCAGAATATTTTCTTGTTTTTCATATATTAGAAGTAAATCTGGTTCAATGTGGCACTCTCTTGCGCCGAGATAATCTCCTAACAAAGGATGATCCTTGTATTTTGCATCTAAAAATTCGCCTTTAGCTAGCTTATTAATAACGGATAAAATTTTATCTGTATTCTTGCCCTGCTTTTTTAATAATTTAAAGTCTTTTTTAAATTTAGATGTTAATAAGACCTTATATTTCATACTTCTAAAGCTCTTCTAAGATCTTCCATATTGTCATATAGCGGTGTTGAAGGATCCATTGCTAAGCGTCTTCCTTCTTCAATCGCCTCTAAAGTCTCTTTATTAGGCACATCTAGTGTTAAATCGAAAGGAATGCCACCTTTTCTAATGCTTGCTCTTAAAAACATGTTTATAGCTGTCGACATATTAAAGCCAAGTTCAGCATAAACTTCTTCCGCAGCCTTTTTTATGTCCTTATCTATCCTTACATTTAAGTTAGTGTTACTCATAAAATCACCTTCCTTAATATAATTCTAGCACTTTATAAAGACTTTGTCAATACAATGTCATTAAGTTTACTTGCTAAGCATCGCTTCTCGAAAAACCATTCTTCATCAAGCAAGATGATGTAAATAATACTTTATCCAAGTAATCCAAAGTTTCTTTCTCTACAAAGTCTGATATTTCTTGGTTTGCTTTTTCGAAGAAGGCCTCTTTATCCTTTGCCTTAGCATATTCCTCATCAAATTTATTAATCATTTCATTCATTTTATTATTGATTTTAGCTTGGTAACGTTCAACGTTTGAAGCGTTTTCAGCAAAGTGTGCGTCGGCAAGCGCGCCTATAATCCTGTTTATCCAGTAGAAATTGTCTGTACTTGGCTTAGTTACTGCTTTTCCAACGTAGTCTGGTGTCTTGGAAACCTTTGTGTAGAATGGTACTATCGCGTTAAAGACGTTTGATCCAAGCGCTAGCCAGTGAAGTGCCTTCAAATCGTCTGGCATGTAGCCTCTGACTTGTGTTAAGCCCAAAACGTTATTTCTGTTTATGCCGATTGGTCTGAATATGCCTGCCTTTAACTCATCTTTATGCTTTGCGTATGGGTCATAAGGTGTACCTTGATAATGGTTGGATAGCGCCCATTTCACTTCTTCCACTGTAATTTTCTTTTCTGGTACTAGTGCCCATGGTAAATTGTCGTCTGTTGGTCTGAAATCTGCGTCGTAGCCATCCCAGAAGAATGTTTTTGGATTGAAGTAGCGTAGTAAAACCCATGCTCTTGGTGTATTGTATGTGTGGTCTGAGTCGTCGTGTGAACCAAATGCGTCTCTTGGATTAAATATTTCTTCCTCACTCATTCTCTTGTCTAGGTGCGCTTTTTTAACCAAATCTTTTAATGATTTTGAGCACATATATTCATTTTCATCGCCATAAGCATCGTCAAAATCGAATTCATCTATGCCTAATTGGTTCGGCATAATTACATAAGCTTCGTCTGGAACCCTCTTTGCCATCCAGTTGTGGCCGCCAATTGTTTCAAGCCACCAAATTTCATTTTCGTCTTGGAAGGCAATACCATTCATCTCGTAAGTGCCGTATTTTTCAAGTAGTGCGCCCAATCTTCTAACGCCGTCCTTAGCGCTCTTGATATATGGAAGTGTGATGGTAACTAGGTCTTCTTCGCCTATGCCACCAAAATGTTCTTTTCCCTTTTCATCTTTATGGTACTCTACTAATGGATCAGCGCCCATAACTAATTCGTTTGTAGTAAGCGTTTCAGTCGCGTTCATGGTAACGTTCGCAGCGTTAACGCCGTAAGCGCCCCAAATACCGTCCTTTGTGTCAGAGCTTGGTGAGTAAGTGTAGTCCATCGGATCGTCTGGCAAATCGATTTCGACCTTTGAAATAACTGACTTGTATTTGCGTGGTTGGTCCTTTGCCTTCATCACCGCAAATCTTTTTGCGCAAAATTCACCTGAAGGTGAGTCTTCATTTCTTGCGACTATAGTTGAGCCGTCGTAGCTCGCTTTTTTACCGACTAAGATAGTTGTACATGCCATATAAAAAACCTCCTCATCTTTTGCTATCGTGCGAAGCACCAAGGTTCTCGGTCAAAAAGACCGAGGTTCTTCAAATGCGCCCTCTTTGCTTAAATAGCAAAGACATCACATTTTCTTAGCAAAATATTATTTTAATTATTACAGTTATTAATACCCAATATGAATAAAAAAAGCTATACATTTTTATAGTATAGCTTTGAAAAATGTCTAATCGGAATAGAATTATAATTTAACGCGAAAGTAATAAGTCATTATCATTTACCCAATTCAATTTTTTGAATAAATTATGGAATAGTAATGATAATACCGCAGGCAAAATTACGTACGTAAGAGCAACACCAAGCGCAGTCACCATCATATCTTCCCCTTCCATAGCATTAAACGTCTCAAGTATACCCACTAATCCACTCGTACCCATACCAGCGCCGAGCGGAGTGTTTTTCAACTTAAAGACACAAGTTGCGATTGGTCCAGTAATCACGCTTGCTAAGCATGGCGAAAGCCATATCTTCCAGTTCTTTACTATGTTTGGTATTTGTAGCATGCTAGTGCCGAGTCCTTGAGCAAGTAGGCCGTCGACCCTATTCACCCTGTAGCTGATCACCGC
Organism: Fenollaria sp. C0166D3; assembly: GCF_056590255.1. Classification (NCBI taxonomy): domain Bacteria; kingdom Bacillati; phylum Bacillota; class Clostridia; order Eubacteriales; genus Fenollaria; species Fenollaria sp. C0166D3. The sequence goes on from NZ_JBWPVU010000008.1 coordinate 76,487, forward strand.
AAAGCCAACCATTTGTGCGCAGCAGCCAGCAGTTGCAGCGCCTGCAGCAAGATCACTTAAGCTAAGCATCATGCAAAGAGCCGCCGACGATATCGGCAGAGTCAAAACCATGCCGACTATCAAAGAGACCACCATACCCATGAAGAATGGTCTAAGCTTAGTCGCTTCAATGATTATATCGCCTAGCCCCACCATCATCATGTTTATGGATGGGCCAACGAATTTTGCGATAGCAAAGCCTGAAAGTATTACAGTGAGTGGTGTTGCGATGATGTCTATCATGGTTTCCTTCGAAATAAGTTTGCCGAGCTCAATCGCTACGACTGAGGCGATAAGGCAGCCAACAGGTCCACCGAGTTCATTGCCTATGTAACCAACTGCGAGCGATGAGAGCATAACTAGGTTTGGAGCCTTTAGTGCAACTCCTATCGCCGCGGCGATGGCTGGGCCAGTCATCATTTTACAAAACGGCCATAGCTCCTCCGATAAAAATTTCAATCCAGTATGAGTGCCGATCGTGTTTAGTATGGTGCCGATCAGTAGCGATGCAAACAGACCCATCGCCATGTTGCCAAGTACGTCAATTAGGTAGACTTTGTAGGATACGAGTACGTTTTTCTTGTGTAAAAATTCTTTTAGTTTCATTTGATCAATCTCCTTTTTGATATTATAGCACCAATATTTTTTATGTGAAGAGATTTTTTGAGTTTTTTGAATTGTTTTTATGAATTGTTAATTAATAATTTTATCTTTGTTAGTTTTATGTGAATCTTAGTTTTGTTCTTATAACGAAAAGTGTATTACACATCGAAAAGTGTTTTCATTTATCGTCACAATACAATTGCCCTTGTCAATGAACCTGCACAAACAGATTTTTCAGAGCAAGCTCAAGGGTTCATTGAATTAGGGATTTTAGAAAAACTAGGTCATAAAGTCTTTAGGTGGCATAGATAAAAGGCTGTGATTTAAATGCTCACAGCCTTTTTCTTATATACTCTTGAAAGAGTTATCCGAGTTTTCGTTTATTGTTTTAAAACCACTTTTTATTGCAAATAAAACTCCTGCAATCATAAATACAAATACTACTATTAGAGGGATATAATTCATATTTGTTATCATACCTTTTATCGCAAATCCTAATTCATAGTTGCTCCTATAGGCTCTCAATGCAATTCCAATAATGAACATAAAGATATAGGCTAAGAAAATATTTTTAAATAATATTTCCCCCTCTCCGAAGACCATCTTTTCCATTTGTTTTTCTGTCATACCTGTAGTGGATAGGAGTTTAAAATCATTGGCTCTCGCTCTAAGGTTTCCTTTAAAGCTATTATAGGCATTGGAAAGAGCAATTGTTATAAGAATGATTTGGATGCCAAGATTTAATAGTTTTTCATTTCTTGTTTGTTCTTTATCCATAGCTGATCTAATAATTTCTGTAGAAGTTCCATGGTCAGATTTTGGAACATAATTTGAAATCACTTTTTCTGCATCTTCAAATACTTTTTCTTTATTATTATCAGCTTTAATTTTTACAAAGTAATAATAGACTGGGTTGCCTTCATCTTTTCCATATTCATCAATAAATTTTCTCATACTACTTGTGCTAGTAAAAATAGGTATTTCGTTGTCATTATAAGCTTCTAGATTATAAGGCAGTTCATCGATACTTGAATCTATTTTTATAGGCATGGACTTACCATCCGCATTATATTTTAAAGTAATATCTCCAAATCCCTTATCAGAAATTTTTATATACTCACTAAAAGCATACGGAGTTTTATTATCTTTTCTTATATTATTAAGTAATAAATAAGATGCATTAGAGATGTTATTTTCTTTTAAAAGTTTTTCGAAATCCTCATCTGTTAAGGCATATATATTGGAATATAATTTATCTTCCGGTATTTTACCGCTATTTAAAGCTTCATTTAAATCTTTAGAAATAAAGTCCTTATTATCACCAAGGTAAAATTTTGTATCAACTCTTTGGTATACATGCAATTGGTCTATACCTTTAACTTTTTCCATATCATTCACAAAATTTTTATTCAAAAAGTTATCTGTATAAATACTAGAGTTAAAATTGTACGGACTTTTATATGAATTATATTTTTCATTTAAAGTTCTATATGACTGGCTAACTAAAACTGTTGTCAATACAAAGGCTGATAGAGCCATAGATATAACAATAATTCGATAGGTTGAACGATAGGACCTGTAATAATCTTTTGCTAAAGTCTTTTCTATAGGTCCATTTATTTTTGACTTACCAAACTTAATGTTTTTTTCTGTAATGCCATTTAATCCCTCAATAACCTTTATCTTTGAGCTTTTCTTTGCAGGAATCAATGCTGAAAAATAAACCATAATTAAGGATAACAGAATAATTATTAAAATAGATCCAATACTTGGTATTACTAAATTAAAGTCTGGAGATTTTACACTTTGACCTAAAATATTTGATATGTTTTGATAAGATTTTGTATTATTAAGCCACATCAAATATAAGAGCAGATTTGCAGAAGCCAAAGATAAGATTGTTCCCAAGGCTATTGGTAAGGTTGAAAGTTTAAATGCTTTCTTTCGAATTAATTGCTTTACCTGCTTATCTGTCATCCCAGTGCTTTTTAATAGAGCAATTTCCTTTAAATCCCTATTGTTCCATACATTAAAAGCCCCATAAATGATAAATGCAAAAAGTAGACAAAGAAAGAAGGCTGCTCCATATTGTTCTAAAGCTGAGTTTACAACACTTTTTGGTGGAATGATTCCTTTTGGATAGACCATTTTATATTCTAAGATATCTTTATTATAAAATACTCTACCAATATTTAGGGCATGGTTCTCATCAATATTCATTTCAGATAAAATTTTTCGAGTCTTTGTGTAGGTATCCCTTATGCTTTTATACCAAATCCATGCTTCTATTCCAACATTGTTATCGAATAAATAATCCTTTTTATTACTATCTGCTAAACCTATAAGCATAGTATCTTCAAAAGAATATCCATAATCATCGTAAACACCAACTATGGTATATGTCTTTTTATTTTCAATAATCTCAGAACCTAAATCGTACTCCTTATTTTTTATCAAAAATATCTCTGGAACTAAAAGTTCATTTGCTTTTTCTGGCTTTTTTCCTTCCTTAATATCATAACGTAAAAGGCTTGCAGGATCTCCATTTTCATATATAACTGCATTTAAGTCTGTTTTTATTACTTTATTGAAAGAAACTTTTTCTATATCTTTATCGTTTTTTAATTTATCATAAAAACCTTGGTCAATTCCACTTATATTCACATGATAATCTCCAAAAGTTTTCTTTACATACTCATACTTGTCAGTTTTTAACGAGTTGAAGATAAAAATTACAGTTCCTAGTAAAATTACTGCCAAAAGTATGGAAATTTTAATAGCAAAACTGTCTTTCTTATTATTTTTTACAGCTCCATCAGCTAGGTCATTAATAATTTTCATAAGATTCATCTCCTAAGAAATTTAACCTACCATCTACCATTCTATAGACCTTATCACAAGAATTTGCTACTTTTTCATCATGAGTTATTATCATAATTGTAGAATTTAATCTCTTATTTACAAGTCTGAAAAGTCCTGTGATTTCTTCAGAATTTTTTCTATCGAGATTTCCTGTAGGCTCATCTGCTAGAATGATGGCAGGTCTTGTAATCAAACTTCTGGCAATGGCAACTCTTTGTTGCTCGCCACCTGATAATTGTTTTGGATACCTATCAAGCTTTCCTTCTATTCCTAGTATCGATAAAATTTCCTTTAAATATTCTTCATCTGCCTTTTTATTGTCTAACAAAAGAGGAAGTAAAATATTTTTTCGAACGTTGATGTTTGGAATCAAATTAAAAAATTGATATACAACGCCTATATTCCTTCTGCGGAATACTGTCATATCATCTTTGTTAAACTTAGTAATATTTTTATCTTGAATAAATATATCACCACTTGTTGGCGTATCTACTCCTGCAAGTAAATGAAGTAAGGTAGATTTGCCAGAGCCGCTATCTCCAATAATGGCGACAAGATCTCCTTTTTCTAGTTCAAAATTCACATTTGATAGAGCGTGTACTTCTACTCCACTATTGTAAGTTTTTGTTAAATCTACTGTTTTTACAATATTCATATTTAGTCCTCCTTATCTTTCTTAGATGATATTAGACTTAAGTGACTGGAAAGTGACTAGAAAAAAATGACTGTGCTTTATTTACACAGCCATAATTAAATCAGTTATAAAATCTCATTTCAAAGGAATTTGATTTCTTCCCCTTATGATATAAAAGCTCTCCATTTTGTCTTTCCATAACAGATTTTGCCATAGGAAGCCCAATCCCATAACCCTTTGAATTTGGATCCAGCTTATAAAAACGTTTAAAAACTTTTTCTAACATTTCACGATCCAAACCTTTAGAAAAATCTTCCACAAATATACTCTTATATAAGTTCGTTTCTTTTAAGTGAATTTCTATATGCCTATCTTCTGTTGCTTCTAGACCATTTTTCATCACATTAAATGCTGCTTCATAGGTCCATTTCTTATCGCATATAAGATAAAAGTCTTCTCCATCAAGAGGAATTTCAATATTATCATTGATAAAATAATCTTTTAGGTTTCTTATGATATCTTCAATTAACTCTCTAGCTGATATTCTGTCTTTTGCCATTTCTATTGTTCCAGAATCAAGGGCTGCCAATTTTAATAAAATGTCAGATAAGTTATGGAGTCTAAGTAAATTATCTCTAAGTCTTTCTATATATTCTTCGGAAAAGTTGTCATCTTCGTCTTCTAATAAGTCTAACAATAATAGTGATCCAGTCAACGGAGTTTTTATCTGATGGGCAATGTCTTCCGTATATTCCCTTAAAGTTTCCTTATTTTTCTCAGCATTCTCAGCAATCCTCTTGTTTTCTATAATAGTTTTAATAATCTCATCTCTGAGTTTGCCAAATTCGTCGTCAATAATTTCGTAATTATCAGAGTTTATATCAAGTGAATGTAGGAGGCTAAATATATTATTAATCTTAGCTTCAAGATTCTTTTCTTTTTTCTTTTCAAATTTTCTAATAACTATAAACAGAATTATATTTATAGCTAGAAAGCCAATAAGTGTTAGAATATCAAATCTTGGATTGAGATAAATTACAAACAAAGACATTAGTAAATTTAAAATTAAGACAAGTAAAATATTTTTGTTTTTATTCATTGTCCCACCTATATCCTATGCCTCTAAGAGTTTTTATATGGTTACCGTAATCTCCAAGTTTAGATCTGAGTCTTTTTATGGTGACAGTTAGTGTATTGTCATTTACTTCATAAAAATCATAACCCCAAACATAATCTAAAATTCGCTCTCTTAGTAGATTTATATTTTGATTTTCTAAAAACATTTCTAAAACAGCAAACTCTTTTAAGTTAAGGTCTAAATCTTTTCCATCTATCGAAGCTTGTTTTGATATGAGATCTAAAGATAAATTTTCAAAAGTCAGTTCGTCAACCTTTTTTATTTTTCTACTAAACACATTGTCTATTCTCGCCTTTAGGACAGGAAGAGAAAAAGGTTTTGTAATATAATCATCTGCTCCTTGGGAAAGACCTTTTATTACATACTCGTCTTCGTCTTTTACAGTAAGCATTATTACAGGAAGGTCAGAAAATTCTCTCAGCCACTTTAAAAAATTAAAGCCTGAACCATCTGGAAGATTAGCATCAAGTAGAACTAAGTTAAAATCATTAAAATTAAGATTCTCTGTCTGAGAAAGATTGTTATAAATAATAGTTTCAATATTATGTTTGTTTAAGTAAGTTTTAACAGCAAAGGCAATTGTGCTGTCATCTTCAATCATTAGTATTTTCAATTCTATACTCCAATATATCCGATATATCACATTTAAAATACCTACAAATTCCACACTAACTTCTCATCTAATAAGACTAAGCCGTTGTGTGTGATATTGTATTTGTAATCATCCTATATATCATTATATCACATTTTACAATTTAATCATTACAAATTTCAAAAGACGGATATATTTCCGTCTTTTTCTAATTAAAAGCACGATTTTTGTCCTAGGACTAGTGAAGGAGAACCTAAGATTATTAATATTTACTTACTCAAGACATACAAATTTGTCTTAGGACTAGTAGAGGGGGATTTTTCTTTACAAGTTTAAATTATAAGAATTGTCTTAAGAACTCAAAAAGCTTCTACGGGCGCGAGTGCAAAGCACCAAGGTTCTCGTCCGTATGGACGAGGTTCTTCTTAAACACAAAATCAAAAATCAAAAAAGAAAAAGCTATTGCGAGCATACCACCCACAATAGCCAATGCAAAAGATATATAATTTTAATTTTTGCGAATAAAATTATTTTAATTCAATAAAGCCTATCTGCTCTTGTCTAGTCCATAAAGAAGAACATTCTTCGATAATATAAGTATAATTACAAAAGCAATAACCGCTTCCACTCCCAAGAAAGTACCATTATAAATAACTGAGTACATAAGTGGACCGTGGCCTGATCCTTCTGCATATTCTGCGAAGAAGATATAGCCTGATAATACGTGGCAAATGAATCTACCTAGAACTGCGACTATAACAGCGATTGGTACGTAGAATGATTTTCCTTCCTTAACTATTTGTCTAGTGAAGCATCCTGCAAGTCCAAGTAGGGCAAATGCTAGTGGATAGTCAAGTATAGCTTGGATAGGTGTGTAGATGTAGCCGCCTAGTAGCATGTCTAAAACGCCGTAAACAGCTCCAACTATCATTCCAAGTCCAGCGCCATGTCTTATTGCGAAAAACAATAAAGGAATCATTTGTCCAAGAGTGATTGAGCCGCCTTGAGGCATTTCAAAGATCTTGAATCTGCCAAGTACTATTGACAAGGCAATCATAACTGCTGCTTCTGTTAATACTTTCGTATCAAATTTTTTCATAAAAAACCCCCTAATGAATGATCACTAGGAGTTTGCTCGCACTTGCCTACGCTGGTACTAACCAGATCAGGTCGTAAGGGTCGATAAATCTCTCAGCCAATGGCTCCCCTAGTGATAAATATTAATTATTACAATGATGATTGTAGCACATCCACTTTATTTTGTCAAGGAAATGGATGGATTTATTTATAAATATCTCTTCTGTGGCCAATTTCAATCGCGATTATGGTGAGGTTCTCATCCTCAATATTCACTAGAACGCGGTAATCGCCTATCCTGTAGCGCCACATCTCTTTCTTGTCACCTTTAAGCGCCTTTCCAAAAGCTCTTGGGTCCACCGCTCCGTCAATATTTTTCTTAAGCCATGCAAATATCAGTGCGCTCACAGCCTTATCCATCTTTTTAAGCTCCTTAAGCGCCCTCTTTGAAAATAAAAGTTTATATCGCATCAAAGTCCCAGCTCTTTCTCTACTTCATCCATAGAATAAGTCTTTGGATCTGATAAATATTCTTTCATCGCTTCTTCGTAAATTTTGATATCGTATTCGTCCTCGATGCGTTCCAAAACCGAGCTTCTGATGAGTTCAGACATGCTTATACCATTGATATCGGCATAAGTTTTGAATAGTTTTGCATCTTTTTCACTTAGTCTAACAGATATAGTCATAGCTCTTCCTCCTTTATTTATTACATTGTATTACATTTTCACATTTTTGTCAATATTTGCATAAATATTTAATAAAACTGTTATATCTCCATGCAAATGGGTATATATAATTGAACGATTTATCACATTCAAGTGATTCTTAACGAGCTTAAGGAGGTTTACAATATGGATGATTATTTAATTTTGAAAGCCTTAGGACTTATACTTGGCCTAGCAGCCTTATATTTTCTACTTAGGAGCCTTAAGAAAGTTCAAAGGAAAAACTAAGTTAATACGATGAAAATATTTTTTTCATTTTGAAATATCTCCTTCAAAAAAGAGCCTGTACGTTTTTTGTACAAGCTCTTTTTCTTTTTTATTCACTTTATTTATCAAAGATAAATGATACTTCCAGACCTGAGTTTTTATTTTTTATAATAAATTTCGCATCGTGTAGCTCAGCTATTTGCTTAGAAATGAATAAACCTAAGCCATGTTTTGTAATATTTGTCAAATCTTCTTCATTAATTCTCTTGATAATATCTTCACTTACGCCACCGCCTTCGTCCGATATGGTGATATTTATCACATCATCGTCCTCTCCAAGCGTAACTTTAATTTTGCCAGCTGTATAAGTAAGTGCATTTTTCAAGATATTTTCAAGCATTCTGTAAAATAAATTCTCATCCATCCTAATTTTCGTATCTGTTTTTATATTATTTTCGAAAATAATTTCTCGCTCTGGATTTTCATTTAGTTTATCAACTATAAGTTTTCTGATTATTTTTAATGGGTTTTCACTAGTAAAATTCTCTTTATCAATGCTAGAGAGCGATATAGTAAGGTTTAGCCCCTCTAAGATGTTTGAAATTTTCAAAACCTCGTCCTGTATAAGTTTTTTATCTGGATTTTCTTTGTTTACTTCCCACGAAATTTTCGCAAGCGGCGTCCTCACATCGTGGCTCACGCCTCTAATCCACTTGCTTTGGGACTTTTTTAGCTCCCTGTATTTTTCATTTGCCTCGTTTATAGTTTTCGCCAAATCTTTCAAGTCGCCGTATTCATCAAGCTTTTCGTAGTCATCCTCATACAGCTTATCTATGGCTCTTTGCAGTGGGAGTATATTTTTAAGGATATTTTTAATATCTATCTTATAAAATACATAGACAAATAATAAGAATAAAATTAAAAATGCCAAAACAAGTATTATATTGAAAATAAATTTGCTGTAACTATAGTAGTTCGAAGGCAATTTGTCCAAGGAGTGCTTCGGATAGGCAAAGACAATTATGCCATCGTCTAAAACGTAGGTAAATACAGGGTAATCAGCTAAGTAGTATCTCGTAAATCTCGCCACATCTCTTATATCAAACTTGTTCTTAAGCTCTTTTGGCTTATTAAAGCTCTCTATAAGATTTCCCTCTTTGTCAAGTCTTATAGACCAGATATCTTTTTCTTGTAAAAACGCTGTATTTTTCTCGTTTAGATAAGTGTCCGTTTTATTTTCATTCACATAGGAGTAAATATAATTAGGGTTTGGATATTTATTATTTAATCTATAGTTTAAGTATAAAAATATCATAAGTAGTAATAATAGAAAAAACAATAAACTTAGTATTCTGATGACAATTTTTTTAAATCTTTTTAATATATAATTAAACATTTTAATCCTCTTTAATTAGTTTGTAGCCAAGACCCTTTATTGTAATCAAAATCTTGGGATTTCTTGGATCATCCTCAAGCTTTTCTCTGAGCCTGTATATATGCGTTATCAAGGTGTTTTCGTAACCATAAGAGTCTTCCCAAATATTATCTAAAATTCGGTCAATTGAAACTATTGTATTTATATTCTGGGATAAATAATCCAAAATTTTAAATTGCTTTGCTGTTAAGGGAATTTCTTCGCCGCCCTTTTCAAGTATGCCTCTCGATTTATCAAAGATAACCTTGCCTAAATTTATTTTCTCGTCGCTTTTAATTTTTTTAATTCTTCTTAAAACTGCGTCTATCCTCCAAAGCAGTTCATCTGGGAAGAAAGGCTTAACAAGGTAGTCGTCCGCCTTATTCTCAAAGCCTTCTCTTCTGTCGTCTATGCCATCAAGCGCTGAAAGTATGATAACCGCTAAATTAGACGTGTTTCTTATCTCCTTTAATAAATCAAAGCCACTGCCGTCTGGAAGCATTAAGTCTAAAACCACCAAATCGATTTTATAATTTTCTAATTTAAATCTGGACTCCTTCAAGTTTTTGGCAGTATAAACCTCTTTAAAGCCTTTATCTTTCAAAAAATTATATAAATTTTCTAATAAACTTTTTTCATCATCGACTAACAATATACTAAAATTACTTCTAAAATCCATTGCCCCACCTCATTAAGATTATTATACAACATTTTTTTAATATATTTAGCTTTATTTGAATTTGTTATCTAAAAGTGAGCTTGTGTAAACTTTATATTTATCTATGCGTGCTATTATGATTTTAGGAGGAATGATTATGAAAAAAATACTTGAAGTAAAAAATTTAAAAAAATCTTACAACAAAAAATTGGTCCTAGACATTGATTCTTTGGAAATCGAAGAAGGCTCTATCTATGGCCTTATCGGTAAGAATGGCGCCGGCAAGTCAACTCTTATGAAGATTGTACTTGGTCTTGTGAAAAAAGACGCTGGCACAGTTAAAGTCTTCGGCCAAGAGGTAAACGCCAAAAACCAAAAGGATTTTAATAAAAATCTTGGCGCTCTTATTGAAAATCCATCATTTTACGAGCACCTAAGTGGCTACGAAAACCTTGAGATAGTCGCAAGCCTAAAAGGAATTAAAAAAGAGAGCATCAATAAAACTTTAGATCTAGTAGGCCTTAACAATGTAGGTAAGAAAAAGGCTAGGAACTACTCCCTAGGCATGAAGCAAAGGCTCGGCATAGCCATGGCATTGATGGGCAGCCCAAAACTATTAATATTAGACGAGCCAATCAACGGCCTAGACCCTCAAGGGATTGAGGAGATGAGAAATTTATTTAAAAACATCGTGAAAAATACATCTACCAGCATACTTATCTCTTCGCACATACTTGATGAAATCGAAAAAATTTCCACTCACATAGGTATACTTAAAGAGGGTAACTTGACTTACAATGGCAGTTTGGACGAATACAGAAGGCTTCATCCGCCATATATATCAATGATTACTTCTGATAATGACAAGACTAGAGAACTTTTAGACCTTGACATAGACTGCATAAGTGAGAAAAAGATAATTTTGGGTAAAAAATCTAACCAAGATATTGCAGATATAGTTAATTTTTTAACAGGAAAAGTTGATATATACAGGATAGAGGAAGAAAAAGAAAGTCTAGAAAAGCTATTTATTGAAGAAAGCAGGTCTTAAGATGAAAAATTTAGAGAGGAAAAAATATAAAAGACTTGGAATAAATTTCTTAATAATAGTAGTTTTTATCGCTCAAATGCTGATGGTAGCAGGCGTTAGCCACTCGAAATCGTTTGCAGAAGGTGCCTATCCACTTGCCTACATCCTAGACACTTATTTATTTATATCACTACTGATAAACCCAATACTGATCTCGTCCCTTGTGAAAAAAGTTATAGAGATTGAAGAAAAAAATAATATGTGGAAAATTCAAATTATGCTCGGAGAGAAAGTTAACCATATACTTATAAATAAATTTAAAAATTTATCGTTAAAATTAATTATACTGCAAGCACTTGAAGCTCTATTCTTTATCTTACTCGCAAGAAAATCAGTAAACTTCAACATGAACAACGAAATGCTCCTAAGATTTCTACTGGTAAACTTATCAGCACTGATAATAAATTTATTTTTCTTGGGATTATTCATGATAGTGGAGATGAAATCGAAAAAAGTATACACCCTTTCATTTATCTCAATCATAGGCGGTCTTACAGGTATCATCACCATGCTAACATCTAAAGCGCTTTCATTTATCAACCCATTTGCTTGGATGGCATCTCTTTTGAATGTTTCTTATGTGATAGAAAACGAAAACTTCGTTCAAGTGCTAAACCCAATAAATTTCTACACCATAATCATTGCCTTTGTATTTTTAGTGCTTACGATAATTTATCTTAAGACAATGAAATCATATAATTTATGGAAGGACTAGGAGGAAAAATGTTAAAATTAGAATTAAAAAAGATAAAATTTATAAATATTTTGCTAGTAAGTCTCATAATACCCTTATTAGCTAACGCCTTTGGGCTTATAAACTACATGGGTAACAAGGCTTCACTAACGCACGAGTGGCAAAGTCTGTGGGCTCAAGTAAGTTTATTCTACTTCTCCTTCTTCTATATACCTTTAATTGCAATCGTTGTAGCAAGTTTGTGGTCAGTTGAGCACAAGGCGGGACTTAAATTCATAAGACTGAGTCCAAAAAAGAATATGTCCTTTGTATTAGCAAAGACGATTTTAGCCTTCATCATAGTAAGTTTATGCCAAATATATTTTTTCTTCTTATTTTATATAGGAGGAAAATTTATAGCAAATTTCTCTAGTATAAACTTTAGCATATATTTTTACTATATAATGATGAGCATAATATTTTCACTTCCAATAATCGCCATATTCAGCGCACTTGCCATAAGGATAAAGTCCTTCGGCATCATAGTGCTTCTATCTAGCATATTTACTATACTTGGTTTGGGAACTGCGTATAGGGCACTCAAAATAGTTGGACTAAGCTTTTTGGCGATTGAGTCAAACAACTTAAGATTTATAAATCTTCACGATTTAAGCTTATTAGCTGTTTTTGCAGCGGTGGAAATCTTAATATCCTTGTATCTTTCTAAGAGATTTTTAAAATATGAAAGCAAGTAAACACAAAAAGAGCCTGTACCCCATGTACAAGCTCTTTTTCTTATGCTATTAGCTCTGATATTAATTTTTCTTTACTGTAAGCTCTTTGCCGTCGTAGTCCATAGTGATCGCATCACTATCAGCAATTTCTCCAGCTATAATCATTCTAGAAAGCTTTGTCTCAACTGTTCTTTGAATGTATCTCTTAACTGGTCTTGCGCCAAAGGCTGATGAGTAGCTTTCTTTAAGGATGTACTCCTTCAAAGCTTCTGTCATCTTTAATGTGATGGATCTTGCTTCGAGTTTTACTCTGATCTTGTCAACTTCTTTTTCTATGATTTCGAAAATTTCGTCCTTTATAAGTGGCTTAAACATAACGATTTCATCGATTCTGTTTAAAAATTCTGGTCTGAATGCGGCCTTCATTTCTTCATTTACCTTTTCTCTTGTCTCGTCTGTAATCTTGCCGTCTTCGCTAATGCCTTCAAGTATGTCTGGCGAACCGATGTTGCTTGTCATGATGATGATGGTGTTCTTGAAATCGACTGTTCTTCCTTGATTGTCAGTTAACCTACCATCGTCCAAGACTTGAAGTAGTATATTGAATACATCTGGGTGAGCCTTTTCTATCTCGTCGAATAATACTACTGAATATGGTTTTCTTCTTACTTTTTCAGTAAGTTCGCCGCCTTCTTCGTAGCCGACGTATCCTGGAGGTGCGCCTATTAGCCTAGATACAGCGAATTTTTCCATGTACTCACTCATATCAATTCTAATCATATTCTTTTCATCGTCGAATAAATCTTCTGTCAAGGCCTTTGTTAATTCTGTCTTACCTACACCAGTTGGTCCCAAGAATATAAAGGAGCCGATAGGTCTGTTCGGATCTGATAGTCCCGCTCTGTTTCTGATGATGGCGTTTGATACAGCTTCTATCGCCTCGTCTTGACCAACTACTCTTTGATGAAGTATCTCATCAAGTTTTAGTAGCTTTTCCTTTTCGCTCTCTTCAAGCTTAGAAACAGGTATACCAGTCCATTTCGATACAACGTCTCTGATCTCGTTCTCAGTAACTTCAAGCTTTAGATACTTTTGCTTTTCATTGACATTTTCGTTCTTTTCCTTAAGTTCTGCCTCAAGTTTTGCAAGCGTACCATATTTTAGCTCGGAAAGCTTTTCCAAATTGTATTCTCTTTGAGCCTTTTCTATCTCGTATTTTGTCTCATCTATCTTTTTCTTAAGCTCTTTAACGTCCTCTATCCTGTCTTTTTCCTCTTGCCATTTCTTTAGACTGACGTCGTATTCCTCTTGAAGCTCTTGCAAATCCTTGTTAAGCTCTTCAAGTCTCTTCATGCTGCGCTCGTCGTCCTCTTTCTTAAGCGCCTCTCTCTCGATCTCAAGCTGCATAATTAGCCTTCTCTTCGAGTCAAGCTCCTCTGGCATCGAGTCAATCTCAGTTCTAATCATCGCCGAGGCTTCATCCATTAGGTCTATTGCCTTGTCTGGTAAATATCTGTCGGTGATGTATCTATCTGAAAGCACTGCGGCAGCTATAACAGCGGGGTCAGAAATTCTGATTCCGTGATAAACCTCGTACTTTTCCTTTAAACCTCTTAAGATACTGATAGTGTCTTCAACAGATGGTTCAGTGACCATAACTTTTTGGAATCTTCTTTCAAGTGCCTTATCTTTTTCGATGTATTTTCTGTATTCGTCAATGGTTGTCGCGCCGATGGTTCTCAAGACGCCTCTTGCAAGTAGTGGTTTTAGAAGGTTTCCAGCATCCATAGAGCCTTCAGTTCTGCCAGCGCCGACGATGTTGTGAATTTCATCGATGAATAATATAATCCTTCCTTCAGATTTTTCGACTTCTTTTAAAACTGCCTTTAATCTCTCTTCAAACTCGCCTCTGTACTTAGCTCCAGCGATTAGCGCGCCCATGTCAAGCTCGAAAATAGTCTTGTCCTTTAAGTTTTCTGGCACGTCGCCCTTAACTATCCTTTGCGCTAGACCTTCGACTATGGCTGTCTTACCAACACCTGGGTCACCGATTAAGCACGGATTGTTCTTTGTTCTTCTCGAAAGAATCATAAGAACGTTTCTGATCTCGTCGTCACGGCCTATAATTGGGTCCATATTGCCCTTCCTTGCGTATTCTACAAGGTCTCTGCCGTATTTTTCAAGCGCTTGATAACGCATTTCAGGGTTATCACTCGTTACATTTTGATTTCCACGAAAGCCCTTCAAAGTATCTAAGAATGACGCTCTCGTTATATTGTATTTCTTGAAAATGGCATCGATGTTCGCATTTTTCACTTCCATAATACCTAAGAATAGATGTTCAACGCTTAGGTACTCATCTTGGAAGTTTTTCATCTCATTTTCTGCTAGTTCCAAAACTTTGTTATATTCTGCCGATGTGTAGATATTTGCGCCGCTTTGCTTAGGGAACTTGTTAATGATTCCTTGGGCATCCATAAGCATGCCGTCCACATTTACTCCCATCGCCTCAATCGTAGTTCTGATCAGGCCTTCCTTGTCCTCAAGTAGTGCCTTTAGTAGGTGCGCAGGCCTTATCTCAGGATTACCCAAGGACCTTGCAGCCTCGTTCGAATTATTTATCGCCTCAATTGTTTTTTTCGTTAATTTATCCATGTTCATAATATCACCTTCTATTATATTTATTTATATTTTTCTTCTAATTCTTTGTATAGTTTTTCGCTTGTTTCGTCAAGTTTTGGGTTTACCATGTTAAATCTGATATATAAGTCGCCTGTTGCGCCCTTCATATCAGTAAAGCCCTTGCCCTTGATCCTCATAAGCTTGCTTACGTCGTAGCCCTTTGGCACCTTAATCTTGATCTTCTTGTCAAAGACTTCGACCACTCTTTCGCAGCCGAAATACGCGCCCCAAGGGTAGACGCTGGCGCTAGTTTTGATGTCTAGGCCGTCAAGCTCGTAGCGTTTGTCCTTCAAGAATTGAATTTTGAAATAGATGTCGCCACTTACGCCCCATTTTTCGCCCGCCACTTTTATGGACTTGCCAGCTGTAATACCCTTTGGTATATTTAAATTTATGTTAATGTTTTTGCCGTCAATATTTAAAGAGACTGACCTTTTTGAACCATGATAAGCTTCATCAAGCGTGATATATAGCTCAGTATTGTATCTTTGTCTCTCTTTTTTTGCCTTACCTCTAAATAAGTCATTTATATTAAAGCCAGATGAGCGTTTTGCTCTGCCATTACCCATATTACCCATGTCATTTCCGCCGAAAAACATGTTGAAGAAGTCAGAGAAGTCGCCACCAGAGCCGTTTGTTTCGTATCTGTAATAAGTGCCGCCATTACCATTAGCGCCGCCAAAGCCACCAAAACCAAAATCGTTCGGGTTAAAATTTTGGCCGCCTCTAAAGTCGTAGTTCGAGCCGAAAGCGTCGTACTTTTGTCTCTTGTCTTTGTCAGAAAGAACCTCGTAAGCCTCATTTATTTCCTTAAATTTTTCTTCGTTCGCCTTGTCACCTTGATGCAAATCAGGGTGGTACTTTTTGGCAAGCGTCCTAAAAGCCTTCTTAATCTCAGCATCAGAGGCCTTTTTGTCGACACCTAATATCTTATAATAATCTTTATACTCCATAATATCACTTCCTTTGACTATCTCTGACTTATTTATACCCAGTAAATGAAAATATAAACATATTTTTTATTTTGCACATAAAAATAGTAAAAAATTTGCAAAACAAAGAAGCGATTGTTTATTAATTCAATCGCTTCAATGGGTTTATTATGAATTTATTTTTTAGTTTTTTAGTCAATTTTGTTTATTCGCTAATATTAAATCTTTTTATATTAATCAAATTTTCTTTTCTTCGCAATATCAAGTTCTTCTTCAGGGACGATGGATTAAACTAAGTGATTTTAAATTAAAACTTATTTGTTAAGAGCCTTGCCTGTAATTGTAATCGTAAAAACATCATCTTTATACTCAACCGATACATTCAGCCCCATCAATTCACATAAATTCTCGACTATATTTAATCCCAATCCGCTCGACGCATCATTCTTCGACTTATCTATAGTGTAGTTCCTTTCGAAAACTCTATCTATATTGTCATCCGTTTCAATCTGAGCGAGATTAGAGAATTTCAGCTCGAAGTAGCCATCTTTCAGCTTTAGCTCAATCTTGTCGCCGCCTTCGGAGTACTTCATCATATTTGAAATCAAATTATCGACAACTATCTTAAGGTTCTTCTCGTCTTGGAAGCATCTCACTCTATCAAGCTCTACGTCAATCATTTGCCCTTTGGCGATGTAGTAGTCGTAGTAGTTCACTATCTCTTCCTTGATAAAGTCATCGAGATTAAAGACCCTCTTGTCAATCTTGTAGGACTTCGACACAAGCCTTGAAAAATCATAAAAACCGTCGATGAGTTCCTTTAGCTCCTCGGCCTTCTTCTTGATTATCTCAAGGTACTTCTCGTCCCTAGTCCTCTCGTAAACATCGATGTAGCCCATGATGGACGTAAGCGGCGTTCTAAAATCGTGCGAGATGTTCGTAATCATCAGGTTTTGGTTCTCGATCGAGGCGTTGTACTTTTGGCCCATGGTGTTCTTGGAGTCAATGATATCTTCGATTATCTTACATATCTCATTCAATTCACCCGTGTAAGAATAGCTTTGCAAAGCGACCTTAATCTCGCTTGCTTCCTTGTCCTCAAGGTTTTCACGAAACTCTTTAAGCTCTTTTCTTGATAGGTATATGGTGTAAGAAAGATATGCCACAAGAGCTAAAAGCACAATAAAAACAGTCATCAAATCTAAACCAAGAGCGGCTACTAAAAAAATTAGCGCCGCTGCTATAATTATGGCAGGAAATATCCTCTTCATTAAAATTCTCTTTTTCTACCTACAAAGTAGATGCCAGCCCAAACAAGAGCTATCCAGCCAAGCATGATATAAAGCATATTGTTAACGTTAAAAAACCAATCTGTGTATTTACTACCACGCAAAAAGTCAAGTCCGTAGCTACCCATCATTCCAGTTATTGATTGAACAATTCTTGATGGTGCTAAGAATATTAAGCTTACATCCCATCTAAACTTATTTATAATTATATAAAGTACTGGTTGGAAGATAGCCATAGCGACGTAAGAGATGGCGATGGCTGACGATCTGTGTCTTGTAAGTATTTGGAAGAACAAGACTAAGGACACGTAAAACCATATACATGGTAATAGATATGCAAAGCCTATAAGGAAGTTCTTCATTAAATCTGCAAATGGTGTAGTTGTGAGAGGTGCTATAATTGCGCCACCTGCTATAAGTATAGTGCACATGATGATCATGTAAACTAAGATATATAGTAAGGAAATAATTGCGTTTGCTAGATAAATTTTCATCCTTGATTGGCCAAGTGCTAGGTTGTTATTGATGGCGCCTGATGCGTATGGTTCAAGCGCTGTTAAATTCACCATTAGAGGAATTAGTATAGATGCTAAGGATAATATTTGGCCTAAAGTGAAGAACATCATCGATAGGTCACGGTCCACTTCCCAGCCTGCAAAGCCCCTCCTTTTAAGCCCTGAAAAGATGTATAAAACAAGGGCACACATCACAAAACCGAAGATGTATAGACCTACATTGTACTTTCTTTTACTTATTCTAAAAAATTCTGCTTTCATAAAATTAAACATCTCTTCTACCTCCTACTAAGCTTAAGAAATATGATTCAAACTCTTCCTTAGCTTGATTTATCTCGATGATTTCAACATCTGCTGCTTGGAAGGCCTTGAATATGGCGCTGCTATTAACATTATCATAGATTGCAATGACATTATCAGCTAAAACCTTGTAATTGTGAAGCTTCATGTCCTCTTCCAAAACTATAGTAGCCTTGGCAGCGTCGTCAACCTTGATCTTTG
Organism: Fenollaria sp. C0166D3; assembly: GCF_056590255.1. Taxonomy (NCBI): domain Bacteria; kingdom Bacillati; phylum Bacillota; class Clostridia; order Eubacteriales; genus Fenollaria; species Fenollaria sp. C0166D3. Next base: position 94,855 of record NZ_JBWPVU010000008.1, read on the forward strand.
TCGACGATTTAAGCTTTTCATCAAGATCATCCTTAGTAATCTCTTGGATCAGTCTGCCATTGTCAATGAAGCCGTACTTAGTAGCAACCATGTTAAGCTCGCTCAAGATGTGGCTCGAGATCATGACAGTAGTCTTTTTCTCTTGATTAACAAGCTTGATAAGGTCTCTGATTTCCTTGATACCGATAGGGTCAAGACCATTGATCGGTTCGTCTAGAATTAGAAATACCGGATCATCGATAAGAGCTATACCGATGGCAAGCCTTTGTTGCATACCTAGTGAGAAGTTCTTCGCCTTTTTGTTCTTAGTATTTTCAAGGCCTATAAGCTCCAAAGTTTCGCTAACCTTCTTCTTTCTGTCCTTGATGTCCCTGTTGATCGCGATGTACTCAAGATTGTCCCTTGCACTAAGCGTTGGAATGAAGTAAGGCCTGTTGATTAAAGCGCCTGTCCTTCTCCTCGCTATGTTAATATTTGCGCCCGCATCGCCAAGAAGCTCGATTGAGCCACTTGTTGCGTAGCTAAGGCCAGTTATGATTTTCAGTAAAGTAGATTTACCAGCGCCGTTCTTGCCGACAAGACCATAGATCTCACCTTCGTTTACGGTCATGTTGACATCCTTTAGTGCGTAGAAAGAGCCGTAAACCTTGCTTACAGAATTTACTTTTAAAATTTCGTTCATAGTTTTCACTCCTTTGTTATCTTTATGGTCTTATTATAATACACAAATCTTAATTATTTCTTAAGTAACTCTTAAGTTTTTCTTAATTATCCCTTAAGAATTCCTTAAGTTTTCACTTTTGCATTCGATTTGCGATCTTGGCTAGTTTCGAATTCTTTTGTCGCTGCGACGTATATTCATACGACTCGCTCCAAAAAATTCTGTACAACGCCAATCTCATCAAATCGCTCTGCATAGCGCAAAGATTCTCGGACACTTTAGTGTACGAGGTTCTTCAATTGAGGTGTTGGTGAATAAATCCTATCTTTCATTTTTCAAGATTAAGATTTTTAGATAAATAAGTGACATGAGTTATATATAATAGAAGAAAACGATAAGGCGCAATACCTTATCGTTTATCTTGTTCATAAACAATATTTATTTCTTAGATAAAATGTGATGATTGGGCGATGTGGACTGACGAGGCAAGCTTGGCCGTAAGTTTAATCAAAGCTATGTTCACTACGCTCCATACCTTTGTAAACTCTGGCATAAGGCATGCATATCCAATCGAGCTTCGCTTCGCTTGCTCTCTTGGTGCATGGACTTAACTGTACACGAGTACTCGAGCATTGGCTAAAAGCGAATGAGTTTCAGGCGCAATTTGAAGAACCTCACCCATCATCAAAGCTAAAGCTTTGGATGGGTCCCGAGAACCTTGGTGCTTCGCACGAACAAGAAATTATTCGTACTTCTCTTGATTTTCGCGGCTCAGCTTCCTATAGAAATAGTATGCAAAAATCAGTGTCACGCCCTCTGACAGTGCCGATGCGAACCATATTAGCTTTGGCTCGATCATTGTCAAAACGAAAAGCGCCAAGTATATGGTCACGAAGCTTCTCAAAACGTTGATTATAACGGAGTACTTCGGCTTTAAGAATGACACGCAAACGGCTGCTATGAGTACGTTGAAGCCTGTAATCATAAAGGATATCGAGAATTTACGAAGCGATTCTACTGAGTAGGCCATAGTCTCTGCGTCTACGTCCAAAAATATTCTAAATATTTTCTCTGGCAATAGCTGTGAGGCCGTTAAAAAGACTAGTCCCGTCACAAATATCGCCGCAGTCGCCATCCTATAAAGCTTTTTGAGGCTATCGTAATCCTTTTTACCATAGTAATAGCTTAGAAGCGGCTGTGTGCCTTGCGTTATGCCCGCAAAACAAGTGAGGGCAAGCTGATTGACGTAGCTAATAACTGAGAAAGTGGCAATGGATTTTTCGCCCAAAAACCTGATTATGAATAAATTGTAGAACAGTACTATCATCGCGATGCCGACCTCTGAAACGAAATCGCCAACACCAAGCGTGAAGATGGATTTAAGCGTTTCAAGCGAGAATTTTACATGGGTGAACTCAAGATTCGACTTGCCGATGGTGAAGTGAATTAAGTAGACCACGGTCGAGATGACTTGCGATATACCCGTTGCAATTGCTGCACCTGCGAGGCCCATACCCATGAGTCCGACGAAGACGTAGTCCAAAATTACGTTACTTAAGCCGCATGTGATAACTGTTACGACCGCCAAGCGCGGAAAGCCATCGACCTTGACCAAGACTTCGAAGTTATACGAAATCATTAAGAATGGCACAAAATACACGATTTTACCTATGTATTCCAAAACTAGCGGCTTTAGATCACCGCTTGCACCCAAAAGGCTCGCTATCCTATCTAGATTAAAGTAGAATAGTGCTGTTAGTAGCAATGAAAATATTGTTACAGTTTTTATGTTGAAGCTAAAAATTTTATTAGCCTTCATATAGTTTTTTCTGCCGATAAATACTCCGCACATAGTCTGCGAGCCGACTGCAGCTATTATCCCAAGCGCAAAAACGATGTTTACGAAGGGCATTGAAAGATTGACTGCACTTAGGGCATCGACGCCGACGAACTTGCTCACGAAGAAGCCGTCAACCATTGAATATAGGCTGAAGATGATCATCGCCGACAGCGAAGGTATCATGTAGGAGAAAAACTTTTTCTTGATGCTAATAGTAAGACCTCCCTTGATATTATGATTATAGCACAATCACGGCCTATTGGCAAGCTCTTTCGCATTCAAACTTGCCCTTGAGCTTTACAAGTTCGTTAATATAATTAAGAAAAAAAGAGAGCCGCAGCTCTCTTTAAGTTTTGTTTATTACTTTGAGAATATTTAAAACCGCTATACTGATTTTGCGAATAGAAGAAGAACCTAGTACATTAAAATGTACTAGAACCTTTGCGCTATGATGGATAAGGCGAAGCATAACGAGCGACCGACCGACATCGTACAAATGCGTACGTTGGAGGAAGGAAGCGAGTGCGCAAGCCTTAGGCGCAATTCTAACGCGAAATCCTATCTAATATCAATCACTTCGTCATACTCTATATTATCATCCGACTCAGGTCCAATAACCGCCACCGGAGCATCTTCAAGTCTCTTCAATTTATCCACGTACTTTTCCTTCAATTTTTCCAAATCTGTATCCAAAATCTCTCTATAAGCCTTCAAATCGTCTTCTTCTGTCATGCCTTGAAGCATTCTCACGAAGGCAAGTTTGCCCTTTTGTCCCTTGCCGTACGCTTTATTGTACTTAAGTGTCGAAGCGATCTTCCTTCTCTCAAGCTCGTCACTATCAAGCTCGCAGCCCTCCAAGAACTCGGCGGACTTCCTCATAACGCCTAAGCTTCTCGCAACGTGCGGATCTCTAAAGGTAAACTCTGCAAGGTAGTCAAGCCCAGAGTTTAAGCCATCGCCGTATGCACCGCCCTTAGCACGGATCTCTGTGTGTAGGTAGTCGTTCGACAGTATTTGTCTTAAAACTTCTACATCGCCGTCGTTATCACTATCTAGGTCAGTCGCCATACCATTGAAGTAGACCTTTGATGAAACGATAAACTTAGTATTTTTCTTTTCTCTTTTCTTTTCTACGTTTATGGCTGGAGCCACTACGCTCTCAAGTGAAGCTTCAAGTTCAGCTATAGCCTTATCTAGCTCAGCTATTCTTCCTTCAAAAGAATAGTGGGAGATAAAACCATCTTTTCTAAACATAGTCTTCATTAGTCTTTCATAGTCTTTTATCTCTTCGTCCTTAAGCTCATCGAAGTTTGCCTTCAATTCTTTAAGGTGAATAAACTTTTCTATGCCATGAAGTTTTAGCGTAAGTCTCTCTTTTTCAAGGCTTTGCGCCTTAGCTACATCCATAGCGATGGCTGGGGCGATGTTTAGTACGTTGTTATCAAAGTCTGAAACGCTTTCCAAAACGTTCATCTTAAGTACTTTTTCGTCGCTCGGGTCGGAGTACTTGATGATCTCGTCAATAAGCTTCATCGCGCTAACTGCCTTATCCTTAGTAAACTTCGCGCTGCATTGCACAAACGGAGTCAATTTGCCGTTCTTGTAGTTTTTCACAACGCTTGCAGCAAAATTTATCGCGCCAGTAGTTTTGAATATGTCGGTCTCAAGCTTTTCTCTCGATGACTTCTCTGTCTTGATGTCTGCAAGTAGATCAACTAAATTAGCGACTTTCACGTAGTCCTCTTCGGCAAGGTGAGAAATGTCAAAGAATAGGTTTAGGTAGCAGATTTTGCTATCTTCCTTAGAATAATAAGCTGAGTCAGAAATCTTCTCAAGCGGAAGCTTTTCAATATCGCGTGGCAAATCGCTTAGCTTAAGTGTCGGTATACTAGCAAGCGCCTCTTTACTGTCTCCTGCCTCTTGCATAGCCTTAAGGTCTTCATTTTCCTTAATTAGCGCATCTAGCTCATCATCTCTTAACTTTGCCTTATACTCATCAAGCGCCTTTCTCTCAGAAGCGTCTCTATCCTTGTAAAAATCCTTTACTGGGTAAAAATCAATTAGCTTAGGATCTTTATGAACCTCTTTCACGAAGTTTATAAAAGCACTTTGGTCCTTCTTAAGCTCCTCAAGCGTAGCATTATACGCAAAGGCAGCCCGTGGCGACTTGTCAAATAGCCACATAGCCACAGCTTTTAGCGCAAGTGCAATGCCCTTTGTTGCAGTATTTGCAAACTCTTTAAGGGTAAAGTCCATTAAATTAAGCGCTGAGTCATAGATATCACCATTGATGCGGCCAGCTTTGATATTCTCAAGCTCTTCTTCTACAGCATCTTTGAAAATATCAGCCTTGTCGCCATCTGCGTCTTTTAAAATCATATTTATGTCAGTGAAATTACCATTACCATAGCCATAGTTGGAGTAACTAAGTAAATCACTCGCAATGCCCATCTCTTGGATCTTCTTCTTAAGCGGCGAATTTGAGAAATAGCTTAGGTACTTACTCAAAAACTCTGTCATAATGCTGTCACGAGTGTTGTCAATATCGCCTGTGATGAAGCTATATGCATAATTGTGCTTGTCGGAGACATCGTTTGGATAAGCGCGCTCGATAAATTTTTTACTGTCCTCCGCTAAAGTCATGCCAATCTTGTTCGGAATTTCCTTGTACTCGTAAGCACCCAAAAACTCGTCAAGATGTTCTAATTCCTCGTCTACGTCGCCATCGCCATACAAAACTGTGAAGGAATTCGATGGGTGGTAGTGCCTCTTGTAGTAGTCAAGAAGCTCATCGTAAGTAAGTTTGATGATCTCGTAAGGGTCGCCGCCTGAGTTGAAAGCGGGATAATTACCGGGATACATCTCCTCTTGCATCGCTTGGTAGATGAACTCTTCGGAAGAGGACATAGCGCCCTTCATCTCGTTATAAACAACGCCTTGGTACTGAATTTCGTCATCTTTGTTAAAAATTTCGCGTCTAGTGCCTTCTTGAAGGAAGACTCTTTTATCCGTTAATAGTCTCGGATTGAAGACAGCATCTAGGTAAACGTCCATCAAATTGTAGAAGTCCTTCGCATTTCTTGATGAAATCGGATAAACTGTCATGTTTTGGAAAGTCATCGCGTTTAAAAACGTTGCAAGTGATGACTTTGCAAGGTCCATGAAAGGCTCCTTCGTTGTGTATTTCTTCGAGCCCGACAAAACCGCGTGCTCAATTATGTGCATTATGCCCTTTGAATTCTCTGGAATCGTTCTAAATCCTATCATAAAGGCTTTGTTGTCGTCGTCATTTTCGAATTTGATGACCCTTGCCTTAGTCTTATTGTGCGTAAAAATCTTATACGCTGAACTTATTTCGTCTATAAATCCGCTCTCTACTAGAGAAAATTTTTCGTTCATTAAATCACCTCAATTATTCTTATTGTAACACAGCCGTCTTCACTATGTCAATGGAGCACGCATCCGTTAGCTCGATTAGATCTGCTGGACTTAATTTTATTTGCAGACCAACTTTGCCTCCGCTCACGTAAATATATTCTTTATCCATCGCCGATACGTCGATAAATGTCTTAAGTTTCGTCTTCATGCCAATGGGTGAGCAGCCGCCGTGCACGTAGCCTGTGAGTGGCAGTAAATCCCTTTGCTTAAGCATATCAACTTTCTTCGCGCCAGCCGCCTTCGCCGCCTTTTTTAGGTCAAGCTCCATCGCCACGGGCACTATAAAAACAAAATGTTCCCCTTTATTCGTCTCAGTGACTAGGGTCTTGAAAACCATATTCACATCTTCATTAAGAGTGCGAGCGACGTCAGTCCCACTGATTCCAAGGCTCGCATCGTATTCAAACTCCTCATAATCTACGCCCGCCGCTTCAACGAGGCGCATCGCATTTGTCTTTTTCATAAAATCACCTAGTTTATTATACCCAAAACTATTGTCATAGTCATGCTTTTGTGCTATGATTTATTTAGTGGAGGTGGATTTATGCTGCTTGTTAAAAACGCAAATTATAATGGAAATGGTGTAGACATCTTGTCTTTAGATGGCAATATCACTATGATAAAGGAAAATATAGAAAATTATTATGGGATTGAAGAGATAGATTTAAAGGGAAAAAGAGTTTTTCCATCGCTTATCGATGGCCACGTACACGTGACTGGTGGCGGCGGAGAGATGGGTCCGACGTCGCGCGTTCCCGAGATAAAGTATGAGGACATAATTATGGCTGGGGTGACGACGCTCGTTGGCCTGCTTGGGACTGACAGCACGACTCGTTCGGTCGAAAATTTGGTGTCGAAGGTAAAGGCGCTAAATGAGTACAACGTCAGAGCCTTTGCACTGACTGGCGCCTACGAATATCCTTCTAAAACCATAACAGGCTCGGTTAAAAAGGACATCACTTACATAAGTGAGATCATCGGCTGTAAGCTAGCAATTTCAGACCACAGAGCAAGTTACATCACGGAGGACGAACTCGTAAGGCTCGCGAGCGAGTGCTACCTAGGTGGCCTCTTCGCCGGCAAAGTAGGTGAATTACACATGCATACGGGCGGATTGGGAAAGGAAGGCCTTTCAAAAGTCTTCGCAGTCCTTGAAAAACACGAGATCCCGATCAAAGTCTTCAGGCCGACACATTGCAAAAACATCGTTGACGACGCTGTTAAGTTTATGAACATGGGTGGATACGCTGATTTCACTGCAGGGGATGATGGTCTTGACGCCATCGATTATGCGATAAAGAACGCACCATTCGATAAAATCACGCTTTCGTCCGACTCAAACGGCTCTGTGCCTATCTGGTCCGAGGACAAAGAGCTCTTAGGTATAGGCGCTGCAAAGATTACAGAGCTTTTCGACACTATAAAGGCGCTTTGCCATAATTATGGCTATGAATTAAAAGACATGATTAAACTTGCCTCGACAAACGCAGCTAAAGCGCTTGAGATAGACCATATCACAGGCGAGATCAAGGAAGGGCTTTCACTTGACCTTATGGCGCTTGACGATAATGACGACATTGACACAGTTATTAGCAAGGGCATCGTTGAGATGAAGGACAAAAAGGTGCTTCGCAAGACTAATTTTTCTGATTTTTAGGAGGACTTATGACAATTATAGCAACTTGGAAAATGGCTTTGAATGGCACGAAGCTCGCACGTGAGGCGATACTCGATGGTGCGCCGCTTGAAGAGGCCTTGATTACTTTAATAAAAGATGTTGAGCTGAACGAAGATTTTCACTCGGTCGGCTACAGCGGCCTACCGAATGAAGATGGCGTAGTTGAGTGCGATGCAGCCATCATGAACGGGGACAATCTGCATTTTGGCGCGGTTGCTGGCCTTAGAAATATGAGGAGCGCTGTCTCAGTCGCTTATACCCTCATTGATAATGAATACAATAACTTTTTAGTCGGCGAAGGCGCTCTGAAACACGCTAAAGAAATGGGTTTTAAAGAAGAAGAGATGCTTACAGATGAAGCGAAGAAGCGCTGGCTCGAAGAAAGGGCGAAGAAGCCAAAGGTCTACAAGGGTCACGATACAGTCTGCGGCCTCATTGCAGAGGACGGAAGATGCATCGCAGCTACATCGACCTCGGGTCTCTTTATGAAAAAAGTGGGCCGCGTGGGCGATTCGCCACTTGTGGGCCCCGGTCTATATGCGGACAGCGAAGTAGGCGCCGCAGCTGCAACAGGCGTCGGCGAAGACATAATTAAAGGAACATTATCGTATGCAATCGTTAATTTAATGGCAGGTGGCCTAAGTCCTCAAGACGCCGCTACAAAGGCAGTCATGGATTTAGACGCAAAACTTAGGGCGAAGGGCGAAGAGCCGCGCGATTTTTCAGTAATTGCAGTAAATAAGGACGGAGCATGGGGCGCCGCCACAAATATAGCCGAGTTTCCATTTATAGTAAGCGAAGAAAATGGCGAAACGAGTATGTATATAGCGAGAGACTTTGGCCGGGAAATAGAAAAGATTAAGTAAGTAAAATTGATTTGAGAAGTGATTTTGATTAAGTAAATAAAATTGATTGAGTAAGTGATTTTGATTAAGTAAGTAAATTTGATTAAGTAAGTAAATTTGTTTGAGTAAGTAAATTTGTTTGAGTAAGTAAATTTGTTTGAGTAAGTAAAAAGGCGAGGAAAACCCTCGCCTTTTGCTATCTCTATTTATTTTTTTATGTCTGAAGCTCTTTTTACAAGCTCATTATAATACTTCTCATCACTTTTTATATAAGCATTTTCAATCATATTACTAGATAAATCAGCCTTTACTAAAATTAAAAACTCACCGCTCTTTAGCTTTATATCCTCAGCCTCACTTGGCATAGGCACGTTCAAATCATTATCATAAATAGTATTTATTAGCCCATTTAAAACTTCTTTTGTGTTTACAAAAAGTTCATCTAAGCTCTCAGCATCAGTAAAACAGGCATCAAAGTCAGGAAAATTAGCATAATAAACGCCATCTTCATGCCTTACTACACAAGGATAAACAGAAATATTCTTCTCTATATTAATTTCACTTGGCACAAAAACTTCAACAAGCATAGTTCTTTCATTGTCTTGAAGCGTCAAATCTTGCAATTTGCTCGGCTCTGGTAAAAACTCTTCATCATCTAAAATCCCTTCTATAAGTACAGAAAGTAGCTCCTTTGCGTATTTCATCAGATCCTTGTCATCTTCACTTTCAGTATAAATATCAAAGTCAGGAAAATATGTTTCAGTAGAGCCGTTATCAAAATAAGTGACAATCGCTGGATATGAATAATGGTCAACAATTTTCATAATAAACCACAGCCTATAATAAAATCTTTCTTAATTCATCCGCGCTACTTGCCCATGTAACTGCGTAATTTTTCGGTTTCACGCCGAAGTAAATGGCCTTCATGCCGCTTGCGAGTGCGCCGAAAACGTCTGAGTCGATGTTGTTACCTATCATGATGGACTCCTCTGCTCTAACGCCAGCCGCCTTCATAGCGCCGAAGAAAAACTTCGTATCGGGTTTACCATAACCAAAGTCGCCCGAAGCAAAGACGTAGTCTACAAGTATGTCAAGACCAAGGGTTTGCGCCTTTCTGTGCTGAACTTCGCTGATGCCGTCAGTGATTATGCCAATCTTGTGGCCGACAGCCTTTAAATCCTTTACAAGCTCTAGCATGCCGTCAATTGCTTCTGTGTAGTCGAAGCGTCTCTTCAAAAAGGCTGCGAAGAACTCTTCTTGAGTAACTTCGCCCAAAATGTCTTTCACATCGTCATAAACCCCATTCTTGAACAGCTCTAGCCTTTCTTCTTCGTATGGCTCCTCCATAAGCATGTAGTCAAGTGGATCGATGCCTATGGTCTCGTTGTAGGCAAAGTCCAAATGCCTTATCATGCGCGAACGAAGTGCAGTCCTTATGCGGCCTCTGAACTCGTCCGCATCCATAGCTATGTGCAAATCCATTTGCGCACGCTCAAAAATTAATAGATTTGTTTTAGCTGTATTGAGAATTGTATCGTCAAGATCGAAAAATATCATATATAAACTCCTCCATATTTTTATAATTATTATCTATATTATAACACAGTTTTGACATAATTACATATTAGTGCTAATATAATTATAAGGAGATAATTATGGAAAACTTTTACCCCATCTACATGTACACGCCGATGCCCGAAATGCACAACGTCATGGTGCCCGTGACATCAGGCTGTTCTTACCAAAAGTGCCTCTACTGCGATTTGAATTTTAGGCAGAAATTTCACGTCTTCAAGCTCGCCGAGATCGAGGACTATTTGCGTAAGGAGAAAATTAAATACGACAATATGAGACGCAGCCCCAAGAAATTTACACTACTTGAGGGTAATCCCTTATGCGTAAAAGCATCTTTCCTTGAGAATGTCTTTGCTCTTATACATAAGTACTTCGAAGTAGAGTACATATCAATGTTTGCGCGTGCAACAGACGTTCTTCGCAAGACAGATGAGGAGCTACTTAGGCTTAAAGCCATGGGCATGGATAGGCTATGTTTAGGGCTTGAAAGCGGTTCGGACGAAGTTTTGAGCTTTCACAAAAAGGGTCACAGCGTGAGTGATAGCATAAGAGCGTGCAAAAAGCTTGAAAGGCTTGGCATCAGCTACTCCGTCTACATCATGCTCGGCCTTGGCGGTAAAGAGCTGACCATGGCTCATAGAAAAGGAACGGCAAAACTATTAAACAAGATAAAGCCATTCGAAATAGTCTTCGTAACGACTGTTATATTCAAGCGCGCGCCGCTTAAAGACCTCGTTCGCGCGAAAGAATTTACGAGACTTGCCATAAAAGACGTTTTAGCTGAGGAAATATATATACTTGAAAGCCTTGAGAATAGTACAGTAATCAAGGCGACGCACAAGACCAATCCCTTGCCGCTACTTGCGAAATTCCCTGAGGGGAAAGAGGATATGCTAAGAAAATTGAAGGAGTACAGGGACGGAAACACTGAGAAGGAACTGAGACGAAACGAAATGAAAAAATGGCAGGTATGGGATAAGGAGTAGGGAATAAAAAAATAAAATCATAGTTATTATAAAAGCGATAAGGTTTTTCCTACCTTATCGCTTTTTCTTCTATTATATATCTTCTATATATCTTCTTAGATCAAAAATGTTTTTGCATTTTGCAGAATAGTATAAATTTTGATATATTTCTTGAATAAAGTGAGAGATTCTCACAAAATGGAGCTTCGTAAAGTTTAATATACTAAATCAAATTGACTAAATCATAACTCTATTTATTCACTAATTTTGCAGGAAAAATTGATGAGATTGGCGTTGTACAGAATTTTTTGGAGTGAGGTGTGCTAAACGCACTCCGCAGCGACAAAATAATTCGAAACTAGCCAAGATCGCAATTTTAACGCAAAATTTTAGCAGCAGCCAGTGCCGCAGCCGCAGTCGTCACTTTCTTCCGGATCAGTAGAAGGTGCAGTGGAGCATCCACTAAAAGCGCCAAAGTGTTCGCTTCTGTCGCCCATGATGTCAAAGTACTTCGCAAGTCTTGTGTTTTCAATCATCGCACAGCTATTGCCGCAGACAGCAAGCGGAAGATTCTTGTAAAATCTGTGGTGGTCGTCAAGGTCAAAGTAATTTTCCGAGCCTTCAATGCCGCCTCTATAAGTCGCTACTTGTCCATAGTTCTCACAGATGTCCTCAATTAGCTCAGGTAGTTTAACAGCCTTTATAGTGTGAGAGTAAAACTCTACATTGCCTACCATTGCCTCTATATCTTCATTGTCAATGGCAGCCTTATTTGACTTGATGTATCTAAAGTCTTCCCAACCTATCTTTCTAAGTAGACGTCTAAAGTCTTCTATATACATAGCGCCGCCTAGGCACTCGCCTCTTAGAATTAAATCCATAGAGATATCTTCTCCAAAGCGTCTGTCCGCGAATATGTCCGCAAAGTAAAGCTCGCCGCCAGTCTTAAGAACGCGCCAAATCTCTTTAAATACCTCTTCCTTGTAAGGACTTAGATTGATAACGCAGTTTGAAATAACTATGTCCACGCTGCCATCTTCAATGCCTAGGGGCTTCAAATCTTCGATGTAGCCCTTTTTGAACTCAACGTTGGACTTCTTGTAGCCAAACTTTTCCGCCATCTCATCTTGATATTTTCTAGCGATGGCAAGCTGATCGTCGTTCATGTCGACACCTATGACCCTGCCATGCTCCCCGACTAATTTGCTTATAGTATAGACGTCAAGACCAGTCCCGCAGCCAAGGTCAAGGACAGTCATGCCTTCAAGTGCAGGCGGTATCGGTGAGCCGCAGCCATAAAAGTGCTTGATGATCTCATCAGGAATCATCTTTCTCGCCTCGTTAATGTACTTAGGACTGCCATCAAGAGCGCAGGAGCAGATCTTAGTCTCCATCTTGCCGTCATCAACAGTAGTTACCTTTGAATAATAATTCTTAACTTCTTCTCTAATATCTTTCATACTAGCCTCCTTATCTAATTGTATCGTATAAATTCAATCTTACCCAAAATTAATAATCCATCTTCTCCTCGCTGTGACAGATGCAATCAGGCTTGTCACCAAAGATGTACTCAAGCTGCTCAAGGAAGTGCTCAAGCGCCTTTTTGTTCAGCGTGTAGTAAGTGTTCTTGCCCTCGCGGCGGCTCTTGACAAGCTTTGCCTCCTCAAGCTTTTTCATGTCACTCGACAAAGTCGGTTGAGTGATGTCAAACTTTTCAAGAATCTCACAGGCACATAGCTCCCCGCAAGATAGCATGTCAACAATCTTTAGCCTCTTTTGATCCGATATCGCCTTAAGCTTTTTAGAAATAGATTCATAAATATCTTCAACCATATCCTTCGCTCCTTTCTTCTCTCTAAATCAATACTAACATACATATAGAAAAAAGTCAATATGTTTTTGCAAAATATATAGGATTTTTTTCTATATATGTGCTCTAAAAAAGAGAATTTACAGATGCATTAAATTTCTTTATAATGGATGGGCTTGGTATAGATATTATTTTTAGCTTTGCCAATAGAAAAAGCGTGGGTAGTGATATGCCACGCTTTCTTTATTTAAACTTATATTTCCTGAGACTTTTTTCTTAAAACATCCAAAATAATTATAGACTAAAGTAAATTCAATCTCTTCACTGCCACTGTCGTAAACATTGACAAGGTATGAAGAATTTACTAAATCATAGACTATTTCGATGCTCTTGACTTCATAATCACTGCAATTCTCTTTTAAATAGTTATATGCTTTAACTTTCACCACACCTTTAGAGATTGGATTACCAAAGAACGAAATAATTATGAGTATGGCGAAAAATATCACTAAAATTGATATAAATAGTGATAAATTTTTTAATCCTTTCATAAGTCCTCCTTTTAGACTGATACTTGATTTAAGTCAATAAAATGACTTGAACCTTTACTCTATGATGAATGAGGCGAAGTGGAAATTTTTGACAATCGCAATGTACTAATGGTGCCTGAGCATTGTCAAAAATTGATCCGTAAGTTTAATCAAAGGGCGTTCACTTCGCTGCATCTCTTTGTAAACTCTGGAATAAGGCATGCATAGCCAATCGAACTTAGTTTCACTTGTTCTCTTGGTGCATGGACTTAACAACCTTTGCACTATAAGAAGCACTTGGATAAAGATGGCTTTAGTAAGCAAATTGAAGAAAGTGAAAATCCTAAGCAAAATCAATGTCTGTAGCATCTGATTACGATAGAAGTCTAGAGTCTTACTGGTCCATAAGCTTTAATTATTATCTCTGTGTTTCAAAAGTCTCTCGTACTCTGCTTCTAATTCTTTTCTTTCTTCTTTTGGAATCTCACTTGCCAAACGATTATTAATGGCTGTTAATCTAAATTCTATAAGAAAATCGTTAGAATTTTTATTTTCTTTCAACTTTTCTCTGCGATTTTGATACTGAGCTAGATTGCCCGAAAAATTCTCTAACTTTTTGTTATTAATGATAATAAGTCCATCCGCTATGTTATTTATAAACGAGACATCATGGGTCACAAACAGTAGCGGTCTATCATATCCTATCAACAATTCTTCTAAGGCTTCAATTGCTCTAATATCTAGGAAGTTCGTTGGTTCATCCATAATTAAAAAATTAAAATCAGATGTGACAAGCTTTGCCAGCTTTACCTTTGCTCTTTCCCCATCGCTTAGAACGTCTACCATCTTAAAGACTTCGTCTTCTTTGAATCCTAACCTAGCCAAAATAATTCTAGTCATTGTTTGATCATAGATTGAGCTTTCAAAAACATTTTCTAATACTGTTTTCTTTTCATCAATAATTTCACTCAACTGACTATAATAGCCAATTTTAAGATTAGGATGACACCATACTTCTTTGTCTACAATCATATTTAAAAGAGTTGTTTTTCCTGTACCGTTATCTCCTAATAAAGCGATCTTTTTCTTATTTGGGATTTCAAAATTAGCATTATTGAAAAGAACTTTATCATCAAAGCTTTTGCTTAATTTTTCAGCTCTTACTAGTATTTTGGAAAATATTTTATCCTTTTCATCAATAGTTAATTTAATTTCGGCTTCTTCTTTTGGCTTTTCTTTAACTTCAAGCTGATCTATTCTTGATTTAATGGATTTAACTTGCTTATCTAGTTTTTTCTTATTGCCTTGTCCACCCATTTTATGGAGTCTAGCTTCTGAATTGCCCATTCTTTTGGGAGTTGTTCTCACTTTTAACGTTTGAGCTTTTATGTCATTTACTATACCTGTCAATCTTTTCTTTTCATTAACATAGCCTTCGTATTCTTTCTGAAGGAATTTCTTCCTCTTAACTCTTTCATCCAGGTAGAAAGTATAGTCACCATTAAATACTTCTAGTTCTCCATGTGATAATTCAAAAATCTTATCACATGTTTGGTTTATAAAATCACGGTCGTGGGAAATAAGAATATAACCTTTATCTCTATTTCTTAGACTTTCTGCTAAGTTTTTCTTCTGTTTTATATCCAAATGAGATGTTGGTTCATCAATCAATAAAAAACTTTGTTCATTCGATAAGAGTTTCGCTAGCTTCAGTCTTTGGTATTCACCAGGACTAAATTTTTCCTCTTTATTAAGTTTAGCTTTAAGATAGTTATCATGTGAAAATTTTTCTTCTTCATCGTCATTTAAAAGATGGGCTATTTTAATTTGTACATCAATTTTCCCACTGTAGTCTGTATCTTGGCCTATTAGAATTTTAAAGAAACTTGTTTTACCAGCTCCATTATCACCGATTAAACCAATTTTATTGTCTTCTCCAATGGTCAAATTTTTTATTTCAAATAACGTTCTTGTACTAAGTTCTTTTTTTAGATTATCTATATATATCATAAATCCTCCTTATTTTTTGAGAGGACTTAACCTCTCGTATTATTTGAAAGAAAATTTATTAATTGTCATCTGTATATACCTCCAAATTCTTTGAAATTTATATCTTTATTTTATCAAATACTTTCATAATTTTAAATATTATTCATTATTTATGGAATAAAATCATTCGTAATTTTTGTATTTTAATATGATTTTGTTCCATAAATACTCTAAAAAGCACTCCAACTATTTATTTTTTGAGTTTTAAACTTTGGTAGAAGTCTTGAACTCCTTATATTTACATAAGTATTTGCCTCTATCACTATTATGACACGAAACCCCAGTGTACAATCGTATAGTGATATCAACGCCTTTAGATGTAAATAATCTATCTATTCAGGTGGATTACTAGTACTATAAACTGGAAGTTGTCTATCTTAAATCTAGATACATTATGTCGAAATCTATATATGAATCTACAATTTTAAAATAAGCTGAAAAAGTTCCAATTTATAAATCATACACGGCTACAATTTCATTGCCACACATTTCTCCATTCTCGGAAAAGCCATACTTTAAGTATATTGCTCTTGCTCTAGTGTTTTCTGGTTCATACGACAACCATACCTTTCTTGCCTCACCAAATGGGAATGTACGTATCAAATCGATTGCGGCATCAATCGTCTGCTTTCCCATACCTCGTCCCTGATATTTCCTATCAATCATTAGTCTCCAGAGGCAGTAGTTTTCTTTGATTAAAGGACTTTCTTCTTCATTGCCAACGGTTCCTTTTCCGATCATAACAAATCCAATCAGGGTGTTATCATCATATACTGCAAGCGGCAACGCATTATTGCCTTCATTTCTTGTTGAATATGCTTCCGCCAAGCTCTGTATGTTATCAGCAACAAAATCTTTTTGCTCTTCATATGGCTCTAATGCACAAACTTTCCAAATATTTTTATTCGTAATTTCATCAAATCTAATCATTTTTATCATCCTCCACAACTTCAAATTTATTTATTCAATTACAAACTAACAGTTATTATTACTTTCCTTCTAATCTTTTAATGCCACTATCACCAAGTTTTTCAAGTGACATTAATTGTGTTCTGGCAAGTTTTCTAAGTTCCATCATTCTTTCTTTTTGCTCCATACCTTTTCCAATAAGAATCGCATTATAGCTTTCCATATTGGCAAGTACAAGTAACTCATTCAGACTTGCATAGTCCCTCATATTACTCTTTAACTCAGGATTTTCTTCACGCCACTGTTTCGCTCTCTTGTTAAACAAGGCTACATTGAGCATATCTGCTTCACTGGCGTACTTATAGGATAACTGTTCGTTGGTAAGATCTTTTAAGAGATATTCTTTGATTGCATTTGTATGAATTTTGTAGTTAATCTTAGAGATTTCACGATTAAGGTTCCAAGCTAATGATAATTTTGAGTTTTCATCTTCTTTAAGTCTTTGATAATCTTTAATTATATAAAGTTCAAATTCTGCAGATATCCATGAAGCAAATTTAAAAGCTATATCTTTATGAGCATATGTGCCACCATATCTACCCAATTTTACAAATAGTCCTACTGCATTAGTGGTTTTCTGCCATTTTTGAGGTGATAAAGTAAAAGCGTTACTACCCGCCTCTTTTAAATACCCCTCGAATTCGAGGGGGTTAAAATCCGGATTATTTAACTGCTCCCAAATGCCAAGATATTCTATTGTATTATAGTTTCGCATCCAATTTGAAACAACTACATTAGGTTCTTCCTTGTTTTTATATTTTGCTATATCCGTAAGACTTATATAATCATTTTTAAAGTCTTCAGTATAAATTTGAATAGCAAATCCTTTTGCTTCAATTATCTCTTTTTTTACCTTAGACATGCATATTCCTCCCTTATGCTGATGCACTGTTTACAATATTTATTTTTGTAAAACTCTCCTAAGCAGCACAGCAACTATTTATTTTTTGAGTTTTAAACTTTGGTAGAAGTCTTGAACTCTTTGTATTTACATAACTATTTTCCTCGTCAAAGATCCTCTTTAATTCGTCTAAGTCTCCATCCACAATCACATCTTCCGGCACATCACCCGCGCTGATAGCGTTCGCCCAAGACTCTGCCTCGCCCTCTTCAGCCTTATCAGCGTTAGGAACTACAAGGCCTGAATATTCGCTCACGGCTATATTCCTTTCCTTAAGAGCCTCGTATACTTTTTTAAGGCCATTCATAAGGTCATCTAAACTTGGTTTTTCTGCATAAGCCTTAAAACCTGCTGTAATCTTACTTGGCAAATTATCTCTATCGAAGTCCTGATCAAGTGTGAGATACTCTCTATAATCAATGTCATCATCAGGTCTTAGCCAAAGCTCAAAATCAAAGCCGCTATCCTTAACAATCTCATCTCCTAGCTCATCTAAGAAGCTCATGTATCTACGGAAAGTATTGAAAAGCCTATCACTATAAGTATCGTTCGTCATTTTAGCAAAACTATCGAAACTTAGATCAAATTTCGTGTCAACGCTATTTTTGTCCCAGAGCCTCACGACATAAGTCCCATCCTTAAAATTGTAGTAGGCACGCTCGCGCACTAAATCAAGGTCAGTGTAGTGGGTCTTTAAGTATTTATCCGCTGCCTTATCCGCCAAAATTTTGCTAATGGGGTTGCCATAGAAAACGAACTGAGTAAACATAACTACAAGCAGTAGAATTGTGAGTACTGCATTTAATATAATTTTACTTTTCTTAGTCATTTACATATACCTCCTATCGTTTTTTACGCTCATATATTCTCTCTAGCGTCTCCATATTCCCATCTATTATAGTCTTCTCCATAACCCTATTGACGCTGATAGCGTTCCACCACGGCTCTGCCATGCCCTCTTCGGCCTTGTCAGCTGTGGGAATGATTCTGCCTGAGTAGTAGCGCACGTCCAAATTCCTTTTAGATGTGGCTTTTTGCACTTTTTTAAGTCTAGTCATAATACCCTTAAGGCTCGGCTCGTCTTCGTATGCGTGAAAGTGTGCTAAGACCTTGCTTGGCAGATGCTCCCTGTCAAAATCTTGATCAAGTGTAAGGTAGTATTCATATTTAAGCTCATTGTCAGGTTCTAGGCTAAGCTCAAAATCAAAAGCCTCCTCATCAGCTATATCCTTGGCGTAGTCCTTAAGAAAGGCCCTATACCTATTGTAAGTGTTATCAAGGATCTCATCATAAGTCGTATACATGAACTTGCCGTGAGCATCGTAGTTTAGCTTAAAATTCGTGTCTTGGCTCTCTCTGTCCTGAAACTCTACGATGTAAAAGCCGCCCATCATTTGATAGCTAACGCCCTCGATCTCAAGGTCAAGATCCTTGTGATGCCTACTTATATACTCCTTTGCATCTTTCTCTACCCTAGCTTTGATAATGGGATTGCCATAATTAATAAGGTAAAAGCCAATAATAATTAGAGCTAAAATTATGTAAAGACTGTAATATAGAGCTTTGAATTTCTTCATAATAGCCTCCTTTAATGAATTATACCACAAAAAGGCATTTTACGCAAAAAAACAGACAGCATATAATGCTATCTGTTTAAATCAAGTGGCGGCTACCTATTATCCCAGGTCGTCTCCAACCAAGTACCTTCAGCGTTAAGAGCCTTAACTTCCGTGTTCGGTATGGTTACGGGTGTTTCCCTCTTGCTATTGCTGCCACATTTCTTAATAACCATAATTCTTCAATAAGCGTCTTTGATCAAGTTTTCGACATATTAGTACAGTTAGGCTCAAAGTATTACTACTCTTACACTTACTGCCTATCTACCTTGTGGTCTTCAAGGTGTCTTACTTAAAGGAAATCTTATC
>NZ_JBWPVU010000009.1:0-70905 GCF_056590255.1 Fenollaria sp. C0166D3
GAGAAGCAAAATATTGATTTTTTCGTGTATTTGCTGTATTATGTTTATAGGTGAAATTATGTTAGAAGAATTAAATTACGAAGATATTGAAAATTTAGATAATATCGTTTTGGTCGATGTGAGGAGCGAGGGCGAGTACAAAAACGCTCACATACCAGGCGCTATCAATATTCCCATACTTGATAATGATGAGAGGCGCGAAGTAGGCACCTTGTATGACAGAGTATCATACGATTTAGCTAAGATAAAGGCGGTCGAGTACGCGTCGAAGAAACTTCCTGAGCTTTATGAAAAATATTTGGAGCTAGAAAAGACTTGCGATGAGATCGTAATCTATTGTGACAGAGGCGGCTATAGATCGACTGTGCTTGAGAGGACTTTTCGTGCGCTTGGCATGCACATCTCAAAGCTAAGTGGCGGCTACAAGGCATATAGGCGCTATGTGATGGAAAAGCTCGATGAATACTTTGAGAGGATCAAGGTCCTTACTTTTTATGGACTCACTGGCACACACAAGACTTATATAATAAGAAGACTTGAGGAAGATGGTATAAAGGTTTTAGATTTAGAGAAGTATGCGAATCACAGGGGATCCATCTTTGGCTCAGTCGGCCTAAAGGAAAAGGTCTCACAAAAGATGTTTGACTCATACATCTATGAGGCGATAAAGGATGATCCAGATGCCACATATATTACAGAGGGCGAATCGAGAAGGATAGGTGACATCGTTCTTCATGAAAAACTATATAAAAAGATGCTTGACTCAGACAAAATACTTATCGAAGCGTCTCTAGATGAGAGAGCAAAAAATATTTGTGAGGACTATTTGCCAAGTGAAAATAAAGAGGAAATCATAAAGACTTTCGAAGAGTTCAAAAAATTCATTAGTAAGGAAAGGTATGAGAAGTACACAGACATGCTTATGGAGGGAGAATACCTTGATCTCATCAAGGACATGATGAAGAGCTACTACGATCCTAAGTATTCATTTAAGAAGTATGATTACATCAAGGTATTTACAGATGCGAGCTACGACGATATTAAAGAATTTGTAAAAAAGTACTTGACAGATTAATCTAGTTATGCTAAACTATAGACGTAGTATTAAATACTAAGTGGAGGCAGTATGAGAGATAATATATTGACTGGCCTTAAAGAGCTAAAGCTTCCTAGGTACAAGGACTTACCCGACTTTGGCATTTATTCAGAGCAGCTAGTCGAGATAGTTAACAAGGCACTGGAAGCGATGTTTGATAAGGACAATAAATTAACGAAGTCCATGGTCAACAACTACGTCAAGCACAAAATTATGCCGAGCCCAATCAAGAAGCGCTACTTTCGTAATCACATCGTTTATTGCATAGTAATCACGGTTTTTAAGAACAATCTAAGCATGACTGAGATTGATGGCGGTATATTGCATGAGCTTAAGAAGAGCTCCATCGAAGAGTCGTATAATTACTTTTGCGACAAGATCGAGAGCGTTATGAGACTCATCATAGATATCTTGGGCAAACAAGATGATCCTGATACGAAGATGACGGCGACTATTGACGTGGACCTAGACAAGAGAAATGGCTTAACGCTTGCCATAGTGAGTGTTTGCACGAAAGTTATTACGCAAAAACTATTAGAATACGAGCTATTAAACGCTAAGGAGGACATATGAGTAAAGTAGGAATAATTATAGACACAGCCTGCGATCTACCTAAAGAAGCATATGAAGAATTAAATGTGGCGATGCTACCTTTGTGGGTACACTTCTCAGATAAATCGTATAGAGACCAAGTTGATATAGAAAAGGACGAGTTCTACAGACTTCTTGACAAGGAGTTTCCTAAGACAAGTACACCATCACCAATGGAGATAAAGGAAATAGTCGACAATGAGTTTGCATCTGGCGCTGATGAAGTCATAATCATCACGCTATCGTCAAGGCTTAGCGGGGCAAATAACTTAGCAAATCTTGTGGCAATGGACTACGACGGCAAAGTAAAAGTTTTTGATACAAAGAACATAGCCATCGGCTCAGGTTTTTATGCATATAGAGCAGCTAAGCTGAGAGATGAAGGCCATAGTGCAGATGAAATCATCAAGATTATGGAAGATGATAGAGCAAAGATGAAGTCAAGGACATACTTTGTTATTCCAGAACTTACAAACCTTATCAATGGCGGAAGGATAGGCAAGGTTAAAGGCGTTATCGGACAGCTATTGCATATCAAACCTATCATAACATGTGATGCAGATGGCGTTTACTATGATGTTGACAAAGTGAGGGGCTTTGCAAAGGCACAAAGAAGACTTGTAGACAAAATAAAAGATGAGTTAAAAGACGCAAAGGACTACTACTTATCAATCTGCCACGGAGCAAATCCAGAAGCACTCGAAGCTGTTAAAGATGCACTTAAAGACGAAGTGGCAAGAGCAAAGATATATGTTGAAGAGCAAATTGCACCGACACTAGCAGTACACACAGGCAGAGGCCTTGTCGGCGTTGCATATTATAAATTATAGATGAAAGGCTTAGGAGATTTACCTAAGCTTTTTTTGTTACTATTTTGTAAGATTTAAGTACTTGTAAATTGCTTTGATAAGTGATATTATATAGTTAACGATATATCAGACGAAAGCACAAGGAAGGTGGTTTTATGAAAGAAAATAAAAGAAAGATAATTTTTGTATCATATCTATTAGTACTAAGCTTATTATTTATCAGCGCATGCACAGATAAAATTGCTTCGAATAATATTGCCTCTAAATTTCCAAAAGACGAAGAAGGCTATCCAGAACAAAATTATGCAATGATCGATGGCAAAGTTTATGAGGTAGAAAAGAAAGAGGATATGTATGGAAAAGAGGAAAGCGATACTCCAGATGTCACGACCATAGACATAGACACAAATAAAGATGAGGTAGAAGTAGTCTTGCCAGCAGGAAATTGCTCTGACGAGTGGGTTATATCACCAAAGAATGATGTGACTGAGAAAACGTTAGTGGAATTTAAAGTTAAGGGCGAGTTAAGAGATGGAGGCCCATCGACTTGTGTAGACGTATATAAAGTTAAACTCAATGGCGATGAGACTGTAGAGTTTAAGAGAGTAAACGTTATGAACGAAGATGAGTATGAGGCTAAAAAAGCTTACACTATATTGAGAATCATCAAGATAAAGAAAGAAAAGTAAATAGATGATATATAAGGGCTTAGTGATTAAGTCCTTATATTTTTGCAAAAATATTTCCATAATGATTGAAAAATGTTTTTCTAAGTGATATAATTAGAATGTAATTTTTAAGGAGGATGACGACATGGAAAAGTTAGAACAAGTATATGAAGGCAAGGCAAAGAAGGTCTTCAAGACTGATGACCCTAAGAAATTTATCTTGTCTTACAAGGATGATGCTACTGCATTTAACGGCAAGAAGAAAGGTACTATAGTTGGTAAAGGTGTTGTCAACAACAAAATGAGTAACTTCTTCTTCCAAAAGCTTGAAAAAGAAGGCATTCCAACTATATATCTAGAAGAATTAAACGACAGAGAAACTTTAGTTAAGGCTGTTGAGATAGTTCCACTAGAAGTTATAGTTAGAAACGTAACTGCAGGCAGCTTCTCTAAGAGGATGGGTGTTGAAGAAGGTAAGGAATTACTTCACCCAATAGTTGAGTTCTCATACAAGTCAGATCCACTTGATGACCCATTCATCAACGATGATTATGCTACAGCGCTTGGTCTTGCTACAAAAGAAGAAGTAGAAACTATTAAGGACTACGCAAGAAAGGTAAATGACTACCTTTGCAAGCACTTTAAATCTGTTGGCATAAGACTTGTTGACTTCAAGCTTGAATTTGGTAGATATGACGGCAAGATCATCTTAGCTGACGAAATCAGTCCAGACACTATGAGACTTTGGGACTACGAAACTAACGAAAAGCTTGATAAAGACAGGTTCAGACGTGACCTTGGTAATGTTGAAGATGCATACCACGAAGTCATGAGAAGACTTGGACTAGAATAATGTTTGATAAAATACATGAAGAGTGCGGCGTTTTCGGGGCTTATTCACTTAAACACGAAGACGTCTCAACTCTGATTTACTACGGATTATTCGCTTTACAGCACAGAGGACAAGAATCTTGCGGTATTGCTGTAACAGATACCAAAATGAGCCAAAACATCCAGGTTTATAAAAATATGGGTCTAGTTAATGATGTTTTTAACAAAGATAATTTAGCTAAACTCACTGGCAATCTTGGTGTTGGTCATGTTAGGTACTCAACTTCAGGTAATTCTACCGTTTCTAACGCTCAACCACTAGTTATAAATTACTGGAAAGGCACTCTAGCCATCGCTCACAACGGCAACATTGTCAATCAAAAGGCGCTTAAGGAAGAACTTTCACAAACAGGAGCCATCTTCCAAACTACTTCTGACTCTGAAATCATTCCTTATCTTATAGCAAGAGCGAGACTTGAGTCAAAATCGGTTGAAGAAGCAGTTGTTAAGGCTATGCCAAAGATAGTTGGTGCTTATTCACTAGCTATAGCAAGTCCTAAAAAGTTAATAGCAGCGAGAGATCCTAACGGTTTCCATCCGCTTTGTATAGGTCAAAAAGGAGATACATACTTTGTATCGAGCGAATCATGTGCACTTGATGCAGTTGGAGCAAAGTTTATTAGAGATGTTGAACCAGGTGAAGTCGTTATAGTTACTGAAGAAGGAGTTAAATCCGTATATAAATATGAAGCGAAAAAATCCACTTGCATATTTGAATATATTTATTTCGCAAGACCTGACTCAGCCATTGACGGCATCAGTGTTTACGAAGCAAGACTAAATGCGGGTAGGATGCTTCACAAGAGATATCCAGTCGATGCAGACGTAGTCGTTGGCGTTCCAGACTCAGGTACACCAGCAGCATACGGCTATGCACAAGCAGCTAATATACCATTCTCCATAGCTTTCATCAAGAATAATTATGTTGGCAGAACATTTATCAAGCCTAGTCAAGATCAAAGATCACAAGGCGTTTCTATCAAGCTAAATATTCTTAAAGATGAGGTTAAAGATAAAAAGATAGTTTTGGTCGATGACTCCATCGTTAGAGGAACGACTATGAAAAATATTGTAAAGCAGCTTAAGGAGCTTGGTGCAAAGGAAGTTCATGTTAGAATATCCTCGCCACCATTCTTATATCCATGCTTCTACGGTACTGACGTGCCGACAAATAAGGAGCTAATCGCGTTTAAGTACACTCAAGATGAAATCAGGGACTACATTGGCTGTGATTCGCTTGGTTACTTAAAGGTAGAGGACCTAAAGGAGCTTGTTGAAGGACGCTGTGACTATTGCAACGCCTGCTTTACTGGTAATTATCCAACAGAGGTGGAAGATGGACAAATATAATAAATATATATCGCCGTTCTCAGAAAGATACTCTTCTAAAGAGATGCAGTATATATTTTCAGAAGAATATAAATTTAAAACATGGAGAAAGATGTGGATAGCCCTTGCAGAAGCTGAAAAAGAGATGGGTCTAGACATATCTGACGAAGCTATAGAAGAGATGAAGGCTAATAAGGACAATCTTAACATCGAAGTCGCAAAAGAGAGGGAAAAGCTTGTGCGTCACGATGTTATGAGCCATGTCTATGCCTATGGTCTTCAAGTGCCAAAGGCAAAGGCAATCATTCACTTAGGAGCAACTAGCTGCTACGTTGGTGATAACACTGACCTTATCACTATGCACGAGGCTCTTAAGCTTATCAGAAAAAAAGTTCTTACTGTTATGAAAAACCTTAGGGACTTTGCCATGAAGTACAAGGACCTTGACACACTTGGCTACACTCACTACCAAGCAGCTCAACCAACTACTGTTGGTAAGAGAGCATCGCTATGGCTTCAAGACCTTTACATGGACCTAGAAGAGCTAGATAAATTATTAGCAGATTACAAATTACTTGGCTCAAAGGGAACTACAGGCACACAAGCCTCTTTCATGGAACTTTTTGACAACGACGAAGAAAAAGTAAAGAAAGTCGATGAACTTATAGTGAAAAAACTTGGTTTCGACAAAGTTTTAACTATAAGCGGACAAACATATACAAGGAAGATAGATGCCAAGATACTTAATGTACTTAGCCTAATTGCGCAAAGTGCATACAAGTTCTCAGGCGACTTAAGATTATTAGCAAATTTAAAAGAAATAGAAGAGCCACTAGAAAAGAATCAAATTGGTTCATCTGCAATGCCATATAAGAGAAATCCTATGCGTGCAGAAAGAATCGCATCCATTTCACGCTACATCATAGTAAATTCACTTAATCCGCAAATAACAGCCGCAACACAATGGTTTGAAAGAACACTTGATGACTCGGCTAATAAGAGGATAGCTGTGAGCGAGGCCTTCCTAGCACTTGATGGTGTACTAGATATATACATCAATGTTAGTGACGGACTTATAGTTTATGAAAATGTTATTAAGAAGCACTTAAACGAAGAGCTTCCATTCATGATAACAGAAAATATACTGATGGAATGCGTTAAGCGTGGTGGCGACAGACAAGCCCTTCATGACAAGATCAGAGTTCATTCAAGAGAAGCACAAAAGAGGATCAAAGAAGAGGGCAAGGACAATAATTTATTAAAGCTAATTTCTGATGACAAAGACTTTAACTTGACTATGGATGACATAGAAGAGATAAAGGCTGCATCAAAGATTAGCGGAAGAGCATCTTCACAAGTTGAAGAATTTGTAAGTGAAACTATTGACCCGATACTTGAAAAGAACAAGGACAGCATCGGTATCAAAGTTGAACTCAATGTTTAGGAGGTATATATGATTACAGCTATAGTAGGAGCTAACTGGGGCGACGAAGGCAAGGGTAAAGTAACTGATATGCTAGCATGTGATGCAGATTATGTCGTTAGATTTCAAGGCGGAGCCAACGCTGGCCACACTATTATCAATAATTATGGTAGATTTGCACTTCATCTATTGCCATCAGGAGTATTTAATGAAAACACTGTCAATATACTTGCCAATGGCGTTGCGCTAAACATACCATTCTTCATTAACGAGCTTAAATCAATAGTGGACGCAGGCGTTAAAGAGCCAAAAGTTTATGTATCTGACAGAGCACAAATAGTTATGCCATATCACCTAGACTTTGATAAGTACGAAGAAGAAAGACTTAGCAAGGCATCCTTTGGATCGACTAAATCAGGTATTGCATATATATTTGCAGATAAATATCAAAAGATAGGCTTTGAAGTGAATGAGCTTTACGACGAAGAATATCTTTCAGAAAAATTAGATTTGATATTGCCAATCAAAAATGCGATACTTAAGGAGCTTTATCATAAAGAGCCGCTTAAGAAGGAAGACGTTTTAAAGACACTTCTTGAATATGGCGAAATAATTAAGCCATATGTTAAGAACACATCCAAAATGCTAAGAAAAGCTATCAAAGATGGCAAGAAGATCTTATTTGAAGGTCAACTTGGCACACTTAAAGATACTGATCATGGCATTTATCCAATGGTAACAAGCTCATCAACACTAGCTGGATACGCATCTATAGGAGCTGGAGTGCCACCGTATGAAATTAAAAACATCATCGCAGTAACAAAGGCATATTCATCAGCAGTAGGCGCAGGCGAGTTCGTTAGCGAAATTTTTGATGAAGAAGCAAATCAATTGAGGACTCATGGCGGCGACAAAGGTGAGTTCGGTGCAACAACAGGTAGACCAAGAAGAGTTGGTTGGTTCGACGTAGTCGCAACAAAGTACGGCATCGAAATGCAAGGCGCGACAGATATCGCCTTCATGGTCGTAGACGCACTTAGCTACTTAGATGAAATACCAGTTTGCGTTAGCTACGACATAGACGGCGAGATAACAGATGAATTCCCTAATACATCCAAGCTTAAAAAAGCAAAACCAGTTTTAGAAAGACTTAAGGGATGGAAGAGCGACATAAGAGGCATAACTAAGTACGAAGAGCTTCCAAAAGAAGCAAGGGACTATATCGAATTTATCGAAGAAAAACTTGGCAAAAAATTTAAATACATTTCTACAGGACCAAAGAGAGAAGAAATGATAATAAGATAAAGATTAACTACGCTTGTGTATATGAGCGTAGTTTTTTTGTAAAAAATTGCGTTTGTGATATAATACTTATAAGGAGATGGTAACATGAATAAGAAAATAGTTTTATTTCTCTTAGTGCTTTGCATACTAATGAGTTTTGGCTGCACAAAAACAAATGATGTAAGCAAAGATGATATTGATAATAAGATAGAAACTTCTGAAAATGCAAGTATAAATGAGCTAGAAACAAAAATTGATAAGCTTAATAAAAAAATTATAGATTTAGATAATGATATGTATACGAATAAAAGAATGCTTGATTTTTATAAAGAAATACTTAGCAATATGAATAAAAAAGCTGATGCTGATTTAAAAAATAAAATAGCAGCGGCTACAATCGATCCAGTGTTTTCAATAAAAGAACATCAACTTGATGAAGAAGAGGAGCTATCAATTAAAGATCTAAAAAATAATATTTTCAGTGTTAATTTATCATATAATATCGTTTACCCAGAGCTTGTAAACGATTATTCGCTTACATTCAAAAGGAAGCTTCCATATCTTGATCCTGAAAAGCTACTTGAAATTAAAACAAAGGCTAAGCACGAAATAAAGTTTTTTGGAGATTATAATATACAAAAAATATTAATTACATTTAAAGACTTGAAAGTTGGCGACACAATTAGCATAGTTCTAAGCGATGAACTTGCTAAGCTATGTGATTATAAGAGCGGCAGCATCACCATAAACATAGTAGAGTAAATAAAAATGAAGCGAGGCACTTGTCTCGCTCTTTCTATATCTATAAAGAAATCTTATAATAATATACATATTTTTATAAAAAAATCAATATTTGTGATTTAAATCACATCTTTAATATAAAATGACCTGTATAATCTAAACACAATATAATTCATCCAGAGAGGCGGAGGGACTGGCCCTATGAAGCCCGGCAACCTGTTTAATCAAGGTGCTAATTCCAGCGGTTATACCGAAAGATGACGATTTTTTCACGATACTCTTTATCTTTTGGTAAAGAGTTTTTTTATTGGATTTATCCAAGGAAGGAGGAGCTTATGATAGAAGCAAAAAATTTGATTAAGACTTACAAGGTAGATGGCAAAGAATTTAATGCTGTCGATGGCGTAAGTTTTAAAGCAGAAAAGAAAGACATCTTGGCCATCATAGGTTTATCTGGAGCAGGCAAGTCAACTTTAGTTAGACTACTCAATAGACTTGAGGAAGCTGACAGTGGCGAAGTAATCATAGATGGAGTGAACATCTTTAACTTAAAGCAAAAAGAGCTCTTAGCTTTAAGAAAAAGAATCGCTTTTATCTTTCAAACTTTTAATCTTTTCAGTCAATACACAGTTCTAGACAATGTGATTTTTCCTTTAAACTTAAATGGCTTCAAGGGAGACAAAAAGGCTGAAGCGAGAAAGTTTCTTGATTATGTTGGCCTACTTAATAAAGAGAAGGCATATCCAAGTGAATTATCTGGCGGACAAAGACAAAGAGTTGCCATAGCAAGAGCCCTTGTATCTAAGCCTGAGATTATACTTTCAGACGAAGCAACGAGCGCACTTGACCCAGAAAGCACTAGGATGGTCATAGATTTATATAAAAGAGCAAGAGATGACTTTGATACGACTACCATAATGATAACGCATCAGATGGAAGCGGCAAAGGATGCTTCGAACAAAATTGCTCTTATGGAAAATGGAAGAATTATAGAAGAAAACACTACTACAGAGCTTTTCAAAAACCCAAAGACAAAGCTTGCACAAAGCTTTATCAAGAAGGCGGCTCCTGATACAGAGCTTGACTACAGCGCTTTCACTGGCAAATTGATTAGACTTTCTTACTCGAAGGACACAGTTAAGACGCCTGTATTAAGTAACGCGATGAAGACCTTTAACGTTGACATCAACATCATTGACGGTAACATCAGTAACGTTTTGGATGAAGAGCTTGGTTACATGGTCGTTGAGCTACGCGGCTCAGACGAAGAGGCACAAAAAGTTATTTCTTACTTAAAAGCTAATTGCGCAGAAGTATCGGAGGTGATAGCATGAGGTTCAAGGAAATAGTGGACATAGTTTTACCAGCACTTCCTGAAACTATAATCATGATTATAGTGCCGGCGCTCATCGCTCTAATTATCGGACTTCCATGGGGCATATTAACTTATGTGACTAGACCAAATGGTTTAAGAGAAAATAAATTTATATATACAATAACAAATGGCATCATAAACATATTTAGAAGCATGCCAGCAATTATATTAATTATAGTCCTAGCGCCATTATCAAGATTTATTATTGGTAAGGCAATAGGAACTGAGGCGGCTTTGGTGCCACTAACATTTGCGGCAGCACCCTTCATAGCAAGATTATATGAAGGCTACTTCCTAGAAGTAGATGCAGGTGTCATAGAAGCAGCTAAATCAATGGGTGCAAGCAATTTTGAAATAGTCAAGGTGCTATTAAAAGAGACAGTGCCAGCGGCTATACTTGGCGTAACGACTACCATAATCAACTTGGTTGGCTACTCAGCGATGGCTGGAGCGCTTGGCGGAGGCGGTCTTGGTGACATCGCAATCAGATACGGCTACCAAAGAAATCAACTTGACATACTTTGGATTTCAGTCGCACTCATAGTTATAATCGTACAAATTGTACAATTTACAGGAAACACTATATACAAAAAAGTAAACAAAAAATTAATTTATAAAATTAAGGAGAGAATAAAATGAAAAAAATATTTACATTACTATTAGCATTAACACTATTAACAAGCCTTGTAGCTTGCAATAACTCTACAGGAAATACAAATAAAAATGATGCAGAAACAAATACTGAAACAAAGACAGAAGCACAAACAGATGATGACAATAAGATTATCATAGGTGTATCACCAGTACCTCACGCAGAAATTACTGAAGCACTTAAAGACGAGTTTGCAAAAGAAGGACTAGATGTTGAAGTAAAGGTATTTGATGACTACGTTCAACCAAACCTAGCTCTTGACCAAGGCGACATCGATGCAAACTATTTCCAACACATACCATACCTAATTAATTTTGCTAAAGAAAGAGGACTTAACTTAGAAAATCTTGGTTCAGTACACATCGAACCAATGGGATTATACTCAGACAAGATCAAGTCACTTGACGAATTAAAGGACGGAGACGAAGTTTTAATACCAAGCGACCCATCAAACGGACGTAGAGCTTTACTATTACTTGAAAAGAATGGTCTAATCACACTTAAAGATGATACTAAAGAAGATATAACTGAAAAAGATATTGATCAAAACACAAAGAACTTAAAATTTACTCCAATTGAAGCAGCAAATATACCAAACGTTTATAAAGATGCAGCACTAGCAGCTATAAACACAAACTTCGCGCTTGGCGCAGGACTTAACCCATCAGCTGATGCTTTAGCTCTTGAAGACAAGGACAGCCCTTACGCAAACATCATCGCTGTTAGAAAAGGTGACGAAACAAAAGATAAGTTCCAAAAGCTTATCAAAGTATTCCAATCAGACGCTTGCAAAAAGTTTATCGAAGATACTTACAAGGGAGAAATCTACCCTGCTTTTTAATATATTTAATGACGAGATAAGTGATGGCTACGGCTATCACTTTTCTTTTGTAAAAATTTTATATTTTTTCATAAATATATGTTATAATTAATATAGATGTTTATGCGCGAAAAAGATTTGCGCACGAGTAATATTATAAATGCTTTTTTGAAAGGAAGATATTATGTGTGGTATAGTTGGATACTATGGCAAGAATGATGCAATAAAGTACGCAATCAAAGGCCTTTATAGCCTTGAGTACAGGGGCTATGACTCCTCTGGCATTGCCTACATTAAAGATAATGATTTAAAGATATATAAAAGAGTTGGCAGGATAAAGGAGCTTGACAAGGCTTGTCCAAAGGAAGCTGCTGGCATTGCCATCGCTCATACGAGATGGGCGACACATGGCGGTGTGACTGAAACGAACGCGCATCCGCACCTTGATACGAAGGGTGATTATGCCATAGTTCATAACGGTGTCATAGAAAATTATCTTGAGCTAAAGAAATCCATGCCAGATTTTACTCCAAAGGGCGAGACTGACACAGAAGTTCTTATCGAGTACATCGCAAGGAATATGAAGGAAAATAATGTAGATAGCTTTATGAAGGCACTTGAAGATGTCAAAGGCAGTTACGCGATTTTAGTTTTGGATAAAAAGACAAAAAATTTATATTTTGCCAAAAAGGGCTGCCCTCTATTAATGAGCGTTAAGAATGATGAATATCTATTTGCAAGCGATATCTCAGCTGCCATCGATCTAAGTAATGAAATTATTTACTTTGAAGATGGTGATATGGGCGTTTTAAATAGTGACGGCATCAAGATTTACAATTCTCATAAAGAAGTTCAAAGAGAAATTCAAAAATCAAATGTCAATATAGAAGAAACTCAAAAAGATGGCTACGAGCACTTTATGCTAAAGGAAATACATGAAGAGCCAAAGAAGTTTAAGGAGCTTCTTGATAGGCACATTCGTGACGGCAAAGTCTACTTTGATGAATTATATGGACTTAATCTAAATGACTTTGATAATATCTACGTAACAGGCTGCGGCACAGCTTATCACGCAAGTCTACTTGCTAAGAACTATCTTGAAAGGTTTATAGAAAGACCAATAATTGCTGAAACATCGAGCGAACTAAGATACTCGTATAACTTCATTGGTAAGAAGACGCTTCTAATAGCGATCAGCCAATCAGGCGAAACAGCCGACGTCATGGGCCTTGTAAAAGAAGCAAAGGCAAGTGGTGCGACAGTACTTGCCATCACAAACGTGATTAATTCGTCACTTGATAGGATCGCTGACTATAAGGTACACATCTTTGCTGGACCAGAAATTTCAGTTGCATCGACCAAAGCCTTTATGATGCAAATACTATGCATATATTTACTTGGCATATATTTTAGAGATGGCCTAGCAGGATACGACTGCGGTATGTACAGCCAAATTGTAGATGAATTAGTAAAAATATCTAGGGAAATGGATTCAGAAATAACAAGGCTTGAGCCTATTGCCAAGGAAGTCGCTGAGAGGATTAAGGATAAGGAAAAGATATTCTTCATAGGTCGTGACCTTGATTATATTGCGGCTCTTGAAGTTTCGCTTAAGCTTAAAGAGATTAGCTACATTAACTCAATCGCCTTTAAAGCAGGCGAGCTAAAACATGGCAGCATCGCTCTTATAGATGAAAAGTCATCGGCTATTGCCTTTGCAAACGAAGGACAAATATTTGATAAGACAAGAACTACTTTGGAAGAGCTAGTTGCGAGAGGCGCTGATACCATACTCGTGACAAATCAAGATGAGGGCAAGGGCATAGTGAATCTAAAAAGAACATTCACGGTCTTCGCGCCTATATACAGCGTTTTGTTCGGTCAGCTAATGAGCTACTACACAGCGCTAGTTTTAGGACGCGACATTGACAAGCCGAGAAACTTGGCAAAGAGCGTAACAGTAGAGTAGGAGGATATATGATTAAAAAAGCAATAATACCCGCGGCGGGACTTGGAACGAGGATGCTTCCTCAGACTAAGGCATCGCCAAAGGAGATGATACCCATCTTTGATAAACCGACGCTTCAATACATAGTTGAAGAAGCTTATGAGTCGGGCATCACGGACATATTGATTATAACTGGTAGAAATAAAAATTCTATCGAGGATCACTTCGACAGAAACATAGAGCTAGAGAAGTCTCTTGAGGAGTCTGGCAAGTTTGAGATACTTAAGGAGATTAACAAAATCTCTGATATGGTCAATATTTATTACATCAGGCAAAAGGCGCCGCTTGGCCTTGGCCACGCAATTTTGTGTGCTGAGAGCTTTGCGGGCGGGGAAGATGTCGCAGTGCTTTTAGGCGACGACATCGTTTACTCGAAAGAGCCTTGCTTAAAGCAGCTGATGAACGCTTATGACGAGACGGGCAAATCCATCTTGGGCGTGGGTCTTGTAGCTAAAGAAGATACATCGAAGTATGGCATCATCGCCTACGACGAAAAAGTGAATGAAAGATTATATAAGGTCAAGTCCATAGTCGAAAAGCCTGATATTGACAAGGCTCCGTCGAATATAGCTGTGCTTGGTAGATACATCTTGAAGAATGATATCTTTGAGCTTTTAAAAAAGACTAAGCCAGGGAAGAACGGCGAGATACAGCTGACTGACGCTATTGACATGCTATTAAAAGAAGACGATATCTACGCTTATGTCTTTGAAGGCCACAGATATGACCTTGGTAGCAAGCTTGGTTTTATACAGGCTAATCTTGATTTTGCTCTAAGAAGCGATATTCGTGAAGATGTTTTAAATTACATCAAGGATATAGTGAAAGATGAGGCTTAAGGACTTTGAGGCAGCCATCTTCGACTTGGATGGAACTGTCTTTGACTCGATGAATGTTTGGAAAAACGTTGACCTAAGATTTTTTACGAGGCACTCGCTTTTCTTGACGGATGATTACTTTGACAATATCATGCACAAGACGCTCACGGACGCTGCAAAATACACAATTGAGCGCTACGCACTAAATATGACGACAGAAGATGTCGTTAGTGAGTGGACTCATCTAGCAAAGGAAGAATTTGAAAACAATGTAGTGCCTAAGAAGGGCATCATTGATTACTTAAAGAGACTTAGAGAAAAAGGCGTTAAAACTTCGATCGCGACAGCGAATGAGAAGGACATTTTTATTACTACGCTTAAAAAGTTTGATATGCATACGCTTTTTGATGACATAGTGACTCTATCTGACATCGGCTCAGATAAATCGTCGCCACTCATCTATTTAAAGTGCATTGCAAAATACAATATCATGCCGCAGAACACTTTAGTCTTCGAAGACTTGCCGAAGAACCTTAAAACTGCGAAAAAAGCAGGCTTTTTAACGGTTGGCGTACTTGATAACGAGGACTATCTGTCACATATTTCTAAATATAGCGACATCATCATCAGAGATTTTACAGAAATTTAGGAGGACATTATGAAAAAATTTATTTTAACACTAATTATTTTATCTATGCTTATGGGCCTAGTCGCATGTAAGCCAAAGGAAAAGGATGAACTTCAACTAGGCTTCGTACCTTTAGTTGACCAAGATAAACTAGAAGACTTAACAGAACCATTAACAAATATACTTACAGACAAGCTTGGTAAAAAAGTTTCTATGTTTACATCAACAAACTATGTTGGCGTAGTTGAGGCGCTTGGCTCAGGCAAAGTTGATTTTGCAATTATTCCACCATTTGCCTATGTACTTGCAAATAAGAACGGCGGAGCAGAAGTGCTTTTGTCAGCACTTAACAAGGACGGCAAAAATTATTATAGAAGTGAATTATTAGTAAGAAAAGATTCTGACATCAAAGAAGCGTATGAAAAGGATGGCTACGAAGCACTTAAAGGCAAAAAAGTTGCTTTCGTTGACCCAGAGAGCGCTTCAGGCTATATATATCCAGGTGCAATGCTTGTTAAGGGTGGACTTGATCTTGAAAAAGATATTGAATACATGTTCGCTGGTGGTCATGATAAGGCTGTTCAAATGCTTTTAAATGGTGACGTTGATGTCTGCGCGACATATGAAGGCGCTGAAAAGAAGCTTATGAAGGACTTTGATGGTCTTGAAGGACTAGAAGTGCTTGAATACACTGATAAGATCCCATATGTATGTGTTGCAGCAAGCAAGGATCTAAGTGACGATATGAAGCAAAAGATAAAAGAAGTCTTTCAAAATGATTTATCAAGCGGCGAAGGCAAAGAAGCCTGCGAAAAGATATTCAACCTAACAGGCTTTGTCGAAGCAACAAACGATGACTTCCAAAATGTTATCGACACAGCTAAGATTATGAATGTTGATTTAGAGAAATGATATTAGAAGTAAAAGATATATCAGTACAGTACGAAAAAAATATTGATGCGATAAAAGACGTCTCTTTCGATTTAAACGAAGGAGACTTTGTCGCGCTTATAGGCCCATCAGGTGCAGGCAAGTCAACTATACTAAAGGCAATAAACGCACTTAACCCACTTAGCAAGGGAAGCGTTTTATACAAGGGCGAGGACGTTCATAGCCTTGGCGCAAAAGATTTAAGAAGGCTTAGACGAAAGATAGCCT
Source organism: Fenollaria sp. C0166D3 (assembly GCF_056590255.1). Classification (NCBI taxonomy): domain Bacteria; kingdom Bacillati; phylum Bacillota; class Clostridia; order Eubacteriales; genus Fenollaria; species Fenollaria sp. C0166D3. The sequence continues at coordinate 16,292 of NZ_JBWPVU010000009.1, forward strand.
TCATCTTTCAAGACACAAGCATTATTGAAAATATTTCAGTTCTTGATAATGTTTTACTCGCGCGTCTTGGCGAGAAAAAGTTTTTTGAGGCAATGCTATCGAAGTTCACTGACGATGAGTATAGTGATGCGCTCAAAGCCATCGAGATGGTTGGGCTTAAAGAAAAGACTTATGCCCTTGCCAAAGACCTATCAGGCGGACAAAAGCAAAGAGTAGCCATAGCTCGATCGCTTTTTCAAAAGTCGGACCTAATCCTCGCGGACGAGCCTATATCTTCACTCGATATAGAGACAAAGAGGTCCATCATGGACATTTTCAAGATGCTTAATACTGATTACAATAAGACCATCATCATTAGCATGCATGACCTTGATTTATCGCTTGAGTACGCAAAGCGTGTGATTGCAATCAAGGACCACAGAGTATATTTCGACAGGAGTACGGATGAACTAAATTATGACTCAGTTAAAGACTTATTTATCTAAAAAGAGAAGAAAGAAAAATTTACTAGCATTGGCATTTTTTGCCTTGCTTATAGCTTCAGGCTTAGGATCAGAATTTTCCTTAAGCTCTTTTTTGCGTGGTCTGCCAGATATGTTTGACCTAGTCAGGAGGATGTTTACACTTGATTTCGCTTACATAGCCTCGGTTATGGACCTAGTCTTCGAAACATTTCTTATGGCCTTTGTATCATCGGCCTTCGGAGTCTTCTTGGCATGCATCATAACATTCTTCCTTCCATACAACACAAGTCCTTCGCAAATAGTCTCAAAAGTACTAAGCGCAGTATTTTCAGTATTTAGAACGCTTCCATCACTTATATGGGCGGCGCTACTTGTGAGCTTTTTCTCAGCCGGACGCTTCTCAGGACTATTGGCACTTAGCATCATTTCATTTTTCATGTCAACAAAACTAATAAAAGAATACATAGAGGCCATGGACAAGGACGATTTTGATTTTTACAAGTCACTCGGCATTGGCAAGGGCAAAATCTATTACAAGATAATTTTAACTAAGATGAGAAAATTTATTGTATCGACATTTTTACTTTGCTTAGAAAGCAACATTAGAAGCGCGTCAATACTTGGACTAGTTGGCGCAGGTGGCATAGGACAAAGACTGTGGCTTGAACTAAATCACATGAACTACGATAGAGTCTCGTCAATCATCTTTATGCTACTTATTTTAATTTTCCTTATAGACTTAGTGAGCCAAAAGCTTAGACAGGTCGATATCAAGAGTCCATTCAAAGTAAATGATCTAGCTTCATACAAGAGAAGCAAGATACTTAAAAAAATATTCTTTGCGCTTTTCTTAATAGCACTCTTCCTCGTAATCAAGTTTTCTATCAATATCACATACGAGCGCTTCCTTCTTGGCCTTAAGCAAGGTAGTGTCATCATAGGAAAGATATTTGATCCAGATTTTGCTTATCTATCAAGAGCAGTGCCAGCGGCCGTTGAGTCAGCTGCCATCGCCATCTTCGCTTCGCTTATGGGAGCCATCGTATCATTTATCTTTACTCCATTTACTGCGGTGAATATCGCTCCTTCGAAAAAAGTTTCAGTGCTATTCAAAGTGCTTATTAATGTAATCAGGACCTTCCCGCCAATCATCTCAGCCATAATCTTCTTCAGAGGCCTAGGACCTGGACCATTTGCAGGTGCACTCGCGCTTACAGTCTACACATCGGGCATGCTTAGTAAACTTTACTTCGAATACATCGAGGACATACCAGCTGATTCAATCATGTCTATGCAGGCGCTTGGCCTAAGTCCCTTTACCATGTATACGAAAATGATTTATTCAAAGACATACAGAAGCTTCTTGGGCTTCGTTCTATATAGGCTCGAGTCAAACATCAGAAACTCATCAGTGCTCGGTCTTATCGGCGCAGGCGGTATCGGTACACTACTATCGATGAACATCTCGTGGCGCAATTGGAATCGAGTTGGCTCGCTACTTCTAGTCAGCTCAGTCATGATTATATTCTTTGACTATCTGTCATCAACAATAAGAAAAAAACTATTATAATTAAGTGGGCACTCGCTCACTTTTTTTATTCTTATAAAAATTTAATGATATAAAATATTTTTATAGGTTTATTAAAAAAGGTATTGACTTTAAACATATTGAAGAGTATAATATTAGTTATAGCTAACAAAAGTTAGCTGTGGCTAATTTAAATATTGGCTGAGAAATGTTTTTTAAACGGCGATTGTATTTGCCAAATATTTTCGAAAGGAGGAACTATGAAAAAACTAAGCATTTTATTGGTGACAGCATTAATTTTTTTGATGTCAATTACTAATGTTTTTGCAGATATGGCAGATAAAAAATACAAAGACTGGGAAGACGTAAGTAAGGACATGGAAGTCGTTTTAAGGGATGCCCTTAAAATTTATGAAGCAGGCGGTCCAGATGCCGGCAAGGAAGGCTATGACAAAATTAACGAAGCTTATTTTAGATATTATGAAAAATTAGGCTTTGAAAAAATTGTTATGACAACAATTTCTGGTAAGCGTGGATCAACCGTTGAAAACCAATTTTATTTGGCGAGAAAATCTATGCGTCAAAATGAAGATATCGACGTTGTTAAAGATGAAGTTGAAGTACTAATTAGATACCTACACGAAGATGCGAAGACCCTTGACGGCATGAGAGGCAAAACCGGATCTGGCTGGGGAGTTTTCTTTAGCGTCTTAGGACTAACTTTAAGAGAAGGCCTTGAAGCAATCCTAATTATTGCAGCCCTTATTGCTTATCTTGTAAAGACAAACAATTTAAAATACGTAAAAGGCGTTTATATCGGCGCAATTTTAGGTATTGTCGCTTCAATAATTCTTGCAATTATCTTCAATATGATTGCTAAGAAATTTGGTGCTGACAGCAGTGGTGTTAGCCAAGAGATTTTTGAAGGATGCGGAATGTTTTTGGCTGTTATTGTTTTATTCTATGTATCAAACTGGATGCTATCAAAATCTGAAGTTGAAGTTTGGAATCATTACATCCAATCAAAAGTCGAAAGTTCAATTACAAAAGGAAGTGCTATGGCTTTAGTATTCAGCTCTTTCTTAGCAGTTGCCCGTGAAGGCGCGGAATTGATTATTTTCTTCCAAGGTATGAGAGAAAATATTTCAAACAATCCTGCATATATGTGGGGCGGCTTAGCATGCGCAATCGTAGTACTTGCGATTGTATATGTATTGATCACTAAGATGAGTGTAAAACTTCCATTAAAACCATTCTTCACAGTCACATCAATCTTGATGTTTGTACTTTGTGTTTCATTTGTGGGAAAAGGAGTTTACGAATTGCAAGAAGCTGATGTTATCAGCAGGACAATAATTCCATGGATGAATGGATTTACAATTGACATCTTAGGAATTTATGATAGGGTAGAAACTCTATTGGCACAAGTTATTTTAATAGTAATAACTATTGTAACAGTTATCGTTCAAATTAAACGTAACAAAATTAAAAGAGCAGAGCTCGAAAGAGATTATGCAAATAAGAACTAATAGGAGGTTTATTATGAGTTCAAAATTAAAAAAATTATTCGCACTAGCACTTGCAATTATGGCAGTTGCAGCTTACGGATGTAATCAAGCACCAAAACCAGCTGATGATAATACAGCTAAGGTTGAAGACAAAAAAGATGAAGACACAAAAACTGAAGACACAAAAGCTGAAGACAGCAAAGACGTTGCAGCTCCTGGTGAAGACGCAGGATTCGACGAATTCCCAATTGGCGATGAACAAGAATCAGGCCCTCTAGCGGTTGCTGGTGTTTATTTCCAACCAGTAGATATGGAACCAGCAGGTAATTCACTATCAAAAGAAGAAGCTGACTGCCACATCGAAGCTGATATTTCAGCAACAGATGAAGGTACAACTCTTGGTTACGGCGCAGGTGACTTTGTTCCTTGGCTAAATGTTAAAGCATATATCCAAAAGAAAGGTTCAGACAAGGTTCAAGAAGTTGCTTTCATGCCAATGAACGCATCAGACGGTCCACACTATGGTGCAAATATAAAATTTGAAGAAGGACTTGGCACATACAATGTTAAGTTTGAAATTTCTGCTCCAGGAAACGACTATCTATTACACGTTGACAAAGAAACAGGTGTAACAGGAAGATTCTGGACAGAGCCAATCGTTATTGAATGGCCAGAATTTGAATGGACAGGTCCAAAGTGGTAAAAAATATTGGAAATGGCTTTTAGCCATTTCCTCCTTGTACATAGGAGGAATTATGTTAAAGATATTTGTTAAAGTAATGGAAGCTGGCGTAGGATTCTCATTTATAATGGGTCTGGCGCTTGGATATCTAAGTACAGAAAACTTCAAAAGCAAATATAAAATTATTTTTGGCACAGTCTTTGTAGGCACTCTTGCGGCAATTATCTCTTCAGTCATTAGAGAAATTCCAAATTTTGTCAACAGAAGCGCTTTGTCATTTTGGTCAATGGTACCAATAGTAATTGCTTTTATTGGAATTATCATTTTTTATTTTTTAAAAGAAAAATCCAGTATATATAAAAATATTTTTGTTGGTTTTTTGTCCCTTTATATCATAGCGTCATTTTTCTATTATATGCCGGCTCTTTTTGTTCAGTTAAACAATTTTGTTTATTATGGAGAATCTGCTGTATCCACCATGGTTCTATACAGAATCATTGGTTATGTATTTGCAGTTGTTCTGATGATTTTATCGAGTATTGCAATTTTCAAAATTGTTAGACGAGTTGACAAAATTTACAGGGATAAAATTTTAATGATCTCATTATCAATTTGGGGAATAAATCAAATATTTATTGTTCTTCAAAGACTATACGCAGTTGACATTATACCGAGAAATGCAAGTGTGTTTAACACAATTGCTTGGGTAATAAACCATGCACATTACATCGGATTTAGTCTAATGATTTTTTTAATAATCCTGCCAATAATCTTATATTTAAATAATATTAAGGTTAAGGAAACTTTTAAAAATCCTGCAGAATTGAGAAAAAAGAAATATCATATGAGATGCAATAGAAATTTGGCAAAATTTTTATTAATTTTAATCGTTATTAACGTTTTTAGTTTAACTTATTTAAGGGCTTATTCTGGACGCGAAATTCAGCTTTCAGAACCCGAAGAGTATGAAATTGACAACGATATGATTGTTATCCCACTGTCAGAACTTGAAGATATGAAACTCCACCGTTATCAATATACGGCAACTGATGGAGTTCACATGAGATTTTTCTTAATTAAAAAATCTCAGGGTTCATATGGAGTTGTGCTTGATGCTTGTGAAATTTGCGGGCCATCAGGTTATTATGAGCGTGGCAACGATGTCATTTGCAAATTGTGTGATGTTATTATGAATCGTGGCACAATTGGTTTTAAGGGCGGATGTAATCCAATCCCTATACCATACATTGTTCACGATGAAAAAATAAAAATCAACATGCAAGATCTTGATGCCAACAGCTTTGTATTTAAGTAGGTGACATATGTTTTTTAGAATGATTAAAGGTGCAATCTTTAGGCAAAAGAAAAAAATGGTCTTGATTGCACTTGTAGTAATGCTTGGCACTTGTCTTTCAACCGCTATGCTTAACACAATGCTTGGCATTGGTGACAAGGTCAACAGAGAATTAAAAGCTTATGGGGCGAATATAAATGTTGTTCCAAAAGAATCTTCCATGCTTGATGATATTTATGGAATTGGCGAGGATAGTCAAAAAAATTATTTGAAAGAAGATGAACTTGGCTTAATAAAAACCATCTTTTGGTCTTTCAATATCGTTGATTACACACCATATTTAAATATCAATGCGAAAGTTGATGGAGAATCTACAAGAGTTGTAGGAACATGGTTTTATTATCACATGGACCTTCCAACTGGTGAGTCCATCGATACAGGTATGAGAAAATTAAAAACTTGGTGGAATATCGATGGCGAGTGGATTGAAGACAAAGATACAGACAAAGTCATGGTTGGCACTGTCTTTGCTCTTAGAAACAATTATAAGCTTGGCGATAAAATTAAAATCGAAGGTTCTTCTAATACAAAAGAATTTACAATCGCAGGTATTTTTGATTCAGGTAGTGATGAAGACTCACACATTTATCTGCCATTAAAAGTTGCTCAAGAATTGGATGGGGTATCAAATGTAGTTTCTCGCGTAGAAGTTTCTGCATTAACAACTCCTGATAACGATTTGGCAAGAAAAGCCGCAAGAAATCCAAAGTCTCTTACAATTAAGGAATGGGAGGTTTGGTACTGTACAGCTTATGTAAGTGCGATTTGTTATCAAATTCAAGAAGTTATGACCGACTCAATCGCAAAGCCTATTAGGCAGGTAGCAGAAAGCGAAGGCGATATTTTAAACAAGACAACTCTGCTAATGGTTTTAATTACCGCACTAAGCTTAATTGGTGCAGCACTTGCGATTTCAAATTTGGTAACAGCATCTGTCATGGAAAGGCGCGCTGAAATTGGACTGCAGAAAGCAATTGGTGCAAATAACACGAGAATTATTACGAGAATTTTAGCTGAAAACATTAGCACGGGTATTATGGGTGGAACCGTCGGATATTTTATAGGACTTGGTCTTACTCAAATCATTGGTATAACAGTTTTTGGCTCTGGTATACCGCCTACACCGATGGTAATACCTATTGTGATTATTTTGATTTTACTTGTAATTGTTTTAGGCTCCATACCAGCCATTAGATATTTGCTAAAACTTAATCCAACGGAGGTGCTTCATGGAAAAGGCTAAAAGAAAAAATGTACAATTCTTTTGGAAGATGGTTGAGTCATCGATAGCAAGAAGAAAGGCTCGTATGCTAACTGCACTTCTAGCAATTGCAATGGGCGCAACGATTTTATCAGGTCTTGTTACAATCTATTACGATATTCCAAGACAATTGGGAAAAGAATTTAGAAGTTATGGAGCAAATATGATTGTTATTCCAAAATCTCAAGACGATAAGATTGGAGATAATCATATTGATGAAATAAAAAAACTTGCAGGCGACAAACTTGTGGGAATTGCTCCTTACATTTATCAAAACGCAAAAATCAATGAGCAACCTTTTGTAATTGCAGCTACAAATTTTGACGGCTTAAAAAAGAACAGTCCATTCTGGCTGGTTGATGGTGATTGGCCGAGTGAAAAAAGGACAGTTATGCTTGGTCATGAAATTTCAAAAAAACTTGGCCTAAAAATCGGCGATCCTTTTGTACTGAGCACTCCAAAAGAAAATTCACAAGAAATGAGAGACAGTGATTTTAAAGTTGCTTCAATTGTAACGACTGGCGGAAAAGAAGAAGATTTAATATTTATGTCTATTGAAGATATTAGATCTATTATGGGCGATTTAAATATCAACATCATCGAATGTTCAATTGATGCAAACAGTGAAGAGCTTCAAGCAATTGCAAATAAAATAAATGAAATCGATAGCACTGTTAGTGCCAGACTTGTTAAAAGAGTTACAGAATCACAAGGCGTGGTACTTGAAAAGCTTCAAGCCCTTGTATGGATTGTTACAATTATTGTTTTATTTATCATGATGATATGCGTTAGTACAACAATGATGGCTGTTGTAACTGAAAGAAGAAAAGAAATTGCTCTTAAAAAAGCCTTGGGCGCACACAATAAATCAATAATTTATGATTTCTTAGGCGAAGGATTTTTGCTTGGACTAATGGGCGGAGCCCTTGGTTCTTTACTTGGATATTTATTTGCAAGTGAAGTGTCAAGACGAGTTTTTGCAAGAGGTGTAAATTTTTTATGGGCTCTAGTTCCAATTACAATCATTGTATCAATAGCAATTACAATTGTGGCTTGTATTATACCAGTTAAAACTGCAACTGCAGTTGATCCAGCACTTGTATTGAGGGGGGAATAATGAATATATTAGAATTAAAAGATATCTCAAAGATATACGGAGATTTAAAGGCACTAGATAAAATAAACTTAAATGTGGAAAAAGGCGAATGGGTTTCAATCATGGGTCCATCAGGTAGCGGTAAAACAACAATGATGAACATCATCGGCTGTATGGATAAGCCTTCTATAGGTGAAGTTTTACTTGAAGGAATTGATGTTTCAAAATTAACTCAAAAGGAATTAACCGAGATTAGAAGAGATAAGATTGGACTAATTTTTCAACAATTCCACTTGGTGAACTATTTAACTGCCTTAGAAAATGTTATGATGGCCCAATACTATCACTCAATGGTAGACAAGGAAGAGGCCTTGCAAGCCCTTGAAAGCGTTGGATTAAAAGATAGGCACAATCACTTACCTAATCAGCTTTCGGGTGGCGAACAACAACGTGTTTGTATCGCCCGTGCTCTCATCAACCATCCTTCCCTTATCTTAGCAGACGAGCCGACAGGAAATTTGGACGAAAAGAATGAAATGCTTGTTTTGGATATTTTAGAAAGACTTCATAACAGCGGATCAACAATTGTAGTTGTTACCCACGACCAAGAGGTTGGTGTTGAGGCAGAAAGAATCGTTTTTCTAGAGCATGGAAGAATTGCTAGAGAAGAAAAACAAAAAAGACAAAGACCAGTTTTGGAGGTTTAATATGAAAAAGACTTTATTATTACTATTGGCGCTTAGTTTACTGTTGACAGCATGCGCCAAGAAGCCTGACGATGCTCGTGCTGATGACTCATGTAGTGATGCATATAAAGATGGCACATACCACGGAGAAAGCCAAGCTGATGAATGGGGCGGCAAGGTTACAACAGATATTACCATCAAGGATGGAAAAATTGTTGAAGCAACTTTAAAAAACTTGCTAGCTGATGGAAGTGAAAAAGACGAAAACTATGGAAAGGCCAAAGAAGGCGCTACAAACCAAGGCCTTTACAAGATTGCACAAGAAGCAGTTAAAAATTCAAAGGAATATCCAAAGCTTTTAATTGAAAAAGGTAGGATCGAAGATGTCGAAGCTATCTCTGGTGCAACTGTTACATTTAAATCTTTCACAGAAGCTGTAAATGATGCATTGAAGGATGCAAAATAAAACTTATATTAAAATTATCTATAGTGAAAAACTTGCTATAGATATTTTTAATTAGCTTTTTCTAGTGTTATAATATATAATTAAAAAATTAGGAGGTAAATATGAATAAAAATAAAATTTTTGGAATTCTATTTATAATATTTGGCGTATTAATTTTCTTAACGCCAGGCACACTTGCTCCAGTATGTCCCGCAATGCCAGATGGAAAATTTATGAAATGTCATTGGATGGGCCAAGCAATAAAAGGTATTGGTGGCGTTATGACCGTCCTAGGCCTTATTTATACAGCTATTAAATCTAAGAAGCAAATGTTTTTTACCCTAGCCATATCTAATGTAATAGTTGGTATTTATGCAATATTATTACCAGCAAAATTAATTGGTGGCTGTATGAAACCTGAAATGGCTTGCAGAGCAAAAACTATGCCTATGATTTATATTTTAGTCGGACTTTATATCGTTATTAGCATTGTTGCTATATTTTTAAATAGGCCTTGCAATGAATCTAATCAATGTAAATAATTTATCCAAATCATTTAAACGTGGGGAGAGAGATTTTTTCGCGATTGATAATGTAAGTTTTGATGTTAAAGAAAAAGATTTTATAAATATAATTGGTAAAAGTGGGAGTGGAAAATCAACGCTCCTTACTCTTTTATCTGCGATCATTGAACCCACATCTGGAGATATCTTGGTGGAAGGAAAAAATCTATCTGACATGGACGATGAAGAAAAAAGCGGATATAGGAATGAATTTATCGGTTATGTCCCTCAATCGCTTGGAACTTTACCAACATTGAATGTCCTTGACAATGTAAGACTTCCTTACTTTTTTAAAAATCGTGAGGGGAATGGAGTCGAAAGAGCTAGGATGCTTCTAGATATGTGCGGCATTTTAGATTTGGAAAATGATTTTTGCAAAAATTTATCAGGTGGCGAATTAAAGAGGGTTTTAATTGCTAGGGCTCTCATGAATGAACCGAAAATTTTAATTGCAGATGAACCAACTTCTGATTTGGATTCAAAAACTACAATAGAAATTATGAATATGTTAAAAGAAATTAATGAAAAAGGCACAACTATTATTATAGTAACCCATGACAATGATTTATTAAAATATGGGTCTCGCCTTCTTGAAATGACAGACGGTAAATTAAATGAGGTGGCAATATGAGATTAGATTCTAAACAAATTGCCTTTAAAAATATTCAAAACAAAAGCGTAAGAAGTGCTTCGCTTATAATTTTAACAGCAATTTTAACCCTCGTTCTATTTTTATCTAGCTTTTTAATTTTGTCACTTAGAAATGGTATGCACTCACTTGCCAATCGTATGGGCGCAGATATTATAGTTGTACCTGAGGGTTATGATTCAAAAATCAGAGGCGCAATCCTTCGTGGCGAACCAAACACATTCTTTTTAGATAAGTCAGTTGTTGAAAAAATTAGAAAAATCGATGGCGTTGAAATTGCAAGCCCGCAATTATTTATTGCTACTCTTTCTGCTGGTTGCTGCTCATTTCCAATACAAGTTATTGGCTTTGATTCTGATACAGATTTTGTAGTAAAACCTTGGTTAGAAACTCAAGCAAAACTTCCCTTGGAAAAAGGAGAAGTTTTGGTTGGTAACAATATTGTTGGCGATATGCACAAACACGTTAAATTTTTCAACCAAGAATTTATTATAAGAGGTAGACTTGCAAAAACGGGCATGGGCTTTGACAATACTGTTTTTGTAAATTTTGATGAAGCTAGACGCCTTGCCAAGGAATACGAAAAAATCCTTGAGCTTGAAGACAAGGACCATGAAAATATGATTTCATGTGTAATGATTAAGCTTAAAAAAAGCGTTGATCCAGTTGAAATACAAAATAAGATTAGAAGCGAATTTAAGGGCGAGGGCGTTTATCCTCTTCTTTCCCAATCAATGATGAACGAGGTCAGCACATCAACTCAAGATATGATTAAATATGTTTATATTTTAATCGCTCTAGTATGGCTCTTGGTCTTCCTTGTACTCACACTTGTTTATTCAATTACAATCAAAGAACGTAAGAGAGAATTTGCCACATTAAGAATTTTAGGAGCAAGCAAAAAACATTTGAGAAATATTATTTTGTGGGAAATATTTACCATAAATCTTGCAGGATCTGCATGTGGAAGTGCACTAGGCTTGGTTATTTCAATTTTATTTGGAACTTGGTTTAGTCTAAGCTTTAAAATGCCTTTCCTTGCGCCAAATGTTTTAACACTTGCAATAATATTTATTTCTGTATTTGCAATCGGTACAGTGATGGGACCACTTTCATCACTTAGAGCAATTAAAAAGATGAATAAAGAAGAACTGGGACTTTTATTAAGGCAAAACGACTAATATGTAATTTTAGATGTAAAATATTTATTGTAAATATCTATGGGGGAGCAAAACCTCCATAGATATTTTTGTATGAAAATTTGGCAAAAAAAGCTCAAGATATGTCTTTGCAAAAAGAAAAAATATTTACTTTTTCGCCTACATTGCTATTGACTAAGCTTTTTATCTTGTGGTATAATTGTATGGATGTTAATGAAGGGGGTAATCTTATTGGCAAAATTTATTAAAAAGAAATTAACAAAAGAAGAGATCACAAAGATGGTCAGAGAGTACATATTAATTTTATTTGGTACCTTCATCGTAGCAGCAGGGATGTTTTTCTTCTTCAACCCAGCTCATCTTTCAGTAGGTGGAGCAAACGGTCTTGCTGTAGTTCTTAATCACTACTTAGAGATTGGTGTAGGTAACTGGATGTATATTATCAACATAGGACTATTTATACTAGCGTTTTTAACAATTGGATCGCAATTTGGTGTTAAAACCATCATTGCATCGCTACTTACATCAGGCTTCTTCGACTTGCTTGAAAAGCTAATGCCAAACTTCCAACCATTGACAGGAGATACCTTTGTAGAACTATTCTTCGGTGTATTTGTAACAGCACTTGGCATGGCGATAGTCTTTAATCAAGGCGCATCAACTGGCGGTACTGACATCATCGCGAAGATACTTAATAAATTCATCGGCATCGATCTAGGCAAGGGCGTACTTATTTCAGACGTAGTTATAACTCTACTTGCTGGTAACGCCTTCGGTGCAAGGATCGGTATTTACTCATTATTCGGTGTTATCGTTAACGGTTTCCTTATAGACTTCGTTATCGAAGGCATGAATATGAATAAAGAGGTCAAAATTATTGCTGAAGACACTAAACCTATCGAAGAATTCATCATCAAAGAGCTTGACAGAGGCGCAACCATTTACAAAGCTTATGGTATGTACACTAAAGAGCCGCGCGACATCATCATGGTTCTTCTTGATAGAAAAGACTTTTTAAAGCTTAAGAACTTCTTGAGAGATCTTGATCAAAAGACTTTCATTTCAGTTTCGAACGCATCAGAAGTCTTGGGTTATGGTTTTAAAAATTTAAAAGACTGATATATGATAAAAGCCTTTCAAGTGAAGGGCTTTTTGCTTTTTATTTTGAAAAATATTACATACTTTACAATTTCTTAACAAAGTAGTATTACAATGATTATTATAAGGAGAAAAAATGAAATACGCACTAATTGATATAGGCAGTAACTCAATACGCCTAAACGTTTATAACAAGGACAATATACAAAAGGAAGTCTTCTCGAAGAAGTACATGGCAGGTCTTGCAGGCTTAGTCGAAGACGGTAAGCTTAGCGACAAGGGCATCAAAAAGCTGATGAAGGTCTTATCCGCGCAAAAGATGCTGCTTGATTACCTACCGATTGACGAGATATATGTCTTTGCCTCGGCCTCGCTTCGTAACGTGGACAATGGCAAGGATATAGTTAAGAAAGTCAAGAAAGAGCTTGATCTAAATATTGATTTGATATCGGAAGACGATGAGGCTTTCTATGGAGCTGAAGGCATGAAGATGGCATACGATTTTGATGATTACTACACCATAGACATAGGAGGCGGCTCGACAGAGCTTTGCTACATAAAGAATAAAGAGATCAAAGACATGGCATTTTTAAAGGCAGGATCCCTATCCTTATTCCGTGACTACGTTCAAAACACCATACCAAGCGTTAGAGAGTACGATGAGATGATAAACGTCATCGACAAGATGCTGGCTGAAAAAGTTTCCATATACAAATGCACAAAGCTAGTCGCTTCAGGTGGAACAGCAAGAGCGCTAGGCAATATCTTCGAAGAGCTCGATAACGACGACGATAAAGAATATACTATTGACGATGTAAAAAATTATATCTATGAGATGATAGACAGAAATAAAAAAATTATACGCACGACTGTCATGGTTGTGCCTGAAAGACTTCACAGCATAGTGCCAGGAGCCATCATGCTATATAGACTCTTAAAGTACCTTGGCATAGAAAAGGTCAACGTCTCAAAGCTTGGCGTGCGTGAAGGTTATTTAAAGGATAAGATAATTAAGGAGTGAAGCAATGGAAGAGTTCATGCAAAACCGCGAGTTGAGCTGGCTAAAATTTAATCAAAGGGTGCTTGAAGAGGCGAGCGATGAGAGCGTGCCACCACTTGAGAGATTCAAGTTCATATCGATATTCACATCGAACTTGGATGAATTTTTCATGGTTAGAGTCGGATCCCTTTTTGATATGATGAAGTCAAAAAAAGAGTTCATTGACAAAAAGTCGGGTATGACAGCTAAGGAGCAGCTCGATGCCATCTACAAGACAATGCCCTACTACTACGAGATGAGGGATAAGGTCTACAAGGACGTCATCAAAGAGCTAGAGAAGTACAATATGCACAATAAGAACATGAAGTCCTTAAACGAAGAGGAGCTAAGCTATGTAAAAAGCTTCTATCTTAGTAAGATTGAGCCATTAATCTCCGCGCAAATAGTTGACGCAGCACATCCGCTTCCATTCTTAGAGAATAAAAAGCTATATATAGTGACTGAGATGTGGGATGCTGATGGCAATATTGCGCATGGACTTGTAGCCATCTCAGACATCTTCGAGCGCTATCTATCGCTGCCAGGCGATGAATTTAACTACATCAGAGTCGAAAAAGTGATTGAGCATTACGTTCCAACCATGTTCCCAGGTTATACAATCAAGGAGCAATCACTTGTTGCGGTCACAAGAAATTTTGATTTCGAAACAAATACCGATATCGAAGAGGAGATTGCCGATTACAAAGACTTTATGAAAAAGGTCATCAAGAAGAGGACGCGCCAAGAGGTTCTTCGCCTTGAAATTTCTAACACAAAATCAAGGAGCATCACTGATTTTCTCAAAGAAGAGCTAGCGATCACAGATGAGATGATACTCGTGACAAAGAGTCCCATCAATATGAAGTACGTTTATGGTCTTGAGGACATCATTCCAAGCTCCGTCATCAAAAAAGTTTCTTACGAGGACTTTACTCCATTTAAAAAATATTCCTTAGAGCGCGGCTCTATCATTAAAAGAATAGAAGAGAAGGATCTTTTACTAAGCTACCCATACGACGATATCGACACTTTCCTGGACTTGATTAAGGAAGCGGCCGAGAGCGACAAGACAATCTCTATAAAGATAACTATATATAGGCTTGCTAAGCACTCGAAGCTTGTCGAATACCTAAAGAAAGCCTGTGACAATGGCATAGAAGTCACTGCACTTATGGAGCTTAAGGCGCGTTTTGACGAAGAGAACAACATCAATTATTCGGAAGAATTGTTTAAGGCGGGCTGCAATATAATGTACGGCTTTGAAGAGTACAAGACGCACTCAAAGCTTTGCCTAATCACATACAAGGACGATAGGGAGAACATCAAACACATCACGCAAATAGGTACCGGTAACTACAATGAAAACACATCGAAGATTTACACTGACTTTTCACTCATGACAGCTAATCAAGAGATAGGACTTGATGCGAATGACTTTTTTAGAAATATGTCGCTAGCTAAGCTCAATGGCAAGTACCTACACCTACTACAATCACCATCGACACTTAAGGCAAGACTACTTAAGGAGATGGATAAGGAGATAGCTAAGGGCAAGGACGGTTACATTAGATGCAAGATGAACTCACTAACCGATTACGAGTTTTTGGAAAAATTTGCCGAAGCCTCACAAAATTCTGTCACTGTCGACTTGATTATACGCGGTATATGCTGCATAGTACCTAATGTGGCTGGCTTTACTGAGAACGTTCACGTCTCGTCAATAGTCGGACGCTTCTTAGAGCATCCGAGGGTCTACCAATTTGGCAGAGGAAACGATATGAGGATATATATCTCAAGCGCAGACCTTATGACTAGAAACACAGAGAAGAGGGTCGAGATAGCCTGCCCAGTATACGACGAAGAGGCAAGGGCAAGACTTGTAAGCTACTTAGATATACAGCTTAAGGACAATATCAAGAGAAGGATACTTCTTAACTCAGGTGACTACATCAAACCAGGGGTAGAAGGCGAAGCGCTTATCGCTCAAGATTATTTCATGCATAAAGCAAATGAGAAGAGAGAAAAGTTTTACGAAGAGCTTGAGAGAGCTAAATTGGACGAAGCGCCTAAAGAAAACTTCTTTACTAAGATTAAAAAGATATTTACAAAGTAATATTTAATTGGGGAGCCTTTCATATGAGAGGCTCTTTTACTTTGCCAAATTCATAGTGATTGAAAAATGATTTCAGCTGTGATATAATTAGAAAAGAGGTGATTATATGCATTATTTTGACAACGCATCAACAACATTCCCAAAGCCAGAGAGCGTATATAAAAAATTTGATGAAGCATTTAGAGACTACGGTGCCAATCCCGGTAGGAGCGGTCACAAGCTAGCTCTTAGAGCCATGGAAGAGATCATGAAGACGAGACTAAGCCTAGCCAAGCTATTTAACGTAGACAATCCGCTTAATCTAAGCTTTCACATGAACACGACATACGCACTAAACACAGCCATCAAAGGCACGCTTAAGAAGGGAGATCATGTAATCACAACATCTATGGAGCACAATTCAGTACTAAGACCACTATTCACACTTAAGGAAATGGGTGTCATAGAGCTAACAGTTGTTCAGGCAGAAAAAACTGGTGAAGTCGGCAAAGATAAGATAGTAGCAGCAATCAAGGATAATACTAGGATGCTTGTAATGACGCACTCATCAAACCTACTGGGAACAGTTGAGGACATAGATGAGATTTCAAAAGCAGTTAAAGCCATTAATAAAGATATAATCATACTTATAGACGCAGCCCAATCAGCAGGTATCATTGATATAGACCTAAAGAAACTTGATATAGACATGCTAGCAACAGCTGGACACAAATCCTTATTTGGCCCACAAGGCACAGGCGTTTTATATACAAGAGAGCCAGAGCTTGTTATGCACACATTTGAGGGCGGAACAGGCTCTAGATCAAATGAAGTCTATCAGCCAATGGATATGCCAGATAAATTAGAGCCGGGCACACCAAATGGCCACGGCATCATAGCCTTAGGAGCAGGCGTTGAATTTATTCTAAAAGAAGGTATTGACAATATCAGAAGGCATGAAGAAGCTTTAACAAAGACCTTTATCGATGGGCTTAAGACCATTGACGGAGTTGAAATATACGGCCTACTTGATGAGACAAGAAAGACGCCAGTCGTTTCAATGAATATGAAGGGCATTGACTCATCCATACTAAGCTATGTCCTTGACGATGAATACGACATACAAACGCGTCCAGGTCTTCATTGCGCGCCACTTGCGCACGAGACCATTGGCACGATAAAAAAAGGTGCAGTAAGATTTAGTTTTTCTTACTTCAATAAAGAAGACGAAATCATCTACGCAATCGAAACATTAAAAAAGATTAAAAAAGAGGCGGACGATGGAAAATATCAATAAATTTATAATTGACAATGCATTTATCATAATTATGGGCTTGGCTGTCATATCAATCGCAGCCATAGTCCTAATCGTTATGCAGATGATAAAGTATAAGAAGCTTAAGGAAAGACTTGACGCCTTCACACAAGGCATGGACGGCATCAGCGTCGAAAAGCTCTTAGCTACCTTCGGTAAAGACATTAAAGACATCCATAGAGATATGATACTTAATGAAGATAGGTTCAATAGGCTTGAGACCAATTTAAGCTTTTGCGTACAAAAGCTTGGCTACGTTAAGTACAACGCCTTTCAAGATAGCGCTTCAGAGCTAAGCTTCTCGATTTGTTTTTTGGATAAATTCAATAACGGCGTTTTGCTTTCAGTTATACATGGAAGAGAGCAAAGCGTTAGCTACGGCAAGATGATTAAGAATGGAGAGAGCCAAGCGCCTCTTTCAGAAGAAGAGCAAAGCGCAGTAGAAAAAGCAATACGCGGCATCTAATATGTGTAAGTAAATATGTATTTGTAGTAGACTTGTTTAGGCAAGTCTATTTTTATGTGCGAATGGCTTTGAGAGAGAAACGAAATTTGAAACACGTCCGCCGTGCTTGATACATACGCCGAGCTTAATACATCCGCTGGGCTTGATACATCCGCCCGTACTATGAATTTTATTTTTATCTTTACATAAAAAAGATATTTTCTTCACAATTGTATATTGTTTACCGAAAGCTTTAAGATTGTAGTATAATATAGACAAAACTATATTTCACGAGGAGGGGATGTTCTTGAAACACGGTAAAAAGATTTTTGCTTTATTATTAGCACTAATGATGCTATGCACAAGCTTTTCGCAAATCACTTTTGCTAAAAAGAATGTGAATGGTAGCGAAGCTATAGTTAAAGCAATACATGAAAGAAAAAGACCTATTCATCAAAGAAGGCTTCTTAGTAAGAATGCAAATGCGAAAGAGGCTAAGAGTGATGCTAAGTCTATGAATGAAAGCGTAAGGCTTGTAGTTGAGCTTGACGAGGCACCTCTTGTAATGCAAGAGAAGGGTGCCAAGGTCTTTGGCAACACTCGCAAGACAAAGGATGCGCTAAATAAGATTAAAAAGTCTGAGGACAATGTCAAAGCTCTTATGCGTAAGGCTAAGATTGATTTTGAAGAATTGTACTCACTTGATACTTTTGTGAGCGGTTTTTCTATTTATACAAAGAGGAAAAATATCGCTGCTATTGAAAAGATAAAGGGTGTTAAGAAGGTTCATATATCTGAAAAATACACTTTGCCTAAGACTGATAAGGGTGACAAGCCTAAGATGTATGCGTCTATATCTATGATATCGGCGCCAAAGGTTTGGGCTTCAAAGAAGTATAAGGGCGAGGGACAAGTCGTAGCTGTTCTTGATACTGGCTTTGACATTCAAAACATTGACAGCTTTAGACTTGATGACGAAGCGCTTGGCGAAATTGCTCTTACAAAGGAAAAAGTTAATGAGCTTAAAGAAAAATATGACTTAAAGGGTAAGTACGTGAGTGCGAAGATACCTTATGTCTATAACTATCATGACGAGACAGCTGATTTAGATGCTCTTCAAGATAGATACGGTTCAAGACACGGTCTTCACGTAGCCGGAACTATTGGCGCGAATGAAGCTGATGACTATAAGAATGGCAATAATTTATCTGATACACCAATTAAAGGCGTTGCACCAAATGCACAGCTAATCATCATGAAAGTTTTCTCAACATCTTTAACTGATTCAAGCACTTATTCAGACGCTCAATGCAAGGCGATAGAAGATGCTTATAAGCTTGGTGCCGATGTTATGAACCTTTCACTTGGTTCACCTGCCGGCTTTATTACTGATGATGACATCGTTCAAGTTGCTATGCAAAACGCTATCAAGGCAGGCTGCTTAGTTGCTGTTGCTAACGGTAATGAAGGCACTTCATACTTTGATGCTGACGGCGCTATGAAGGCTCTTGAAGGTAACCCTGATTATGGTATGGCTGGCGCACCTGCTACTGGTTGGGCGACTACATCAGTTGCAGCTATCACAAATATTAAGTATTTAATTTGCTCTTTAGGATCAAATAATGAAGAGATAAAGAACATCAAATACACTTGGGGCTCTGAAATTACTCCAGAAAATTATACATTTAACAAATTTGTCTATGCCAATAAGGGCAAGGCAAATGATATCAATAAGATTGAGCCTGAAAAGATCAAAGACGCTTTAGTTTTAGTTGATAGAGGCGAATGCACTTTTAATGAAAAGGCAAGTAACGCTAGAGATGCTGGAGCAAAGGGCGTAATCGTCATCAATAGTGATGATGAGCCTATGACTATGGTTGGCTTTAACGATGTAAATTTCCCTGCCATCATAGTTGGCAATACGGATGGTCAAAAAATTCTTAAGCATATTGATGATAGCGGTCTAAACATTTCATTTAATAAAGAAATGAGTGTTCAAGACAATCCAAAAGCAGGACAGATGGCCGACTTCACAAGCTGGGGTCCAACACCTGATCTTACTATGAAGCCTGAAATTACTGCTCCAGGCGCTGATATTTATTCAATTGACCAAGACAATAAATATCAAGTAATGAGCGGTACATCGATGGCGACACCTCATGTAGCTGGTGCGGCTGCCATTGTTATGCAATTTATCAAGGATAGAGACTCAGTCTTTTATGAAGAAGCAAAAGACGCTTCTAAGAGAGAGACGTTAACAAAGACTCTTCTTATGAACACAGCTATCCCTCAAAAGGATGAAGAAACATATTATCCAGTTAGAAGACAAGGCGCTGGCCTTATTGACCTAGATAATTTAATGAAGGCAAAAGTAACAGTTAAGGCGACTTCTAAGAATGACAGGATGCTTGATGCCAAGGCTGAATTAAAGAGCTTTACAGACAAAGAGTTTACTATAGATTACACTCTTAAGAATTATTCTGATGAAGACATAAAATATACACTTGAACCAGCTATGCTTACAGAAAACTTTGTGAGCGATAGAGACTTTGGTCTTGTATCAACTGAGACTGATAGAGATATGATCTTTAGTATTGATAAAAAATCAGTTGTGGCAAAGGCGGCTAGTACTATTAAGTTTAGCGTTAAGTTTAATTTTGCAAACGATGATATTAATTTAAATAATTACGTAGAAGGCTTCTTAAGATTTATTCCAGAAGATAGTGAAAAGGATGCGACTCTTACAGTACCTTATCTAGGCTTCTATGGCAACTGGTCTAAGCCAAGACTATTTGACGTATTCAGCCACGAATGGAGCGATGATTTAAAACCAAACATTTTAAATATGGATACAAATGACGCTATGGGCGATGTTTTCGATTACACAGAAGAAAGCGATGAAGCTGCAGGCGTTGACAATAAGGTAAATCTATTTGAATACAAGGGCAATATGACTTACATCACAAATCATAATTCATCTGAACAAATCAAGATTAGATTCGGCTTATTAAGAAATGCTGAGTATATCAAGGCTAGAATTGAAGATGGCTCTAATAAGATTCTTAAGGATAATCTTATAGACTTAAGCTACTTTGCTAAATCGAGATTAGCTGAAAATGGCGGAGAAAATTGGATTAGCGTATTCAAAGATGATTTTGATGAAAATGATTTTGCTAAAGTCGTTTTAAAGGGCAAACTTAATACTGAAAAAGAAAATATTCAAGAAGTTTCAGTACCTATCTACTTTGATGACAACGAGCCAATAATCAAATCGGCTGAAATCATTAGTGAAGGCAAGGCTAAATACCTTAAGCTAAGCGTATCAGACGATATAGGCATAGACACTATCGGCGTTGAACAAGTTAAAGAAACTGGCAAAGATGACGATGGAGATCCTATATACAATAATCACAAGTATAATGAAGTGAGCGGCCTTTACTATGGCAACACTGATTTCTATACAGAAGACGAAGCAAGGGTGACTGAGCAAGATGAAAAAGTTATTAAGTCACTTGAAAAGCTTAAAGACTCAAACAAGTTAAATACAGTTTATCTAAAAGTTGATGACATTGCTGATATAGAAAAATTATGTGTATACGTTAAGGACATCGCGGGTAACTGGGCTGAAGACAAAGTGCTTGACACTAATTACAAGTCAGATGAAACTGTTAAGCTTACTCTTATAGGCGAGAGCGCTGCTTTCTGGACAGAGACTACAAGCTTTGAAAAGAGCAAGTGGAAGAAGAATGTTTATAACGTTCAAAAAGGTTCTTATGGTGAAGTTCAAATACAATTACCAGAAAATGACAAGGACTACGGCATCGATTCAGCTATAATCAATGGTGAAGAATACGCTGATAAGTTTGAATACGATCAAGACGCAAGACTTTATTACATGCCATATAGATTTGAAGAGGATACTACATTTACTTCGAGGATATATGAAATAAAGCCAGCTGCTGAAAAAGGCCTTCCTCAAGGCAATGGCTATCCATCCATATACCTAACACAACCGGCAAACGCATGGACTGTTAGTGAGAACGGTCCTCTAAACGATCAAGGAGATGCGCCTGAGATTGAAGATGGCAAGATTAATGTTATAGGCGCTGTAGCCTTTACTGATAAGAGCGATTTAGCTAAATTGACACTTAGAATAATTGATGATGTGAATAAAAAAGTTCTTGCTGAAAAAGATATTACAAATGAAGTTAAGCTTGAACAAACAGGCGAGATAAGTAATGCGGACGGCGTTGTATACGATGGCTTAGCACTAACGTTTAAGACATCCATCGATATGGTAAGTGGCTTTAGCAATCTTAAATTACAAGTAGAAGCTGAAAATAAATCTGGCAAAAAGACTATCACAGCTGCAACACTTTCAGTTGATGAGAGCCCTGCAACATTTAACTACACTATTGACAAGAGAAGTATCACTAGTGACACAGCTACAATAAAGTACTCACTATCTGATGATAACAAGACTACAGACGTTATTGTTGATAGAGTGACAAATGATGACAAGAACGAATACATCGAGACAGTTTATAGAAAGACTTATGATAAGTTCGATATAGACAGGATTGATGCTGTTAGATACATTAACAAAGACAAGTTTACTGTAAAACTTAAACCAGGTTATAATAAATTTAAAGTTTCAATAAGTGAAGTGGGTACAGCTAGAGTAAATGAAAAGTATATAATCATTTACAGACTAGACCCAAGTATTACGCTTAAGAAGCTTAAATAAGGAGGCAGGGCATGAAAAAGAAATTAGCTATAATAATTGCGCTAAGCCTAGTCGCAATCTTTTCTATAAATATAGTGGCAGCCTCATACAAGGACCTTGATGGACACTGGGCAAAGGACTATATAGACGATGGCGGAGCGCTAGAACTATTTGATGAGCGTGAAGATGGTAGCTTTGGCGCAAATGACAAGCTTAGCAGAGCTGAAGTAATTCAAGCGATCAATAGATTGACTGGTGTTATCGAAGAAAGTGAAATCACTTTTACTGATATAAAAGAGGACGACCCTTATTACAAAGAATATAAAAAGGCTGTTTACACAGGCTTTATTGAAGACAAAGCCGATAAGGCTGAGCCAAAGGCGCTAATCACTAGAAGCGAGGCAGTTGCAATGCTTGCCCTTGTTTATGGCATAGACGCGAAGGACGGAGAAAGTGCTTTTACTGACCTTGATGGCGTAAAAGAAGCTGGCTATATAAACGCTTTGAACGCACTTGGCCTTCTTATCGGTTACCCAGACGGCACATTCAAGCCAAATGACAATATTACAAGAGCTGAATTTACTTCTTTAGTTGCAGTTATTTATAATAGACTTGGTTTGCCGCAAAGGTATCCAGCTAATTACAAAGACGCTGACAAGTCTGAGCTTAAGAATCTACTAATGAATGGCATGGGTTATGCAAATGGGGCAAGTGAAGAGCTAGCAAAGGCTTATGGACTTGCATATGCAAACGCAAAACTTGTTTTAAATAACAAAAAAGCTATCCTTAGTGAAATTGAAAGCGCCTCTGAAAAGCTTTCAGCTGCGATAGATGCTATCAAAGAAGAAAATGCTGAGGCTAGGAGCGAAGAAGCTGGGGTAGAAGCAGCAAGTAGCGAAGCAGAAGAGCTTAAAGACCTTATCAATATGGCAGACGCTATGCTTAAGGCATTAGACAGTGATTATTACAAGGATAATTACGAAAGAGCTCTAGAAAATTTAAAGGCAGCTCTTGATGATGCAAAAGGGATTTTAAAATATGATGACGCAAGCGAAGAGGACTTATTAGGAGCAAAGACTGCTCTTGAAGAAGGAATAAATGCTCTTTACGCAGATCAAAATGCTATTGAAGAAGCAAAAGAAGCGATTACTTATCTAAAAGACCTTAATAAAGACGCTAAGAATGCCGATGTAGATGCCTTAATTGAAGACGCAGAAAAGCTTATCGCAGCAAAGCCAATGCATGACGAATTAGACGCAATGCAATATGATCTTGATGACGCTATAAACATGCTTCTTGATTTGATGGACGAAGACGCAAAATTAGCTGAGATGATGAAGGAAGCGCTTAAGAACTTAGAGGCTATTACTCACGGCAGAGTGAGCGATCTTGAAGATAAGTCATATACATTAATGAGACTTATTAAGAGATACAAAGACCACAAGACTGAAGACGAAAAAGAAAAGCTTTATAAGGCTCTAGATGACGCAAGCAAAGTTAAAGAAGCTTATGACAATGCTCTTCAAGATCTAAAAGATATGGCAGAAGAAGTAAAATACTACGAAGGCCTTATCGAGGATCTTGGCTTAAATGAAAAGAATAAAGATAGATTAGCTATAGAAGAAATTTTAGCTCTTGCTAAGAGAGCTGCAAATGGCTATGGCAAGATAAGTACTGATAAGATAAACGAAATTTGGGACGAGCTTGACAGCATTGAAGAAAGACTTGGATCAGAGCTTGATCTAGACACACAAATCTCAAAGGCAGAAGACTTTGTCAAGACAAATAAAATAAGCTTAAGTAAAGATGACGCAGCTCTTATCGATTCAGCGATAGAACTATTAGCAAGTGAAAAACTAGTTAAGGAAGATCTTGACGCGAAGAAAAAAGCTCTTGAAGACTTAGTTACAAGATTATACAAAGACGTAAAAGCTATAAAAGATGCTAATGAAAGCATAGAGACAGCTGAGGCCATCATCAAAGATGACCCAAGCTTAAAGACTCTTATTAATAAAAATAATGCTCTTCAAAAAGCAATCGCTACTAAGAACAAGGACGCCATTAATAAGGCTCAAAAAGAACTTAAAACTGAAATAGCAAAGATTTTACCAATCAAGTTTATTTACAATTCTAGAGATATTGAAGGCGAAATAGTAAGCTTCGATATGAAGGGCGACATGACTATGGACGAGGTAAAAAGACTTGTCTACGCTATATACCCATCTGGTACAGGACTTAATTCACACGCAATGAAAGTTGATATCACAAGCGAAACAAATCAAGACCTTGTTATTAGAGACGCATCTAATAAGATAGTTAAGTTTAGAAAGCCAAGCAACAAAGAAAAGATCAGAATCAGATTCTCTTATGACTTCGCGGGAAGGACATATGCAGCAACACTTGAGTACAGACCAGAAGAAAAAGCAAAGAGATTCAAAAACATCCTAGGTATATATAGAGCACTTGAAGGCGAAGCAATAGATGAAGACTTCTTCAAGACATATGAAGGCGCTGAAGCAGCTCTATTCGATACAGTCGCAGCAAAGGACGCAAGCGATGAACTTAAGATTAAAGTCATGAAGGACGGTAAAGAAGTAGAATTAAACGAAGAGACAAATAAACTTGCAAAGGGCGACTACGATATTATCTTCTACTACCTAGACGGCAAAGAAGAAGTCGTTTACGAAGCAAGCTCAAAGCTTATCGTTGACAAGGCACTTAAGACAAAGGACTTACTTTATATATATAATCCAGATGATGCTTCATACTTCGTTCCAATGAAGGACTCTGACGGAAGAGTGATCTTCGCATTCAATATTAAAGATAAAAACTTCAAACTTCCTGAGACAGTTAAGATATTTAATCAAGATAGCGGCGAGGCCTTCTTAAATAAAGATGGCAATAGCGATATCAAGATTAAGTTTATTGACGAAGCTACTAAGGACATCAGAAAGAAAGAAGATATTAAAGGAAAGATATACTTAATGCTTCTTGAAGATGTTGAAGGCAGCTTAGGCGATAGAAAGATTACACTTAAGACAGGAGATATAGCTGAAGTAGCAGTAATAAAATAGTTTAGATACTTTATATAAGAGAGACTTTATTAGGTCTCTCTTTTTTATGCCGTGCGTATGGCTATGGACTTATGCCGCGCATAATACATCCGCCGTGCTTGATACATCCGCCGCGCTTAATACATATGCTGCGCTTGATACATATGCCGCGCTCTATACAACCGCTGCGCTTAATACATACGCCGCGCTATATATATGGCACGTGCACTTCCATTAGCAAGGCTAGATGCTTTGTAAATATTTTGTATAATTATAATCTCATTTTCATCCGCCTTTGTATTGATAAATCACTGCTTTTGTGGTAAAATTAAATTTAGAGGTTGATATAATGACTGAAGTATTAAAAATTACTGATGATAATATAAAATTATGTGCTGAAGAGATTAAAAGAGGCGGTCTCGTTGCCTTTCCGACTGAAACTGTTTATGGTCTTGGTGCGGATGGACTAAATGCTGAGGCTGTAAAAAAGATTTATGAAGCAAAGGGCAGGCAAAGTGATAACCCTCTTATACTTCATATAGCGTCGCGTGAGATGATTGAGCCGCTTGCTTACTACGAGAGCAAATATGACGCGCTTCTCGATGCGTTTTGGCCAGGACCTATGACCATAATCTTAAAGAAGAAGGACATCGTTCCATCTGTCATCACTGCTGGACTTGATAGCGTCGCTATACGTATGCCATCGAGCGATGTAGCGAGAAAGCTGATTGAGTATGCGGGCACACCCATAGCTGCTCCAAGCGCGAACATATCTGGCTATCCATCGCCAACATGCGCTGAGCACGTCTACAAGGACCTTCATGGCAAGCTTAAGTACATACTAGATGGCGAAATGAGTGAGGTCGGCATTGAATCAACTGTCATCGACCTAAGTAGAGACAAGGTCCGCATTTTAAGACCAGGCAAAATCTCATTAGAGGATTTACAAAAAATAATACCTGAAGCTGAGTACGACGAGGCCATCACTGACGATAAAGAAGTGAAGAAGCCCATCAGCCCAGGACAAAAATACACGCACTACAAGCCAAATGCCAAGGTAGTCATCATCATGGGTGAGGGCGATGACCTTATTAAAAAGATGAAGGCTGAATACGAGGCAAATATTGAGAAGAATCCAGTTGTCTTCACGCTTAAGGAGTACGAAGACGAGTTCCATGGCTTCAGGACCATGGACCTAGGATCAATCAAGGAGCCCATCAGCATATCGCACAATATATTTAACCTGTTAAGAACGGCTGATGACAAAGGCTACGGCTACATCATCTTACAAGGCTACGAGCGCAAGGGCATTTTCATGGCGATTATGAACAGAATCATCAAGTCATCGGGACACAACATAAAGTATTGAAAATAAAAATTTTATATGATAAAATTGTAAAGGAGAGGTATCATGAGAAAGATAGGCATTGCATCAGATCACGGAGGATTTGAATTAAAAGAAAAATTGAAGAGCTACCTTAAGGAAAAAGGTATTGAAGTCGTTGATTATGGAACTGATTCAACTGAGTCGGTTGATTACCCTGTTTATGGCAAGAAGGCTGCAAACGGTGTAGTGACTGGCGAAGTAGAAAAGGCTGTCGTTATCTGCGGCACTGGCATAGGCATATCACTAGCTGCGAACAAGGTAGAAGGCATCAGATGCGCTCTTTGCACTAACGAATACATGGCGAAGATGTCCAGAAATCACAATGACGCGAACATGCTAGCTCTTGGCGCAAGGGTAATCGGTGACGAGCTTGCCAAGTCTATACTTGATACATTTTTAGCGGAAGAATTTTTAGCAGGAAGACATAAAAGAAGAGTCGATTTAATCGAAAATTGTTAGGAGGGTATTATGGTAACTGTATTTGATCATCCACTTATTAAACACAAACTAAGCATATTAAGAATGAAGCAAACTGGTACAAAGCAATTTAAGGAGATAGTTACTGAACTATCTATGCTGATGGGCTACGAAGTAACTAGGGATATGCAATTAGAAGAGATATCTATCGAGACTCCTATATGCAAGACTACTGGCTACGGTCTAGCTGGTAAGAAGATAGCTTTAGTACCAATACTTAGAGCTGGTCTTGGTATGGTAGACGGCATGTTAAGCCTACTTCCAGCAGCAAAGGTTGGCCACATAGGTCTATATAGAGATCCAGAGACTTATGAACCAGTTGAATACTACTGCAAACTCCCTTCAGACATTGAGAAGAGAGAGGTCATAGTGCTTGACCCAATGCTAGCAACTGGCGGAAGTGCCACTGCTGCCATAGACTTCTTAAAGAAGAGAGGCGCAAAGCATATCAAGCTTGTAAACATCATCGCTGCTCCAGAAGGAGTTGAGTACGTAAAGAGTCATCATCCAGATGTTGACATCTTCGTAGCGAGTGTTGATGAAAAGCTTAATGAACATAAATACATCGTTCCAGGTCTTGGAGACGCAGGAGACAGACTTTTCGGAACTAAGTAGGTGAATTAATTGAGGAGAATATATTTTGCGGCTTTTGTAAGCTTGGTCCTTGGACTAATACTTACTAAGCTTCAAATACGTTTGTCTAAGAAATTCGGCTTCATCGACGTTCCAAAGGATCAAAGACGTATGCATACTGATGCCATCCCGACTTGCGGGGGCTTTGCTATGTATTTCGCGATCTTTATCCCATATATGATACTATATAAGTTTACGCCAAGGAACACAGCCATATTCATAGGTGCGACTATCATCATGCTATCTGGCTTCTACGATGACATGCATGACTTAAAGCCGAAATACAAGGTTCTATTTCAGCTATTAGCTGGACTTGTAGTATATTTCTTAGGCAATATAAGGATAATGAACATAGGTAACCCATTTATTGATAATAATTTGTTATCGCTTGGCTACCTATCGCTTCCAGCAACGCTATTTTGGATAGTGGCTGTTACAAACATCATAAATTTAATAGATGGGCTCGATGGCCTAGCAGGAGGCGTTGTCTTTATCTCGTCAATGACTTTAGCTGTGGTATCGGTTTCGTATGAACAGTACTCGCTGACAGCACTTTGTCTATGTGTCGGCTTTAGCTACCTAGCCTTTTTAAAATATAATTTTGCTCCGGCAAAGATATTCATGGGCGATACGGGTGCTTTGCTCGCTGGCTTCATGCTAGCTGTCATCACTATACAAGGAGCTATGAAGGCAGTTGCAGCCATTGGTATCATAGTACCAATCATGATACTTGGTCTACCTGTCTTTGATACGACATTTGCAATGATTAGAAGGCTTCTTAGTGGCAGGTCCATCGCCTCGGCGGACAAGGGACACCTGCACCACAGACTCTTAAGAAAGTACTCGACTAAGAAGACAGTTTTGATACTATATACGATATCAGCCATATTCTCAATATTTGGCATACTTGTGATGAAGCTTAGAAATACTGTTTCGGTACTTATTTCAGGAATTATATTTATGATAATAGTTTTTTTAGCATACAAGATTGGATTATTTAAGGATGGTGAAAATTGAAAGCTTTAGTAATATTTGGAACAAGACCTGAAGGTATAAAGATGGCGCCTATTATTAAGGAGCTTAAAAATGCTGATGGTGTTGAGCTTGTAACGTGTATAACGAGTCAACATAGAGAGCTTTTGGACTCGGTAATAAAGGTTTTTGATTTAGAAATTGATTATGATTTGAATATATTTGAAAAGGGACAGACTTTGACTGACATAACTGTAAGGTCGCTAAAGGGACTTGAAGAGGTTATCAAGAAGGAAAAGCCTGATGTTGTCTTGGTTCAAGGGGACACGACAACTGTATTTGCAGGAGCACTTGAGGCCTTTTACAACGGCGTTAAGATCGGTCACGTTGAGGCGGGCCTACGAAGTGGCAATATCTTAAGCCCCTTCCCAGAGGAAGCGAATAGGAAGCTAACTGGCATCATGACTGACTTTCATTTCTGCCCAACACAAAGGGCGAAGGAAAACCTTATCAAAGAAGGCTACGATATGGATAAGCTTTACATAACTGGTAACACTGTTATCGATGCGCTTCTAATGACTGCCGATAAGGTTGATTCATTTACAAGAGATGATCTTAAGAAGATTGATTTAAGTAAAAAGCTAATTCTTCTTACTTCGCACAGAAGAGAGAACCAAGGTGAGCCTATGGAAAACATCTTCGGAGCTGTTAGAAAGATTGCTGATGAGTTTAACGATGTGAACATCGTCTTTCCTATGCATCCAAACCCAAGAGTTAGAGAGCTTGCGAAGAAGCATTTAGATGGAGCTAGTAATGTAATTTTAACTGAGCCAGTTGAGTATGAAGACATGGCTTATATACTTAAACATGCCTACATGGTAGTCACTGATTCAGGTGGACTGCAAGAGGAGGCGCCTGCGCTTGGCGTACCAGTTCTTGTTGTTAGACGCGAGACTGAAAGGCCAGAAGGCATTGAGTATGGCACTGCAAAGCTTGTCGGAACTGAGTTTGATAGCGTTTATAATAATATGAAGACGCTATTAACAGACAAAGATGAGTATATGAAGATGCATAAGGCCATCAACCCATATGGCGACGGCAATAGCGCCAAGATGATTAAAGATATATTGATAAGAGAGGTAAAGTAATGAAATTAGGTATAGTAGGACTACCAAACGTTGGTAAGTCAACACTTTTTAACGCCGTGACAAAGGCGGGAGCAGAGGTAGCTAACTACCCATTCTGCACCATAGACCCCAATGTCGGTGTTGTTGAAGTGCCAGATGAGAGACTAAAAATATTAACAGATGTAAATAAATCGAAAAAAACGATTCCAGCTGTAATTGAGTTTTATGATATAGCTGGTCTTGTTAAGGGCGCGTCAAAGGGTGAGGGCCTTGGCAATAAGTTTTTGTCACACATAAGGGAAGTCGAAGCTATAGTCCACGTGCTAAGAGTTTTTGAAGACGAAAACATTGTCCATGTCGATGGAAACATAGACCCAATCAGAGACATAGAGACTATAAACCTAGAACTTATCTTCTCGGACTTAGACATGGTTGAAGCGAGAATACAAAAATTAACAAAGCAAGTGAAGGGCGACAAGTCTTTACAAGCAGAACTTGATTTACTTAATGAAGTGAAAAAGGTTCTTGAAGAAGGAAAGTCAGCCAGAGTGCTTGAGCTTAACGATGATCAAAAGGCTATGCTTAGAGGATTTAATTTGCTTAGCTTAAAACCAATTATCTACGTATTAAATGTATCTGAAGACGACTACATCAATGATTTAAAGGACAATAAATACGTTGACAAGCTTAGGGAATACGCTGAAGCAGAAGGCTCTGAGATAGTACCAATCTCAGTTAAGATTGAAGAAGAGATGAGTGAACTTGATGACGAAGAGAGAAAAGCCTTTCTTGAAGACATGGGCATTAAAGAGTCCGGTCTAGATAGACTTATCAGAAAGAGCTATAAGCTACTTGGCCTAATGAGCTTCTTAACAACTGGTGAAGACGAGACAAGAGCGTGGACTATTAAGAAGGGCACTAAGGCAGTTGACGCAGCAGCTAAGATACACTCAGACATTGCTAGAGGCTTTATACGTGCGGAAGTTGTTAGCTATGATGACCTTGTAGCCAACGAGATGTCCATGAACAAAGTAAAAGAGAAGGGCCTTATGAGGCTAGAAGGCAAGGACTATATTATGCAAGAAGGAGATATAGTTTACTTCAGGTTTAATGTATAATGAAAATTTTAGAATATGATGAAAAATTAACTTTTAAGTCAAAGTACTACGATGAGGAAGCTGTTTTTCTTGATATTGAAACGACAGGACTTAGCCCAATGAGAAGCTTTATCTACCTCATCGGGCTAGTTTTTATTGACTTAAAGAAGTTGACAATGCACATAACGCAGCTCATAGCTGAGGATAGAGATGAGGAAGAAGAAATTCTTAAGCTAATGAAGGAGAGGCTTAAGGGCTACAAGACAGTCGTTACTTATAACGGAAACTCCTTTGACCTTCCTTTCATCGCGAAGAGGTCCGAGCGTTATGGCATAGAGCCCATAGCCATGGACTCCTTTGATATGTATGAAAAACTTAGATTACACAAGGACACGCTAAAGCTTGATGGGCTTAAGCAAAAGAATATTGAGAAGAAGCTTGGCATCATTAGAGAAGACCGTTACAATGGTGGCGAGTGCATCAGCTTTTACAAAGACTATGTGAAGAACAAAAATCAAGAAAGTTTTGATAGATTTGTCCTTCATAACTACGATGACCTTTTGTATATGCCGGCAACTATGTCTATACTGGACCTATTGGATGAGAAGATCACCATAGACATAGACGGACGCAAATACAAATTCGATAAGCACAGCATAAAAAAAGACATCTTGATGATTGATTTTACTACCGATATGGGTATTAATACTTATGTAGAGGAAACAGGCTACCTCATTGAAGAGGATGAGGGCTTAAGGCATCTTGAGTTTACGTTAAAGACTGGCTATATGAAGGATGCGCGCAAGGTGAAGTACCTTGAGAAGAGCTCCCTTGCTAGCTTAAAGAGCGAGGACTTCGACGGCGAGGACTTAGTTGAGGAAGGCGTCGTTCCTATACGCATACAAAATAAATTATTTATTCGAAATATAATTAAATTAGGTAGTATTTAGGAGGTTAAGATGAAATTAGAACTTTATTACAAGGCTGAGTGCCCATTCTGTCAAAAGGTATTGAACTACATGATGGACAATTGTCAAATCAAGGATGTTGAACTTGTTGACATTAAAGAGGGAAATAACAACGAAGACTTAATCAAAAGAGGCGGCAAGGACCAAGTGCCATGCCTATTCATTGACGGCAAGCCGCTTTACGAATCAGACGATATAATTAAATATTTCAAAGAAAATTTTTAGGAGGTAAAATTATGGACTACAAAGATTTACCAGCACAAGAGGTTTTTCATTGGTTTAAAGAGATTAACCAAATCCCAAGAGGTTCAGGCGATGAAAAGAGAATTTCTGATTTTCTATACAATTGGGCTAAGGAAAGAAATTTAGACGTTTGGCAAGATGAGGCGCTAAATATCGTTATACACAAGGGCGCTACTAAGGGCTATGAAAATGCTCCAAAGGTTATCCTACAAGGACATATGGATATGGTTTGCGAAAAAGGTTTAGATAGCAAGCATGATTTCTCTAAAGATCCAATCGAAATGATAGTTGACGGAGACTATCTAAGAGCAAATGACACAACACTTGGCGCTGACGATGGTATAGCAGTTGCTATGGCACTTGCAGTACTTGATGCAGACGACATCGAGCACCCAGCCATCGAAGCAGTGTTTACAACAGCTGAAGAAACATCCATGGTCGGTGCATTAAACTTAACAAACGAGCACCTAAGTGGCGATTACCTATTCAATATCGACTCTGAAGAAGAAGGTATATTCTTATCATCAAGCTCAGGCGGTGTCAATAGTGAATCAAAATTCGAAGTTGAATTTGAAGACAATAGTGAGCCAGCTCTAGAAATCAGCTTAAAGGGCTTTACTGGCGGACACAGCGGTATGGAAATCATTAAGCAAAGAGCAAACGCTATCAAAGTTTTAGCAAGATTATTAAATGAATGCAACTGCGATAAACTAAGATTAGCTTCAATCGAAGGTGGTACTAAGCACAATGCCATCGCTAATGTTGCTAAGGCTACTATAGTTCATACAGACTACGCTAAAGTTAAAGATGCGATGAATGATTTATTTACTCACATCAAAAAAGATTATCACGTAGAAGACCCTAATATGAGCCTTGAATTTAAAGAAGTAAAAGCTGAAAAAGTAATGACTAAGAAGGATACTAACAGAATCATAAACTTCTTAATGCTTGCTCCACACGGCGTTATCTACATGTCAAAGGACATAGAAGGCCTTGTAATGACAAGCTGTAACGCAGCTGTACTTAGAACTGAGGGAAATGGCGTGAACTATCTATGCTCAATCAGAAGTTCATCAGATGCAGCACTTGTTGAAGTAAGAGAACAAGTTAGAATCATGACTGAAGTACTTGGCGGCAAAGTTGAACTTTCAGAAGCATATCCTTCATGGGAATTCGATGAAGACCCAGTACTAAGAGATTTAGTATCAAAGGTTTATAAAGAAGTTACAGGTAAAGACGCAGAAGTAAGCGCTATACACGCAGGACTTGAATGCGGTCTACTAAAACAAATCTTACCAGATACTAAGATGATAAGCTTTGGACCAAATATCTACGACGTTCATACTAATAGAGAGCATCTAGATATCAAGTCAACAGCTAGAATGTGGGAATTCCTTAAAGCGCTTCTAAAAGCTGTAAAGTAGAATACTTTCAAATTAAAACATAAATACACAGAAAAAATGCACTTCGCGAGCGAAGTGCATTTCTTTTATCTAAGCTATTTTGTTTTTATATTAATACCTTTCTCTTTAAGCCTTTTGTTTTTATATATAGTAAGCAGTTCATATATAGTTGAGAACAGAGGAACGAAAAGTATCATACCTATCATGCCGAATAGCGCGCCACCAACAGTGATCGCCACTATGACGAATATTGCAGGAAGGCCAACTTTGTTACCAACAATACGTGGATATGTTACGCTGCCATCAAATTGTTGCAAGCAAACCATAAAGACGATGAACATCAAAGCCTTGAACGGCGATTGCAAAAGTATTAGAAGTGCGCCAGTGATAACACCGATGTAAGCGCCTAGTATTGGCACCAAAGCACCAAGACCCACGATTATGGATATAGCTGGAGCGAACGGGAATCTAAATATTAGCATACCAACAAAGCACATTGCGCCCAAGACCAAAGCCTCGATGAACTGGCCAGTAAAGAAATTGTAGAAGTTCTTGAATATTATCTCGCCAAACTTGACAATTGTATCTGCTCTTTCTTCTGAAAAGGCTGCGTATAGCAGTTCTTTAGACTTTCTAGATAAGTCCTCTTTAGATGATAGCGCATATATCGCGAAGACAAAGCCCATTACCACACCAAATAAAGTATTTAATACAGAGCCAACCCTTGAAACAATAGTGTTAAATAAGTCATTGTTAGCATTTTTAATATAGTCGATCAGAGCCTTTTGGGCACTATGGATATTGATTTTTGAGAATACTTCGTGAATATTTTCTTCGTAATCCTTAAGTATTGGTATTTTTACAAGTTGATCTTCAAACTCAGGGAGCTTTTCAACAACGCTTATTAGTGACTCTTGCACTCTTGGGCCAACGATGTATATAAGTAAGAATATGATTAGTGCGATACTTAGTAAAGTTAGAAGTATGCAAACAGCACGCTTGCCGCCCTTTTTCTTCGGCTGCCACTTTTTAAATATCTTTTCCTCAAATAATTTCAATGGTATATTTAATATGAAGGCAACGAAGCCACCCGCCAAGAACGGAGTTAGTATACCCAAGAAAATATTAAAGTAGTGCCAAATCATATGCAAATTATTTAGCAAAATGTATAAAATTATTCCAAAAGCAATCAAATTTCTATAAAACTTAAAGGCTTTTTTATCGTATTTTTCGTCCATAATTATGCCCCCTTATAAGCTAATTATACAACAGAAAGAAAGCTAATTCAATACAAAATTAAAATTTACCTAAACTTTACACGCACTTAACCACAAAATATGCGATATGACTTATAATATAAGTGTAGGAATTTTCAAATTAATTAAAGGAGTGTGTTGAATGAAATTAAAGTCATTAGCGTTTTCACTTACTAAGTATCCTTATATCTACAAGAAAGCGGACAAAATACACTTCAAGAAACCTCCAAATTAAAATTTACCCGGAAAGATAGGCTCGATGAGAGCCTTTCTTTTTCGAAAAAATATCCGTAGGGTCTAGCCTTACGGATATTTTCTTATATTGTCTATATCATATTTTTAAAACCACTTGGCAAGGTAACGACGCTTGGCTTTTCTGGCATCTTGCTATTGAGCTCGAGACCTAAGTAGCCAATCTTGTCACTCCCAAACTTTTCTCTGATCTCGTTAAAGACCTTCTCAAGTCTATCGTCTTTGATGACTTTTTTCGGGGCGAATAGACTCAGCTGCTCAGTCTTTGTGTTCCTCGTAAGATTTATCGCGGATATCGTTAGGCTCCTAATCGCTTCCTTAAAGTCGTAGCGTTCTTTAAAGAGCTCCATGGCCTTGTCGTTTAGCCTAAGTGCGCTGATGCTTGTCTCAGTGAAGACCTTTTGGAAGCTCACGTAGCTAAGATTTTTATCCCTTATCGTTATTCTCACGCCGCCTGCCTTGAGATCCTCTTCGATTAATTTTTTACTCACCTCAATGGCGAGCTCTTCGAATATCTTTTTCACCTCATCGTATGAGTTCAGATCGGCCTTGGTGGTTACACCTCTGGATATGGACTTGATCCTGTCGCGGTGGTAGTAGTCGCAAACCTCGCTGGTGTCGTAGCCGTTCGCATATTGCCATAGATATAGTCCTCTTATTCCAAGCTTTCTTTTTAATAGATTTACATCTGCCTTAGCGAGTTCACCCAGTGTGTTTATGTTCATGTACATAAGTTTTTTCTTTGTTTTGCTGCCTATGCCAATGATGGCGTCAGTGGAGAGCGGCCAAACTATCTCTTTAAAATCATCCTTCTTTATAACTGTAACTGCATCGGGCTTCTTAAGGTCGCTGCCAAGCTTTGCGAATATCTTGTTGTAGCTTACACCAATGCTGACTGTTATGCCGAGCTCTTTCTTGATACGCTCCTTAATCTCGTGGGCAATGGCCTCGCCACTGCCAAATAATTTTTCGGAGCCTGTCACATCGAGCCAGCACTCGTCTAAGCCGAAGGGTTCGACTTGATTGGTATAGCTATAGTAAATTTTATGCGCTAATTTTGAGAACTTGAAGTACTCATCATAGTGCGGTTTTACTGCAACTAGGCCGGGGCACTTCATCTTTGCTTCGAAGAGACTATCTCCCGTCTTTACGCCAAAGGCCTTTGCTTCGTAGCTCTTAGCTAGAACTATGGAGTGTCTATCTTCGACTGAACCGCAGACTACAAGCCGTTTACCAACGAGAGATGGATTTAGCTTTCTCTCGATAGAGGCGTAGCAGTTATTCATGTCTGAATGAAGTATTGTTCTTGTCATCTTATCACCTGTCTTTCATCTACCTACTTAAATTTTATTGCTACTTGAATGACTAAGACAATTATAGACTATTTACATGGGCTTGTCAATACTACTTTTGTAGTATATTTGACAGTTTTAGTCATATAGTCAAATAAAGAAGCTTAGTGACTTGTCTTAGGTATAGTGGACGCGCTTGTGCTAAGGCGTGGCACTTCACAAGCAAAATCACTATTGCTAACGCAGGTCATATGTCAAGTAAAATCACTTTTATAAATGCTCGTCATATCTTAAGTAAAATCACTATCTCTATCGCACGTCATTTGTCAAGTAAAATCACTAGTCTTATGACGGGCCTTTGATTAGTAAAATTACTATCTGAACAGTTTTTTATAGATGAGGGAAGACCATAAACGTAGTGAGGACAAAGAGCTTAATATTAATTTAGATAATCGCTTAAAAACCTTGTAAAATCGCCGCGAATATGGTATTATTAAGTTTAGGTGATAGCATGATTAAATTTGAAAATGTAAGTTTTGCTTACGACAAAAATGAAAAAGACAAGAAGGCTCTAGACGATGTGAGCTTTGAGATAGAGAAGGGCGAGTTCGTGTCTATACTTGGCATGAACGGCAGTGGCAAGTCAACCATAGCGAAGGTCATGGACGGCATTTTGCTTCCGACTGAAGGCGATGCGACTGTCATGGGTATGAACACGAAGAACGAAGAAAACCTTCTTGAGATAAGACAAAACTTAGGACTTGTGTTTCAAAATCCGGACAATCAAATCATAGCGACTATAGTTGAAGAGGACGTTGCCTTTGGCCCAGAGAACCTTGGTCTGCCAACGCCTGAGATTAGAAAGAGGGTCGACGAAGCTTTGGAGATAGTATCGATGAGTGAATACAAAAAGCACGCGCCGAACCTATTGAGCGGTGGACAAAAGCAAAGGCTAGCCATCGCAGGCATACTTGCTATCAACCCGAACATCATTGTCTTTGACGAGCCGACTGCCATGCTCGATCCAGTGGGCAGGAAGGAAGTCATGGACACCATTATCAAACTCAATAGAAAATATGAAAAGACTATAGTACTCATCACGCACTTCATGAGCGAGGCTGTTCTATCTGACAGGCTCATGGTTATGCACGAGGGCAAATTGGTCTGGGACGACACACCGAGAAGGATTTTCTCCGACGTAAAAAAGGTGCACTCGCTTGGACTTGATGTGCCGCAAGTGACTGAGCTAAGCAATCTTCTTAAGGAGGATGGCTTCGATGTCGCTGGTGATGAACTAAGCATAGATGAATTGGTGGCAAAATTATGATTGAAATAAAAAATTTATCATTTATATATAATAAGGACACGCCGTTTGAGGTGAAGGCGCTTGACGATATATCGCTAACTATCAAGGATAATAGCTTTATCGGCATCATCGGTCACACTGGTAGCGGTAAG
The DNA here is from genome assembly GCF_056590255.1 of Fenollaria sp. C0166D3. Lineage (NCBI taxonomy): Bacteria > Bacillati > Bacillota > Clostridia > Eubacteriales > Fenollaria > Fenollaria sp. C0166D3. Next base: position 54,021 of record NZ_JBWPVU010000009.1, read on the forward strand.
TCGACTTTTATGCAGCAATTAAATGGCCTACTTAGACCTACATCTGGCACCATAATTATAGATGGAGTGGACATAACTCAAAAGGACATCAAGCTAAATAAGCTTCGTGAGAGCGTTGGCATGGTCTTTCAATATCCTGAGTATCAGCTTTTTGAAGAGACTGTTGAAAAGGATGTTGCCTTTGGACCTAAGAACCTTGGACTAAGTGACGAGGAAGTAGCAATACGTGTTAAGGACGCGATTGAGGACGTTAAGCTTGACTACGAATGGGTTAAGGACAGGTCGCCCTTTGAATTATCGGGCGGACAAAAAAGGCGTGTTGCCATAGCGGGCATACTTGCTATGAGGCCGAAGGTGCTTATACTTGACGAGCCAACAGCGGGTCTTGACCCACGCGCTAGGGAAGAAATACTTGATGAGATCTATGATATATACAAAAAGACTAAGATCACTGTTGTTTTGGTATCGCACTCGATGGAGGACGTCTTTACTTATGCGAATGAGATAGTCGTTTTAAGCAAAGGAAAGCTTATCATGCACAAGACTACTGACGAAGCGGTTAAGGAGCGTGAACTTCTTAAGAAGTACGATGTTGGCGTGCCTGAGATAACTGAGTTTATGTTTACTTTGCAGGAGAAATATCCGGGTCTAAATCCATATGTCAAGACCGTTGAAGAGGCAAGGAGCCATATACACGAGTATTTCGAGGTGAAGAAAAATGTTTAACAACGTATCCATAGGACAATATTTTCCGACAGATAGCTTTGTTCATAGGCTAGACCCAAGAGTTAAACTGATCTTCGTCTTCGTATTTATGATAGCGATCTTCTTCGTTGATTCATACATCATACTTGGACTTGTAGCGATTACCATAATCACGCTTATACTAATGAGCAAGGTACCAGTAAAGATAATTTTTAGAGGGCTTAAGCCGATGCGCGTGATTATCATAATGACTTTAATCTTCAATGTGTTTTTCACGCCGGGCACACAAATATTTCCAAATCTTAAGTGGCCGTCGATGACATATGAAGGGCTAAACACAGGTCTTTTCATGTCATTTAGACTACTCTTATTAATACTCGGCTCATCACTACTAACGCTTACAACATCGCCAATCAGACTAACTGATGGACTTGAGTCGCTGATGAGTCCGCTTAAGAAGATTAAGGTACCGACTCATGAACTAGCGATGATGATGACTATAGCCTTAAGATTCATACCGACGCTGGCTGAAGAGGCGAACAAGATCAAGATGGCGCAAGAGTCGAGAGGAGCAAGCTTTAGCGGCAAGAACATAATCGAGACGGCTAAGAAGATGCTGCCACTGATGATACCACTTTTCTTAAACGCACTTAAGAGGGCAGATGAACTAGCCATCGCCATGGACGCGAGATGCTACAACGGCGGCGACAACAGAGGCAAGCTAAATCCACTTATCTACACAAAGACAGATAAAGTGGCTATAATTGTAATACTGATATACTTTGGCTTTATAATATCGACAAAGTATCTATTTAATTTCATATGAAGAACATAAAATTACTTATAGATTTTGACGGGACAAATTATTCGGGCTTTCAAGCGCAAGAGAACGCTCACACAGTAGAGGACACGCTGAACGCATCCATTAGCAAGGCTTTGGGTGAAGACATAAAAGTTATTGGCTGCTCGAGGACTGATAAGGGCGTGAGTGCAAGAGGCTTTGTTTTGAATTTCAAAACTGAATCCGTATGTCCGGTCGAAAAGATGATATATCCAATCAACGACAAGCTTCCTGAGGACATCAGAGTACTTAGGAGCGAGGAGGCGCCAGATGACTTTCACGCGCGCTTCTCATCGAAGGGCAAGTACTATAGGTACACGCTTGAACACAGGAAGTTTGGCAGGGCGACCGACAGGCACTTTGCATACAACTTTCCTTATAAGCTTGATCTTGACTTGATGCGCGAGGCCGCTAAACACATGGTCGGCGAGAAGGACTACAGAGCCTTTATGGCCATAGGTAGCGACGTTGACACGACGGTGAGAACCATTCACTCGGTCGATATCATTAGGGACGGCGACTTTGTCTACATCGACGTCAAGGGCAGAAGCTTTTTATACAATATGGTCAGGATTATGGCAGGCACACTCGTTTTTGTCGGCACTGGTATCTTGGATATAGATGAGATGGCTAGAGCGATAGACGAGGGCGATAGAAGGGGACTTGCACCGACGTTGCCAGCGAAGGGACTAGTCTTAGAAGAAGTTTATTATTAATATATATCTCTTGGTGAGAGCCGAGAGATATTTTTTTTCGCCTAAAACCCCGCGAATCGCCTAAAATATGGGATGAATTAGGCGATTTGCCACGTAAAAAGACCCGGTTCATATGAACTGGGTCTTGTATTTGATATATGCAATACGATTGTCTTAGAAGTTGTCTGAGCCTTTAAAGCCTCTTCCTTTAACTTCGTTTGTGTCTTGTATAGTGATGAAGGCGTTCGGGTCTATGGCGTTAGTTATCTTCTTGACATCAACTATCTCCCTAGGTCTAACCAGCATGAAGATAATCTTTAGATCGCTCTTTGACCAAGCGCCGTATGAGTCGATGATGGTTGCGCCACGCTCAAGCTTGTTCATCAGCTCGTATGAAAGCTCTTCGTAGTCCTTCGATATGATGAGTACGCTCTTTGTCGCGTCGAAGCCTGTTTGCACTTTGTCAAGCACTTGGTATGCAACGAACATCGATATAACTGTGTAAAGACCCTTCAAGACACCGAATTTTATACTCGCTAAACTAATTATGATCGCATTCATCGCCATAAGAGCGCTGCCGATGTTTATGTTGTAGCGCTTCTTACATACTGCGGCAACTATGTCGAGGCCGCCTTGGCAAGCGCCGTGCCTAAATAAAACGCCCATGCCTATACCATTGAGAACGCCTCCGAAGATTGCGCTGATAAGTATGTCATCAAAGGTATTAAGCTTTTGCATTGGTCTTAAGAGTACCATAGTCGCGGATAAAACGAAAGTAGTTATGAAGGCGTAAACCAAGAATTTCTTGTCAAGCTCTTTTAGTCCGAATAAAAATATTGGCAGGTTAATAGCAAAGAGCATGATACCTGCTGGCAGGCCAGTAAGTAGCTCTATGATGATGGAGATGCCGCCAACGCCGCCTGATAAAAGCTTATTTGGTATGAAGAAAAAGTTTATCGCAAAACTTGATAGTAAGCAGCCTATGACGATGGCTGTGATGGTAGTAGCAATTTCTTCGTTGTCGCCGAAGTATTCGTATCTGTCAAATTTCTTTTTCATTGTAATTTTATAAACTCCTTAAATATATTTATTGCTTCTCCATTATTATTCACAGCCATTGCCTCTGGATGGAACTGCACTAGATAGATCTTTCTATGAACGTCCTCCACAGCTTCAATTATGCCGTCGGAAGACTTTGCTGTGACTTTAAAGCCCTCCGCTATATCCTTAACGGCTTGATGATGCTCTGTGTTGACAAGCATCTTCTTAAGGCCAGTTGCCCTGTGTAAAAAGCTTTGCTCTTTGATAGTGATGTAGTGCGCGCCGACAGAAAGTGTATCGAAGCTCACGTGCTCGAGCTTAGCTACGTTTGCCTTGTATATGTCTTGGTATAGCGTTCCCCCTAGGTATGCGTTTATCAGCTGCATCCCTCTGCATATGCCAAGCATAGGCTTTCCTTGTTTAAGTGCTTCCTCTATAAGCTTTAGATCAAAGGCGTCTCTTTCATTCGAAATGCCTTGTATGCCTTTTTGCAGTTCTTCGCCATAGATAAGTGGATTTACATCGTGGCCGCCTGTAAGTATGACTGCATCAGCCATTGCCACGAGTTCACTTACGCCTTCAAGGTCAGTGTATGGCGCGATGAAAGGCACTGCGCCCGCCATCTTAACGGCTTCGGCGTAATTTCTATTGATTTGTACATAATTTCTCTTGCCATCCGAATATGGCTGTGAGCTAATCAAAATTTTTTTCATTTTATACTCCAATCTATTTCTTTAATATTGTGTGCTTTTAGATAGGCGTTCGTCTTTGAGAATGGCTTTGATCCGAAAAAGCCTCTATACGCCGACAAGGGCGATGGGTGAGCCGAGGTGATTACAAGGTTCTTACTTGTATCGATGTACTTCATCTTGCTTCTCGCGTAGGCACCCCATAAGATATATACGACGTTTTCTTTGTTTTTGCAAAGCGTTTCTATGATCTTATCAGTAAATATTTGCCAGCCTATGTCCTTATGTGAATTGGCATAGCCCTTGCGAACGGTTAAGGTTGAGTTTAAAAGCAGCACCCCTTGTTTTGCCCAAGCATCTAAATCGCCGCTTCTATTGACAATGCCTAAATCGTCGTAGAGCTCCTTATATATATTTCTTAAAGATGGTGGAAGAGCCACGCCGTCATTGACAGAGAAGGCTAGGCCATTAGCCTGATTTACTTCATGGTACGGGTCTTGACCCAAGATAAAGACCTTAGTGTCCTTAAGTGGCGATAGCTCAAGCGCCTTGAATATCTCGTAGTACTTTGGATATATGGTGTGCTCCTTGTACTCGCGGCGAAGTGCGTCACGCATCTTGATGAAGTAGTCCTTAGTGTATTCACTTTGTAAAAATTTTTCCCAATCGCTATTTATGATCATGTTTCTTCATTTCCTTATATCTTGCAAGCTGCTCCTCATCTTCGACCTCTAGGTCTCTGTAATTAGCAAGGCCTTCCATGTGATGAGTGAACTCGTGTTTTAAAACGTGGTATATCATGTCCTTGATATCATCTTCAGGCCAGTTCTCATACATCTTCATAAAAGAACCGTAGTAGATGTATATAGCCTTGCCCATGGCTGAGCGCTCGTATTGACCCAGGATAAATAGGTCATCGTCAATTGCATCGGGCGATATCTTTAAGTCCTCTGAGACGACTACGCCAAGATTTAGATCTCTGAAGAAAACTTCTGGCAGTCTCTCACAGGCTTCATCGGTCCATGCTGTGAATGTGTCAATATCGGGCATCATAGGAATTTCGCTCCCTCATTAAAATTAAGGCCTGCTTTGAATATATCTAAAGCCACATGAGCTGCCTTTAAGGCGATGTCCTCTTGTTCGTTGGTGATCTCGACGTGCTTATCAGTAACGCCTGTACCGTAGTTGCCAACAACGTTTAGTGAAGCGTATTTGATGCCTAATTCGTTCGCAAGTATAACTTCAGGTGAACCAGTCATGCCAACGACGTCGCCGCCGATGGACTTGTAGAATTTATTTTCAATCTTAGTCTCAAACTTTGGTCCTTCAGTAGTCACTAAAACGCCTGAAGTAATTTTGCCATCGTATTTTTCCTCGAATAATTTATTCATCTCTAGTGAATAAGGCTCGTCCATTGCAATGAATTTAACGCCCTTATCAAGACCAGTGAAGAAAGTGTAGTCCCTCTTCTTAGTGAAGTCCAAAAAGTCAGTCGCCATGACTATACTTAGCGGCTCTACTTCTTCTCTAAGCGAGCCAACTGAGTTGATGGCGTAGGCATATTCCACGCCTAAGTCCTTCATCGCCTTGACATTTGCTCTATAATTTATAAATGTAGGGGGAACTGAGTAGTTCATTCCGTGCCTTGGAACGAAGATCGTGTCTTCATTAAGAACATTGTATTCACAAAGGCCATATTCATTTTCTATTGTCTTTGTCTCAATGCTCTTCATGCTCTTAAGAGCCGTTCCACCAATTATTGCGTATTTAAACATATTTACCTCCTTGAGCACAGGATTAGACCGAAGACCTTGTCAAAGCCTGCGTCCTTCATGGCACGAGCCGAGTCCTTCATAGTCGTTCCTGTTGTTATTATATCATCGATTATTAGTACATTGCCACTTGCATCAGCGCTTTTTTGAAATATGCCCTTCATATGAGCCCTTTCAGAGTAGCTCAGCTTGTGCATATCACGCGCTTGTAGCTTTTTATAAGTATATAGCTTTAGGCCCATATCCTTAGAGATGATCTTTACAATTTCGCCCATATGGTCAAAGCCTTTCTTCCTTAGCTTTTCCTCGTTCATGGGGACGCTTGCGATGTAGTCAATTGTTTCATCTATCATAATCTTTTTAATCTCTTCTTCAAATAGATAGGCGAGGGCAGATAAATATTTTTTCTGCATGCCAAACTTGTAGTTAAAGAGGTGCTCTCTAAAAAAGTCATTGTAGTAGACGATTGAGTAGAGCCTCTCAAAGCCATCAACGAAGAAAGTTTTTCTGATTATCTCTATGTTTGCGCTGCAGCTAGAGCAGTAGGGCACTAAGCCCTCAAATGCTTCATTACAAAATGGACAGATTTTCATTTGAATACCTTCTTTAAATCGCGTATCCTTTTTTCAAGGCTAGTGTATCTAGTGCTGATGAAGTTATTGTCAATCATTAGCTTTAGATATTTTTCTCTGCCGACCAAAATAAGCAGTTTTTTCGCTCTCGTTATGGCAGTATATAATAAATTTCTTGTTAATAGCTTTTCATTAGCGTAGGTAATGGGCATGATAACGCAGTCAAACTCACTGCCTTGGGACTTATGAACGGTTAGGGCATAGCTAAGTGAGAGCTCTCCAAGTAAGGAAAAATCATAAGTAGCGCTCTTGCCATCGTCAAAGTCTATGTCAATGGTCTCATTATCTTTATCGACGCTTCTGATTATGCCTGTGTCGCCATTGAAGACGCCAGTCACTTCCTCGTACTTGCCATTCTTATACTCATGCGAAATTATATCGTAATTATTCTTCATCTGAATTACTTTGTCGCCAACGCGAAACTCCTTGCCCATGGCTCTGACAGTTTCCTTATCGGCGCGTGAATTGAGTAGGTTTTGCAGCATGTAATTTAGATTAAGCGTGCCAAGCTTGCCTTTTTTAGTAGGTGTAAGTATTTGCACGTCTTTGAATGGGTCTAAACTGAAGTAATTTATCAGCCTTTCATTTAAAAGATCAAGTATCTCTTCAAGTATATCATCGTCCGAGTCTTTACTTATGAAGAAGAAATCACTATCTTTTTTATTTACCTCAGGCATATGGCCCATGCGTATCTCTTGCGAGTTAATCGCTATCATACTATTTTCACTTTGCCTATAAATATGTTCGAGCTCAGTCGTTTCGACCTCGTTTGAATTAATTAAATCCTCTAAGACATTGCCAGCGCCAACACTAGGCAGCTGGTCCTTGTCACCAAGTAAGAGTAGTGATTTGCCTGGCTCAATAGCTGCTAAGAGCTCACTAAAGAGAAGCGTATCCATCATAGATACTTCGTCAACTATAATAAAGTCTGCCTCGATCTCCTCAGAGCTTTCGAAAAAGTCCGCGCCATCGATGGGGGCGATATTTAATAGCCTATGAAGAGTCATAGCTGCTTCACCCGTTTTTTCTTCCATACGCTTGGCGGCCTTACCAGTTGGCGCCGCAAGAGCAAAGCTAATATTGAAAGTCTTTAGTATAGTGATGATGGCTTCGATGATCGAGGTCTTTCCAGTACCTGGTCCACCCGTGATGATGGAGATGTTATTGACAAAGGCTTTCTTAATCGCAAGCTTTTGTTTTTCGTCAAAGATAATATTTTCACTTGCTTCATACTTTTCTATAAGCTCGTCGCAGTCAAAGACATAGGTCGATGGTGACGCATTTTTGATGTCGTAGAGCCTCTTCGCGCACTCTAGCTCTTTCTCGTAGTAAAGGCTTAGGTAGACGTTATACTTAGTTCCGCGTTCCTTCTTAACAGCGATGTTTCCAGAAGTTGCAAGCTCTTTGATGGCGAGATTAAATTTGTCCTCGTCCATAGTCATAAGAAATTTTAGCTCTTCATATAGCCTGTCCTTTGGTATGTAGGTCGAGCCTTGAGCGAGATATATGTTTAAAAGGTAGATGATGGCTGCCTTTAAGCGCTCAAGTCCATTGGCGTCGGCGCCTTCTTCAAGAGCAATCTTATCTGCAGTTTTAAAACCGATACCAATCTTGTCGTATATAAGTCTATATGGATTATTTTTTAATATATTGATGGCTTCATCTCCATATATATTATATATCTTTAAAAGGGTAGCCGTTGGCAGATTGTATTTCGCAAGCTTTTGAAGTATTTCTTCACGCTCTTTATTTGATTTTATGTATTCTTTTATATCGGCAAGGGCCTTTTTGCCTATGCCTCTTACTTGAAGAAGTTTATCTGTTTCGTTAAAAATTACTTTAATAGAATCAAGGCCGAAGAGGTCAATAATCTCTTCGGCTCTTTTCTCACCAATCTTAGGTATGCCACTTTTAATCAAGTAGCTCCTAATCGATTCAATTGTGTCTCTCTCCTTAAAGCTAAGCCTAGTAAAATTAATTTGTTCGCCGTACTTCTCGTGAAAGACAAGCTCGCCCTCAAGCTCAACGTAGTCGTGCTCCTTAACAGTCAAGGCAGTGCCAACGCAAGTGATAAGCTCGCCGTCAGAGTTAACTTGCATAACGGTATACGCGTTCAAATCATTTCTATATACAATTTTAATTACTTCACCGTCTATAAGCATATTAACTCCTTTAATTATTCTTCAATAGTGTTTTCTTCAGTATTTTCTTCTTTTGAAATCTTTTCTTCTCTCATTGAATTTTCAATAAGTTCTTTTTCTTCCTTAGTAATAAGTCTTGTGCCAGCCTTAGACATCTTAGGTATATTGTCAATCTTGTTTCTAAGTGCATCAAATTTTTCATTAGTTTCCTTCATTAGATCCATAAATTTGTCGTCAATAGTTTTTGCCATATTATCACTTCCTTAACTTGTATTTGCTATGAACGCCCAGTGAATAGAGAAGCTTTGTCAGTAAAAACGCAATGAACGATGTGATAGCGTTTACTGGTATAAAAAAGCTCTTCAAAACTAGGTACATAGCTTGATTCATTATATTGAATATGAAATATTTCTCTGTGAATAGCTCCGTCTTTATATAGAACTTCGAAAGTATTAGCGAGGCTATAAATATAATTAGGCCTATAAATATGATTAAGTTGTACGATTTAAGCGCCTTGTTCTTCCTATATCTAGTATTTACTAAAAAGCCTGATAAATAGAACAGCATTAGCATTACTAGTGAGTAGATAATCATAACTATCCTTAGTACTAGTGGATTATCGAGCTTCTTTAGTGAAAGCATCATAAGTACTGAAATTACTGTGATCAGTATATATGAGATAAGCGCCCTGAGTGTGTTCTTAAACATTACTTCGTTGCTCCTAAAGCCTTGGAGTAGTGCTTAAGTCCATCAGTGTAGAACTCGGTGTTATCAAAGTTAATCCACAAAGCTTCAGTGTCAGGGAAGTCCTTAAGTACCTCTACGCCTTCTTCATAAGTCAGTGTGAATAGTAGGGTAGACAGGAAGTCCGCTATGCCTGAATCCTTAGTGATTACAGTGACAGCTCTAAAGTTTCTTGCGCTCGATAGAGTTCTTGTATCTATGATGTGATTGTATTTAACATTGTCAAGTCCATAGAAATATCTTTGGTAATCGCCAGATGTAACGATTGCTTTATCCATAGTATATAGTATGTCATAAATTTCAGAGTCGCCTTCCTTCATCTCTGATGCAGAGTAAGGATTTTCAACGCCTATAGTCCACTTCCTATCAGTTTCGCCGTTAGGGTGGCCAATGGTCTTAACATTGCCGCCAGCACTGATAACTACTGAGTCAAAGCCATCTTCCTTAAGCTCATTGCATATAAGTTCAACAGCATAACCCTTGGCAACGGCGCCTAGGTTTAGCTTAGTCTTTTCATCTGAGATATATACAGTATTTTCTTCTTTATCGATTATGATATTATTTAGTGAGGCGTACTTAGCTCTCTCTTTAAGCTCGTTCATATCAGGTATAGCCGCCTTTAATTCATCATTTTCAAGCGCCTCAGTCATGCTCTTCTCCCAAAGTTCGATTATTGCACCAAAAGCAATATTTACATTAGAGTCATACTTTAGGCCGAGTGTTTTTGCTTGCGATATAAGATCTATAAGAGCCTTATCGACCTTAACTTTTTCTTTGCCAGCCATCTTGTTGATGGTAAAGACATTGTTAATGCCTTCGTGCTCCTTGTGGCAGTCGAATAGGTGGTCATAGTACTTTAATTTTTCAGCTAATTTTTTATCGAATTCATCTGCTTCGCCTTGGCTGTAGAAGTAGCCAGTCGCCTTAACCAAAGTATCGAAGCTATCGAAGTAGTTAAACGAAAATTTCGTTCTTAGCTTTGGTTTGCAAGATGATAAAATGCTAAATAATAAAACTAATACTATCATTAGCGAAATTTTTCTTTTATTCATAGTTTCACCTCTAAGTATATAATACAACATAAAGCGGGATTTTTCAAGCTTTAATTAAGTCCGTTCACGCTGCCAAGGACCAAGCAAGTATCGATATCATTCTCCTTGATAAAGTCATTTATCTTTTGATTAAAGAAACGCTTGTCAACCATGTATATAGTTTTGTATTCATTTGTAAATAGACTTGCCACTGCGTTTGCAAACGAGTCCTTTACTATTAGTAGCGTCTTATCTGAAGAAGGATTGCCTTCTATTTCAACAAGACCATAGTTACCGCTAAATAGTGCCTTGTATTTGTCTTTGTTCTTGAACTCATCCTTGTCAAGAACCTTGATATCTTTATCATCGCCCTTAACTTTTATCTCATCATAATTTTTTGGCAGGTAAAATAATATTTCGTCGACAGCACTATTATAATAAGAAGACTTTGAATCGAGTGAGCCTCTAAAATTATCACAAGTCACTTTCTCTATATCCTTAATCTCTTCTAGGCCCATAGTCTTAGTAAGCTCTTTGTAGGCAAGGTAAGCACCTTCACGCCAGTGGTGGTCGGACTTGTAGAAGATGTATTCGTCCTTGTGCTCCATCATAAGCGTAAATAAGTCAATGTATTTTCCTTCGATTTCATTTTTGTATCTATTAAGAACTTTAGTTTCGTCACTAAAGATTGCGCCCTTAGGGAGTCTATCTCTATAGACCTCGCCTTTATCGGGGCAGATGGCGATGTACTTGTCCTTGACATCGATATCGTTCACATACTTAATGAACTTATCTACCTTTTTTTCATCATAAATATATTTTTCGTAATAATTCTTGTCCGTGCCTATATAGACATTATTAAATTCTCTCTTGCCAAGAGCGTAGTCAAGCTTTGATCTAGCGCCAACTAAGGCATCTTTGAATATGAATTGATCCTTGCAATATGCTTCGAACTTCTTAGTGAAGTCGCCGCTTTTTAGTGAAAAGAATGAAAACTTTGGAAGCTCTTCTAAAACTCTATTTTCATTTTGACTAAAGCTTCTGTCTTCACTAATGACGTTTGCCACTAAAACCGAAGCTATAAATACAAAGAATAGTATTTTGAGTAATTTATCTTTCATATCTATCACCTAAAATCTAAAATACAGGAATGGGTTGTAGGACTCACTAATTAAGGACATAGTCACAAGTATTAGCAAGATGAATAAAAAGGCAATTTCTAAGTAAGTCGTTTTTCTCGTTTTGCAAATAAGCTTTTTGCACGCGCCTAATGAAAGCACTGTGCCAAGCGCTAGATAGAAGCCGTATTCTTTTAAGTAGAATAGTGCTTCAGACGAGGCAAAATTTTTAAAATTAAACATCGCCTTTAAGAATAGTCCTATATCTGCCACTTTAAACTCAAATATAACCCAGCCAATAATTACTAAGAGCATAGTATATATATGCTTAATGGAATTTGGTGCCTTATCAAGTGCCTTCGCATAAATGAACTTTTCCAAGACAAGTAAAGTGAAGTAGTATAGACCCCAGATAATGAAGTTAAAGTCCGCTCCATGCCAAAAACCTGTTAGGAACCAAGTGATAAATAAGTTTAGTATCTGTCTAGGCACTTTCACTCTATTACCGCCAAGAGGTATGTAGACATAATTTCTGAACCATAGTGATAAGCTCATGTGCCAGCGTCTCCAAAACTCAGTGATGGACCTTGAAATGTAAGGGAAGTTAAAGTTTTCCAAGAAGTCAAAGCCAAGCATGCGGCCTAAACCTATTGCCATGTCTGAGTAGCCACTGAAGTCAAAGTAGATTTGAAGAGTAAAGGCGATGATGCCAAGCCAAGCCATTGATGAAGCCAGTCCTGCCACCTCTTTCGCAAGTATTATCTTATATAGCTCACCAAGTTTATTCGCAATCAAAACTTTTTTCGCAAGACCATAAACAAATCTCTTGATGCCGTAAGCAATAGAGCTGTCAGAAAAGTCCCTATTTTTCAATTGATTGTAGATGTCGATGTACCTAACTATAGGCCCAGCAACTAGCTGAGGAAACATTGCGACATAGGCACTGTAGTCGAAGAAGCTATTTGACGCTTCGACCTCGCCTCTATATACGTCGATGGTGTAGCTAAGCGTTTGGAATGTGTAGAAGGATATACCAAGAGGCAGTGTCAATGTGCTTGCGCTGATATTTAGCTTAAATAGATAATTTAAGTTGTCAATCACAAAATTATAGTACTTAAAGAAAAAAAGCAGACCAATATTGACAATTACACTCAATATAAGGACTGCTTTACGTTTCCAATCTTCTTTAAATTTATTTAAAAGTCTTCCATTGCAATAATCAAATACACTGGAAAAAAGCATTATCCCTACATATATCGGCTCGCCCCATGCGTAAAAGATGAGGGAGAGGATAAAGAGCGTAAAGTTCTTTATCTTTTCAGGCGATATATAGTATAAGAATAATGCAATTGGTAAGAATACGTATAGAAATAAAAGTGATGAGAATACCATTATTTATATAGATCAGCTAAAGCCTTTTTAACTTCTTCTGACTTATCTGATATTACTAGTACGATAGTCTTGCCATGTTCTTCATATACGCTGTCTTCAACAAGCTTTGCTTGATCAGGAGCGTAGCTTTTGTATATTTCTACAAGATTTGCCTTGTATGCATCAATCTTTTCTTTGAATTCACTTGCATCGCTTGCGTCTTTAAGTCTTAGTAGTAAAACTGAATTTGTGTTTAAATTAGTTTGTGGGCCATACATTTCATATGCTTCAATCTTATCTGTATCAAAATCAAAAGTATCCTTTAGATAAGAAGCATCCTCTTCCTTGGAGAAAGTTGAGAAATCAACCGTATCTTTTAGCTTGTCTTTAATATCTGTAAGGCTCACATCTTTACTTGAGCAGCCAATCATAAATATCATAAGCGCGACGCTTATAAATAAAATAATCTTTTTCATAATTAACCTACCTTTTATACTTTAGTGAATATTCTTGACTTCATTCAACCAGACCTTGTGAAACTTGCTTTTTAAGTGCATGCCATCTGGCTCGAAGTAGTCTTCATTTTCTTTCAATAGGTAAGAGAAGTCTAAATAATCAAGTCCTCTCTCACTCGCAATAGTTTTGATAACTTCGTTAAATGAATTTATCTTAGTATTATTTACCCTAGCGTCCTCTTTTTCATCCAAAGCTTTACTTACGGGGAAGATGGCTTGTAGATAAATTTTCGCATCGGGGAACTTTGCTTGAAGAGTATCAAGCATCGCTAGATACCTTTCCTTAAACTTTTCCTCAGTCTTAACAAAGACAGAGTCATTAAGACCCATCATTAGATAAATGTTTTTAGGTTCAATACCAAAGTTCTCATCCGGAATAAGTTTTCTAAGCGTATCAGTATTTAAACCAATCTTCGAAAAGACATTATTGTCATAAAGGAATTTGTAGTACTTAAGCTCTTCAGTAATCGAGTCACCAATGAAGAGGTCTTCCTTAAAGTATTCCTTGTATATAGATATAGGAACAGTGTTTACAGAAGACTTCGAAACCTTTACATTCTTAAAGTCCTTAGGATTAACTTCTTCACCATTTGCCAATAGTCTAGCAAGTTCTTCTTCCTTGCGTTTCTTTCTATATGCAAGAAGTTCTTTCTCTTTTATCTTAAAATTATAGTTGTAGATCTCTTTGTCAATTAATTCCTTAACAATATTTGTCTTTTTGATACCTTCAAAAATTTCATCTACATTTATATTTTCTTTATTTCTATTCAAATAGTAGTTACTATATAAAAAATATATCATTCCTAATAAAATAAGAACAAAGATTGTAAGAGAAATAGTTTTTTTCTTTTTTCTTCTTTTTCTTCTATATTCAAAATTATCTTTCATTTTACACCTCAAATTATTTCGGAACCCTTATTATGAAACAAAATTATATAATTTCATTTTTTTGAAACAATTTCCTTCATAAAAAACAGATTATTTGTACGAAATATCTCTTTCAATATTATATAATGTAAATGTAGAAATTTCAATACTCTTTGGCGAAAATCTTGGAAAATAATATGAAGAATTTGTAACATATCTTAATATTTGTGTCATAATTTAATTAAAAAACTTTAACTAGACATTTACATTAAATTTTGTTACAATAGCATTTGTAAAAATAGGAGGGACAAAATGAATAGGAAAAAATTTATTATTACATTTTTACTATTGTTTGTTTTTCTTTGTGGATATATTTTAAATAGTACAGGAACTATGGCGCAAAGGGAAGATGAAAACAATCAAGACAATAATCAAGAAGATATAGATATGATTATTAACTACAATGAAGAAGACATGATAAACAGAAGAGACAGTGAGATTATTAGTGACTTAGACGAACTAGTCTTAGTTATGGTTGAAGAAGAAAAGAATCTTACATACGATGTTTATCAAACAACAAACTTAAGTGTGGAAGAATTTAATAAAATATTAGCTAATACAGGACTTGCTGGACAAGGAGAAAGCTTCAAGGCACTTGAAAACACATACGGAGTCAATGGTATATTTGCCATCGCAGTATCAATCGCAGAAGCAGGCTGGGAAGGTAGACAAGCAAATACAAATAACTTCTACGGCATGAGAGGATCAAACGGCTACCTAAGCTTTAAAACACCAAAGGACAATATCCTATACTTTGGAGAGCTAATAACAAGAAAACTATATAAAGGCAAATCACTAAAAACATTCGCAAAGATATATTGCCCACCACGTCATAAGAAATGGCACTCAGATGTCGTTTGGCTTATGGGTAAGTTAATGGAAGAAGTAAAATAAGATTTAGAAAAATTTATAAATAGTAAATTAAATAGTAAAATGTAATAGATAAGCTTGCAGAGATGCAGGCTTATTTTTATGCGTAAAATTATATTTTATGAAATAAGTAGAAATAAACTTATATTTATTGTATAATTAAGATGAATTATAATGAAAAGGAGATAATTATATGAAGCTTAAAAAAGTATTCTTAGGAGCCCTAATTGCTTCACAAATATTAACAGCATCAGCATTTGCTGCATCAGATGAAGCGATAGAAGAATTTAAAAAAGCACCAGCAATTAAACAAGAAGTAAAAAAATTTAAAGATGAAGTTAAAATCTTCATCATTAAAGACGGAGAAAAGGTGAGAGTCGATCAAAAGATGACAGATGGCTTAAGAGTAGTCAATGGAAGAACATGTGTAGGAGTAAGAGACCTAGTAAACGCAATCGAAGGAGCTAAAGTTGAGTGGGACGGCACAAACCACATAGTCGACATCACATATGACGGCAAGACAATATCATACCCAGTAGGAAAACCACTTATGTGGGCAGATGGCAAAGCAGTAACAATAGACGTGCCAGCACAAATCGACCCAGCAATATCAAAAACATTCTTACCTATAAGAAACATAGCAGAGACATTAGGCTTCAAAGTCGATTGGGACAATAAAGCAAAAGAAGTAGTATTAACAGCAGGAACAGAGGCTGTTAATGAAGAAAAAGCTGAGCAAAGTAATTTAGCATGGGTAACAGCAAGTGGACAAAGAATACCAAAACCAGAGGAGCTACCAGTAGCTAAATTTAAGAAAAATCAAATTATTGAGAAAGGGAGTACTTACGATATATATCCAACAGCAGCTGACATCATTCATAATCCAGATGGTTCAGTTACTTATTTTAGAGGAACTGTATTAGAGTATACTTCTCAAGCACCTTTTAAGAAAGTGGATACTGTAGGACAAAGACCAGCAAACTGGAATATATTTAAGTCTAATAAAAATGATATTAGAGTAGGAACTGCTATATTCACTAAAGGACATCCCGACTATGATAAAGAGTTCCAAAAGAGAGAAGAAGGTCTATTGAAAAAAGAGTTTTATTATGATTATGGTTTTGATGACAACATTCTTAAATATAGAAAGCAATGCGTAGAGATAAGCAAAGAAAAATATAGAATACAACACAAAAACTTAAATAGAAAGAAATCAGGCAATCTTGGATTGAGTGAAGCAGATTTATTATGTAAATCAATGGACAAGATATATGATGCAACTGGTGTGGTTGATATTTCAGTTACTGGTATTGCTAAGGATAAATTTATTAATAGAGTAATATTCTCATTAATGCCTAGTTACTATATAACTAATGAGTGTGCTATGTTATCAACTGGTGATATAGATGATTATTTGAATAAGTATGGTGATTTTATTATAGATAAAGCAGTAATTTCAACAACAAATGGTTTATACTTCATTGATATACCAGATATATCATATAAACAATATATGGATAGTGTTAAATATAAATGCACAAATTTTAGGATTGGATCATATATGGAAACATCATTAGCAAAATAAAAAAGGAGTGAATTTAATATGAGAAGATATATAACGGCATTCGTGGTTTTCACGATGCTGTTTTTTTGTACAATAAGTACAGTAAAAGCGGCTGAAGATTGTATTGAAATGTTTGCTATTATATTAGAAACACGTTCGAATCATCAATTTTAATTTTTATTTCAAATGACTTTGACAATTAAGAAAAGTAAATTGATTTAAATATAAT